>CAZCPB010000044.1:0-19878 GCA_964500365.1 uncultured Phycisphaeraceae bacterium
CACCACACCTTCTTCGAGATGCTCGGCAACTGGTCCTTCGGCGACTACTTCAAGAAGGAAGCGATCGACTGGGCGTGGGAATTGCTCACGAAGGTCTACCGGATCCCCGCCGACCGGCTGTACGCGACCTACTTCGAGGGCTCCGACGAGTTCCGGCTCGCCGCGGACGAAGAGGCCCGCGACCTCTGGTGCCGCTACCTCCCCTCGAACCACGTCCTTCCCGGCAACATGAAGGACAACTTCTGGGAGATGGGCGAGACCGGCCCGTGCGGGCCGTGCAGCGAGATCCATTTCGACCGGATCGGGGCGCGCAACGCCGCCAGGCTCGTGAACGCCGGCGACCCCGACGTCCTGGAGATCTGGAATCTCGTGTTCATCCAATACAACCGCGAGAGCGCGACGGTCCTCAAGCCCCTCCCCGCCGCGCACGTGGACACGGGCATGGGCCTGGAGCGCCTGGTCTCGGTGCTCCAGAACAAGCGCTCGAACTACGACACCGACGTATTCGCGCCGCTCTTCCACGCGATCGAGCGCATCACCGGCGCTCGCCCGTACCGCGGCAGGCTCGGCGCCCAGGACGAGGGCAACGTCGACACCGCCTACCGCGTGATCGCCGACCACGTCCGCACGCTCACGTTCGCGATCACCGACGGCGCCGTCCCCAGCAACATCGGGCGGGGCTACGTCCTCCGCCGGATCCTGCGCCGCGCGGTCCGCTACGGCCGACAGATGCTGAACGCCAAGCCCGGCTTCTTCCACCAACTCGTGCCGGCGCTCATCGATCACATGGGCGAGGCCTTTCCCGAGCTCTACTCCGGCGCCGCCAAGGCGACCGAAGTGATCCGCGAGGAAGAAGAGAGCTTCGGCCGCACCCTTGACCGCGGCATCAAGCTCTTCGAAGGCGTGGCGCTGCAGTCCAAGCGCACCGGCGTCATTCCCGGCGCCGAGGCCTTCAAGCTGTACGACACCTACGGCTTCCCCATCGACCTCACCGCGCTGATGGCCGAGGAGCGCGGCCTCAAGATCGACATGTCCGCCTACGAGGAGCACCGCAAGGCGGCCGAGGCGCAGTCGCGCGCCCGGCCCCAGGAGGCCGAGGGGGGCGAGGGCGAGCCGCACCTGAGCGGCGATCAGACCGCGCGCCTGGCCCGCATGGGCGTCGAGCCCACCGACGACTCGCACAAGTACTCGCTCCGCGACTGCCGCGCCCACGTCCGCGCCATCTGGAACGGCACCAACTTCGACGAGCACCTCAAGGCCGGCGTCGCGCAGACCCGCAAGATCGGCGTGGTCCTCGACCGCACCAACCTGTACGCGGAGATGGGCGGGCAGGAGGCCGACCACGGGCGGATCGAGGTCCTGGCCGAGTCGCGCGGCGGGGGCATCCGCGAGCGGCACGAGAGCGCCGAGTTCCGCGTCGAGAGCGTCCGCTCGTTCGGCGGCTACGTGCTGCACATCGGCCACCTCGTGCGGGGCGAACTCCGCGTCGGTGACAACGTCATCGTGCATCAGGACAAGGTCCGGCGCGGCGCGGTGGCCGCCAACCACACCGCGACGCACCTCCTGAACCTCGCGCTCCGCGCCGGCCTGGGCGGCTCGCCCGACCAGAAAGGCTCGGCGGTGGGCGCCGACCGCTTCCGCTTCGACTTCGCGCACAACGCCCCCGTCACGGGCGAGCAACTCGAGGCCGTCGAGAAGCACGTCCAGTCGCGCATCGAGTCGAACCTCGCCGTTCACGCCGAGGCGGCGCCGCTCTACGTCGCCAAGGGCATCACCGGGCTTCGCGCGGTCTTCGGCGAGACCTATCCCGACCCGGTCCGCGTCGTCTCGATCGGCGTCCCGGTCGGCGACCTGCTCGACAAGCCCGCGAGCCCCGACTGGAACGAATACTCCGTCGAGTTCTGCGGCGGCACGCACGTCGCGACGACCGGCCAGATCGCCCACTTCGCGATCACCGGCGAAGAAGCGGTCGCCAAGGGCGTGCGCCGCATCACGGCCCTGAGCGGGGCCAAGGCCCACGAAGCGATCGTCGCGGGCGACCAGATCGGGGTTCGCGTGAACGCCGCGGCGTCGCTCGAGGGCGACGAACTGGTCAAGGAAGTCCAGGCGCTGACGGGCGAACTCGAAAAGCTCGTGATGCCCCTGTGGAAGAAGCAGCAACTCCGCGCGGGGGTCGCGGCCCTGCAGGACAAGCTCAAGGCCGCGGGGAAGTCCGCCGCGGCGGGCAAGCGCGACCAGGCCGTCCGCCAGGCGCGTGCCCTGGCCGACTCCGCGACGATGGCGATGGAGATGTTCGTCGTCGGCACGATCGACGCGGGCCAGGACCGCCAGGCGCTGCAGTCGGCCGTCAAGGTCATCCGGGACGCCTCGCCGCGCTCGGCGGTCATGCTCTTCGACGTGGACAGCGACGCCAACCGCGTGTCGATGATGGCCGCGGTACCCGACGCGCTCATCGCCCGCGGCCTCAAGGCCGGCGACTGGGTCCGCGAGGCCGCGATGGCCTGCGGCGGCAAGGGGGGGGGCAAGCCCGACGCCGCGCAGGGCGGCGGCACCGACGCTACCCGCGTGCGCGAGGCGGTCTCGGCGGCGCGCCACTACGCGGCACGCCTGCTCATGTAGAACGATCGTGAGGTGCCATGGAAGGCAGGGAAGAAAAGCGGGAGAACGCCGAGCCCGGGGCCGCGGAGCCCGCGCGCGATCTCTTCGAGACCCCTCCCCCGCCGCCGATCCCCGAGACGCTCCGCGAGAAGCCGGGCGCCGGCTCGACGGGCAAGGACGGCGGCTCCTCCGGCTACGGCGACATGACCAAGGCCTGGGGCGCGGCCATGGACTTCGTGTTCACGATCATCGGCGCGGCCCTGCTCGGCTACTTCGCCGACCGCTGGCAGGGGACCAGCCCGCGGTACACCCTGATCGGCCTGGTCGCCGGGTTCGCGCTGTCGCTGTACCGCATCATCCGCCGGACCCTGGCCGACGAGAAACGCGAGCAGGAACGCAAGAAAGGCGGCACCGGGGGCCCGCGTTAGCCGGTTGACGGGCCGGCGGCGCTCGCCGGAGCGCCCCGGCGAGACTATCCTTACACCCACTTTTTTGGACCCGCAACGCGTGACCAGCGCCCCCGAAATCCCAGTGCCGCGTGCCGCGTACGGGGCGGGGATGCTCGCTGCGTCGGTGGCGGCCGCCGGGCTTTCCTGGGCCGTCGCGGCGTGGCTGGGGGGTGATTCGTTCACCGTCCGGACGGTGCTGATCGCCTCGGCGGTGGGCCTGGTCGCGACCCTGGCGCCGGCGGTGCTCAGGGTCGGACGCGACCACTGGGGCGTGGCGGTGATGGGGGCCGGCGTCGCGCGCATGCTCCTGTCGCTGGGGTTCTGCTACGCGGTGCGCGAGGCTTCGCCGGAGGTACTGGCGCGCCCGCTGTTCGTCGGCGTCGTCGCGGGGGCGATGCTGCTGCTAGTCGTTGAGGCCACGGCGGCCATCAGGGTCCTTGCCGCGTTGGAGAGGCGCCGCGAGATGGCGGCGCGTCCCGCGGCCGAACCGAACCGGAAGCTCGCATGACGACGATCCCCTCACTGTTCCTCGGCGCCGCCGACCCGCTCGACCACGTGGTGAACGGCCTGGCGATCAAGAGCGCGGACGGCTACTGGCTGTGGACGGGCAACCAGGGCGTGCTCGTGCTCTCGGGCCTCGTGCTGATCGTCGTGGGCCTGTGGGCGGCGGGGAAGATCAGGACGGGCGAGAAGTCGCAGGGCACCGAGGCGTACGTTACCCGCAACCGCTTCGCGCACATGCTCGAGGTGATCTGCGTCTACCTGAAGGAAGAGGTCGTCCGCCCGCTGCTGGGCGATCGCACCGAGCGGTTCATGCCGTTCATGTGGACGATCTTCTTCTTCATCCTCGTCAACAACCTGCTCGGCCTGACCCCGATCCGCGACGTGATGCACCTCATGGGCGTGCACGCCGACTGGATCGGCGGCACGGCGACCCAGAACATCTGGGTGACGGGCACGCTGGCCGTCATCGCGGCCCTGGTCTTCAACATCGCGGCGATCGTGCGGCTCGGGCCCGTCGGCTTCGTCAAGCACATGATGGGCGGGCTGCCCTGGTACATGTTCCCGATCGCGCTGCTCCTGCTCACGATCGAGGCGGCCGGCCAGTTCCTGATCAAGCCCTTCGCGCTGGCGCTGCGTCTGTTCGCGAACATGACGGCCGGGCACGTGCTGATCGCGACGCTGCTCTCGTTCGCGGGCGGGGCGATCGCCTCGGCCCTGGGCGGCGGCGGCTGGGGCGCCAACGGCGCGATCACGGTCGTCAGCGTGCTGGCCTCGACGGCCCTGATGTTCCTCGAGCTCTTCGTCGCCTTCCTGCAGGCGTTCGTTTTCATGTTCCTCACGACGATCTTTATCTCCTTGATGGACCACCACGACGAGCATGGTCATGAGCACGGGCACGACCATGCCCACGGCCACGAGCACGCCCACGCGTGAATAACGGGCCGCCACCCCTCGCGGGGTGATTGACCCCCGGGCACAGTTGGAAAGGGTTTCGAGATGATGAGCAAGCTGTTCACGAAGACGACGATGCTGGCGGCGGGCGCCATGGCGCTCATGCCGGCCATCGCCAACGCCCAGGCCGCGGACGCCTCGAGCGTCGGCAAGGGCCTGGCGGTCATGGGCGCGGGGCTCGCCCTGATCGGCGGCGGCATCGGCATCGGCCTGGTCGGCAAGGGCGCCGTCGAGGCGATCGCCCGCCAGCCCGAGGCCACCGGCAAGATCCAGATCAACATGATCCTTGCCGCGGCTCTGATCGAAGGTGCGACGCTGTTCGCGGTCTTCGCGGGCTTCGGCGCCAAGTAAGTCCGTTCACCGCGCGCCGCCCCGACGGGCGGCCCGCGGCTTGGATCGAGAGTCGAACCCCGGCCACGCCGGGTCCCTTTGGGAGTGCCCGATGCTCGCGCAACTCCGTTCGCAGGCGTTTCTCCTCGCGGCCCTTGCCGCGCCCGTGGTCGCGCTGGCCGCCGACGAGGCCGGGGCCGACAAGCACGGCCCGATCGCGACGACCAAGCAGGGCGTGGCGACGGCGGTGACGGCGCTGGTCGTCTTCGCGCTGGTCTTCGGCGTGCTGGCCGTCAAGGTCTGGCCGGTGATCACGCGCGCCCTCGACGAGCGGGCCGACAAGATCAAGAGCGAGATCGCGGCGGCCGAACAGGCCCGGCGCGAAGCCAGGGAGGCCCTCGACCAGTACAACAAGAGCCTGGCGCAGGCGCGGGCCGAGGCCCAGCAGATGCTCGAGCAGACCAAGGCCCAGCAGCTCGAGCTGGCCGCGGCGCTCAAGGCCAAGGCCGACCAGGAACTCAACGCTATGCGCGAGCGCGCCGCCAAGGACATCGAGTCGGCCAAGCGCGCGGCGATCGGCGAGATCTACGGCGAGGCGACGACGCTGGCGACGACGCTGGCGAGCAAGATCCTGCGGCGGGAGATCCGGCCCGACGATCAGCGCGAGCTGGTCGAGGAGTCGCTGCGGCAGTTGCAGGCGGCGAATAACTGAGCGGATGGTGAACAGCGAGCCGTGAATTGTGCGCGGTGGCCGGCGTAGAGATCAGTAACCGTTGCGGATTGGCCTGTTCCTGGAGCAACCCGTGCCCTTGATCGACACCCAGCCCGACGCCCTCGCCTCGGTGTACGCCCGCGGCCTGCTCGACCTGGCCGAGGCCAGCGGCGGGCGGGCCACCATCGAGGCCGTGCAGAGCGAGCTCGAGGACATCCTCGAGATGGCCCGCGGCGACGCGAAGTTCAACGAGTTCCTGGCCTCGCGCGTGGTGGCGAGCGCGGACCGGGCCGAGTCGCTCAAGCGGATCTTCCAGGGCCAGGTGAACGACCTCACGCTGCGGTTCCTCCTGGTCCTCAATCGCAAGGGCCGCCTCTCGCACCTGGTCCCGATCGTCGGCGCCTATGACGCGCTCGTGCAGGAGCGCTTCGGGCGGATCGAGGTCGATGTCCTGACCGCGGCGCCCATGAGCCAGGACGAAGTGCGGCACGCCCGCGACCGGCTGAGCAGCGTGCTCGGGAAGGAAGTCGTCGTCCACCCCTACACCGACAGCACGATGATCGGTGGCGTCAAGTTCCGCATCGGCGACCAGCTCGTGGACGCGTCCCTGGCGACGCGCCTCCGCAAGCTCAAGGACCGGCTGAACTCCAGCGGCATGTCGGACGTGCGGTCGAAGATCGAGCGGATCGTGGAGGGGTAAGAACTGAAGAGAACGCGGAGGGGCGGAGATCGCGGTCTTCGAGCCCTTCGAGTTCCTCCTGACTGACTACCGCCTCTTCTCCGCGGCACTCCGCGTCCTCCGCCTCACCGCGTTCTCCTCCACGATCCAGCGGAGGCCCCAATGCCCAAGAAGAACATCGCGTCGATCGACGTTTCTGGAAAGCGCGTCCTCGTCCGCGTGGACTTCAACGTCCCGATCGAGGACGGCCGGATCACCGACGACCGCCGGATCAGGAGCGCCCTGCCCACGATCAAAGGCGTGATCGACCGCGGCGGGCGGGCCATTCTCTGCTCGCACCTCGGCCGGCCCGAGGGCAAGGGCTACCAGGCCGAGGACTCCCTCGAGCCGTGCGCGAAGAAGCTGAGCGAACTGCTCGGCAAGCCGGTAGCATTCCCCTCGCAGGACTGCGTCGATGACGCTGCCGCGGCGGCGGTGAAGGCGATGAAGAACGGCGAGGTGGTCCTTCTCGAGAACCTGCGCTTCCACAAGGGCGAGAAGAAGGGCGACGCGGCGTTCGCGGCCAAGCTCGCGGCCTACGCCGAGGTCTACTGCAACGACGCCTTCGGCACCTGCCACCGCCCCGACGCGTCGATGGTCGCGGTGCCCAGGGCCGTGAACGGGCCGAAGGTAAGCGGGTTCCTCGTCGAGAAAGAGATCAAGTACCTGAGCGAGGCCCTGGCGAACCCGGCCAAGCCGTTCGTGGTGGTGCTGGGCGGGGCGAAGGTCTCAGACAAGATGGCCGCGATCGAGAACCTCCTGCCCAAGGCCAGCGCGGTGCTGGTGGGCGGCGCAATGGCCTACACGTTCCTGGCGGCCAAGGGCGTGAAGGTCGGGACGAGCAAGGTCGAGGCCGACCGCCTCGACGACGCGAAGCGCGCCCTCGACCTCGCGGCAAAGAGCCAGGCCGAGCTTCACCTGCCCAAGGACCACGTCTGCGCCACCGAGTTCAGCGAGAACGCTTCGGACATTCAGGTGTTCGAGGGCGCGATCAAGGACGGCTACATGGGCCTTGACATCGGCCCGGCGACTCAGACGGCGTACGCGGCGGTGCTGCGGAGCGCCAAGACGATCGTGTGGAACGGGCCCATGGGCGTCTTCGAGTGGGGCGCGTTCAGCGCGGGCACGATGCAGATTGCCAAGGCGATCGCCGACGCGACGAAGGCGGGGGCGACGAGCATCGTCGGCGGCGGGGACTCGGCCGCGGCGGTGGAAAAATTCCACATGGCGGAGAGGATGTCGCACGTGTCGACGGGGGGTGGGGCGAGCCTGGAGATGCTGGAGGGGAAGAGGTTTGAGAGCGTGAGAGTTCTGGACGACGCGTGAGTGTGTTGGACCGTCGCGCTAAACAACATGCTTGGCGGATCAAGACTTGGTGTGCTGCAAGCTGCTGGCGGATCGAGTGTTGGGATCGCTGCCGTTTTACCGGGCGATTCTTACGGTTACTACGACGGACCGACCGAGGGCTTCGTCGAATGTGAGGCGTGCAAAAAGGTTTATTCCTTTCGCATGTTGGATTGAGATGAATTACAGGATGTACGGATACTTGGATTTTCCCCTATAGACGTTGGCCTGAATGCGATTGCTGCGCGATTGAAGATAGATCTGCCAAGTGCCCCCCGCCTTGCACTCGTCCCACCGCTGGATGAACCGTTTGAGACGTTTGCCAAAGAGCTTTTCGCCCATCGCCCACACTATGTTGCTGCCGTACTTGGCGGCTGGCCAGGACGATCGTTGATGTGGCGAGACGTGCGCGGAATAGATTTGCAAAGCATCATCGATTGGTTTGCGTTTGTTGGAGTCTCCAAAGACACAGCACGGGATGATTCAAGGGAATGACACGCCGGGTGCAATGACTTTCGGTGTTCCTGCACCGAAAGTCGTGCGGACGTTCCGTCGCATACCCACATCGTGCGTGGCTCGGCACGATTCTTCGCGGAAGAACCGCGAAAGTCGTGGCGCATTACACACGGCGCGCTGACACCACCGGGGCGGGCGAGGTAATCGTCACGCTTGCCGCGTAGCCGCTCTCGGTCGTGAACACGATCCGCACTTCGGGCGCGCCGGGAGGCGAGAACACATACGACCCCTGGCGTCTGAGGACAAGGGAGGATCCCTCGCCGCGCTGGAGCATGAGAGCGTTGTCGCGCTCGCGGGTGAAAACCTTGAAGCGCTGGTCGGGACGCGGGCCGTAGGAGTACTCGCCGATCACGGCGCGGCGTTCGTCGTCGGAGAGAGCCAGGTCGGGCACGGGGATGTCGGCATCACCGAGCTTGGTCAGGTACTCGACGACGGCGGCGCTCTCAGGACCGCCGGCTTTCGCGTGGCTCATGAGCGTGATGTTGTGCGGGCCGCGGGTGCGCTGGAGCCCGGGGTGGGCTTCGATCATGGCCTTGACGGCGTCGAGCTTGCCGAGCATGGCGTAGGTGAAGATGTCGGGGCGGGCGCCGTGGTCGAGGAGCATCCCGGCGATCTCGCGCCGCCCGGTGTGCGACGCGGCCCCGAGCGCCGTCTCCCAGTCGCCGAAGCCCCAGTCCCACGCGGCGTTGGCGAGGCGCGGGGCATCCTTCAGGAGCGCGGCGACGCGGTCGAGGTTGCCGTGCGAGGCGCCGACTATCTCGCGGACGAGGGCGGGGTCCTGGGCGGGGAAGGAGTCGGGCGCTCCCCCCGACGCGGGGGTTGCGGGCTGGGATACGGCGCCGCGTGCCGCGAGCGCGAGGCTCGGCGCGAGGGGGATGAGCGAGACGGTCGCGAGGCACCGGCGGCGGGAGACGTGCGTGCTCATCGGGCTTGCTCCGGTCGTGTCCGATCACCGATCCCTCGGCATCAATCCGCCGGGAGCGCGAAACGCTCGAAGGACATCGTGTCCGCCGAGAGCACCCACGCCTCGTCGCGACGCGGCGAACAATAGGGCGTGTGCCATGAGTTCTCAGATGCGCCCGGCAGCGCAAACCGCCGCGCATTTCCGGTGGATCGATCGACCAGGAGCAGCACACCGCCCGAGCAGAGTGCGGCGCGCCGGCCGTCGTAGGCGAGCCTCGCGTAGTGAAAGTTGCCGGGGAGGTCCACGGTGCGCGTTGGCGTGCCGTCTGGAGCGAAGAACGTTACCGACGGCGGGACCTCGCCGCGAATGAAGGGGCTGGCGAGGATCGCAAACGTTCCGTCGTCCCCAAAGGCGGCCTCGTCCGGATTCACGAGCCACTTGCGATCGGCGCGCCGCGACACCGTGGCGATTTCCCTGCCCTCGGCGTCGAAGAGGAAGGCGTTTTCGTAGCCGAGGACGAGGATCTCGCGCCCGTTGGGGCGCGCGACCCATTCCTCGCTCACCTCGTCGCAGCGCCGGGTCTGGAACCCGCGGCGCACGCCGTCGGCGGTGAACTTCATGTGCCCCTTGCCGTCGGTGGGGTAGTAATAGACGCTTCCGTCGCCGTCCACGGTGATCGACCCCAGGCCGGCTTCGACAGCAAAGTCGCCGGGCTCGGGCTTCCACACGGCGGTGCGCTTGCCCTGGCTGTCGAAGACGTGGACGAAGGCGTTGCGACCATCGACGGCGTAGATCCGTCCGTCTTTGCCGACCGCCGCGGCCCGGAGGCGGTTCATCTGGTCGGAGTCGGGAGCATCGCCGATGATGAGATCGACGATGCCCTTCTCGCCCAGACGCAGCATCGCGGTGCCGTCCGAGGTCCACAGGCGGCCGTCGGGGGCGCGGCGCACCGCGCCGTAGATCCTGAACGTTCGTCCGTCGGCGTAGCGCGGCTCGAAGCCGCCGGTGTCCTGCTCCCCGGCGCTGATGTGGCGGATGGGCGGCTGGCCGCGGAAGTCGTGGAGGATCCACCCGCCCGCGGCGTCGGCGCGCAGGCCGGCGACGTAGTTGGGCGCGTACTTGATCGCCTTCTCGAGGTCGATCTCACGCTTCTTGGTGCCGTCGGGAGCAACCTCGATGATCAGGTCCGTGGTGCCGACCAGCACGCCCAGCGTGCCGTCGGGCTTGAAGGCGATGTCCTGGACCGAGCCGAGGCGCCAGTCGTTGAAGAACCAGCGCCGCTTGCCCTGGGCGTCGAAGGCCGTCACGCCGTCCGCTTCCCACGAACTCGCAACCGCGAAGCCGCCGCGCCCGTCGCCGGCGATGCCGTCGCCGGGCTTGGGGCACGCGAAGTCGTCGATCTTCTTCATGGACCCGTCGCTGACGTCGAGCCAGTAGCCCTCGGTGGGGAACTCCTCGTTGTACGTGGCGCGCACGACGACCCAGCGGTCGCCGACGACCCACGCGCACTTCGGGGCCATCCACGGCTCATTTCGCGGCAGTCCGAGATCGCAGCGGCGCACGAGCGCTCCGTCGGGGTTCACCAGGACGAGGGACACGACGCCGTTGGTCGCGTACTCCACCACGCCGATGCGCCCCTGGCCGTCAATGTCGAATTCGCCCACGCTCGCAAAGTGGCGCTCCGGGCCGGCGGCGCGCTCGAGCCGGATCGTGCCGCGGTGCTCCAGCACGATGTCGGTCGCGACGAGTGCCGGCGCGGTGTGCTCCGACGGCTGAACCGCTTCGCGGGCGCGCGCGGCCTCCACCACTCCAGTCACCGCTCCCGCGGCGTCTTGCTCGACGCGCCAGGTGATGCGGGCCTGCTCGGCGAAGGATCGGCGCACGAACGTGCCGCGCGCGGGGCCGCGCAACGTCAGCTCGGTGATCAGCCGGTGGAAGTCGGTTCGTTCGTCGAGGGCGGCGAACTCATTGGGGAGCACCTGGCTCCAGAGTTCCGTGGCGCTCGCGTCGGCGAGGGCGAGCCGGATGCCGCTGACGCCGGAGTCGTGATCGGAGCGCACGTGGGAAATGAGCGTCAGGACGGTCCCGGTCACCGGCGCCGCGTACGCGGCGTAGCAGAAGGCGCGGGCTTCCTCGGGCGGCCCGTCGTACGTGGCGCGTGGGCGCGGCCTGGCGTCGGAGATGTCGTAGGTCCACCAGCTTTCCTTGTTCCACCGCGAGCTGGCGGCGCGCACGCGGATGACTAGGCGGTCAGTAGCCGGCTCCACAAACATGCCCAGGGCCAGCGGGTTGGGCGGCGTGTGAAACTGGCGCGCCTCTTGGCGCTGCGTGCGCTCGGCGAGTCGCTCGGCGCCGTCGGGGCCGAGGATCGCGACGATGAACTCGCCGTGCCATGTGCCGCCGGGCTCCTCGGGCATGCCGCGCCAGCCGTGGGTGTAGGCGTACCCCGCGGAGGTCCCGTCGTCGAGTACCGCGGCGTCCCAGAGCGTGTAGGGCAGCGTGCGAGTCCACACGGCCTGTCCGCGGCGCGAGAGGCGGTACTGGCCGGAGCCGTGGCCCTCAAGCTTGGACGGATCGACGACGAGCGTCCACTCGCCGCTGGGCGAGGTGTAGGTCTTGATGTGAAGAACCGGGGGTGGGCCTTCTGAGCCGAAGGCGGCGCGGCCGAAGCACAAGAGTACAGAGACGATCAATAGCCCCGCGAGCAGCGAACCGATGCGAGAGCGCGTCATGAGCGGTTCCCCCCGGCCGGGGCTTTCCCGGCCATCAAGGACTCGGCCACCCCCGCTGGTGCGGAGGGAATCGTCGCAGCGTCAGGTACGGCCGAACATTCGCTCCAATTCCTTGATCGTGAGCCGCACCGACGTCGGCCTCCCGTGCGGGCAGTTGCTGGAGCGCTCGACGCTGTCCCGCAACTCGAGAAGCGCGCCGAGTTCGCCCTCGCTGAGCTTGTCGCCGGCCTTCACGGCGGCCTTGCAGGCCATCATGTCGAGGACATCGCGCAGGGCCTGCTCGGAGCCGGGCGCGAAGTCGTCGGCCTCGGAGCGGTCCAGCAGGTCGGCCATGAAGTCCACGGGGTCCACGCCGCGCTCGAAGAGAAACGTGGCGAAGGCGTAGATGCCCAGGGACCTGGGACCCATCGGCTCGACCTCGATCCCGATGCGCGTGAGCAGCGGGCGGAGGTCGTCCAGGCGGGCGAGCTGCACCGGAGTGCAGGGGACGATGCTCGGCGTCAGAAGGCGCTGGGATTCGAGGGAGCCCGAGCTCATCACGCGGGCCAGCAGGTGCTCGAACATCGCACGCTCGTGGAGCGCGTGCTGGTCCACGATGACCACGCCCTGCTCGTCCTGGGTGACGACGAAGGAATTGTGCACCTGGAGGAGCCGCGTGGCCGGGCGCGGCGTGGAAATCAGCGGGACTGCCGCGGGGGCGGGATCGAAGGGCGCGGGCGGCGCGGCTTCGTCGCGCGGCGCATCCGCCTCGGCGATCGTGCGGCGGAGTTCGTCGTAAGAGATCGAGCCCTGCACGGGCGCAGCGCGCCTGAAGAAATCGGCGAAGGCCTGGGCGTTGACGACGGGGGCGGGAGGAGAAAAAGAAGCGGCGCCCCCACTGCTTGAAGCGCCGTTGGGCAAGTGCGAACCGGTGGCGGGCCCACCACCCCAGGCCCCTTCCGTCTGGGAGGGGGAAGAGCCGGGGCCGAAGGGAGCGCCTGGAGCGGTGCGCGGTGAATAGGTCGGGGTGAGGTCGGCCGCGCGGAGGGCGCGCTTGATGGCGTTGAGGACCGTGCCGTGCACCATCGAAGAGTCGCGGAAGCGCACCTCGGCCTTGGCAGGGTGGACGTTGACGTCCACGCCCTCTGGGCTCATCTCGAGCATGAGGACGATCGTCGGGTAGCGCGAGGGCTCGATGAGGCCGCGGTAGGACTCGGCGATGGCGTGCTGGATGGTGCGGTCGCGGATGGCGCGTCCGTTGAGGAAGATGTGCTGGCCCTTGTTGCTGCCGCGGGCGATCGAGGGGAGGCCGGCCAAGCCCCACAACGTCAGGCCGCGAGCATCGTCGAAGCGGTCGGCGGAGACCTCGAGGAGCTGGGTTTCGAGCTCTGGCCCGAGAACGGCGACGGCGCGCTCACGCGGCGAGTTCGCGGGCGGGAGGTCGAGCACGGTGCGTCCATCGCACGAGGCCTGGAACGCGACGGCGGGGTGCGCCATCGCCAGCTCGCGCACCACGTCGAGGCAGCGGGTCTGCTCGGTGGCGGTCGTGCGCAGAAACTTGCGGCGCGCGGGGGTGTTGAAGAAGAGCGTGCGGCAGGAAACGCTGGTCCCCGGCGGGCCCGCCTCCGGGCGCGCCGGGGCGGTGCGTTCGCCCTCGGCCTCGATGATGAAGGCCTCCTGCCGGGAGGGAGTCCGCGAGCGCAGCGTGAGACGGGAGACCGAGGCGATCGAGGCGAGGGCCTCGCCGCGGAAGCCGAGCGTGCCGATGCGGTCCAGGTCCTCGGCCTTTTCGATCTTGCTGGTCGCGTGGGGGGCGAGGGCCAGCGGCAGGTCCTCGGGATCTATGCCGCGCCCGTCGTCAGTTACGCGCACCAACTCGACGCCGCCCTCTTCGAGCTCGACCACGATGCGGGCGGCGCCGGCGTCGATCGAGTTCTCGATGAGTTCCTTGACCACCGAGGCCGGGCGCTCGACGACTTCTCCCGCGGCAATCTGCGAAGCGACGAGCGTCGAGAGCGGCTTGATGCGGGCGGGCTCGGGCACGGGCCGATTGTACGAGAGCCGGGCGCCGGCGCCGCAACCGTTCGCCGAACCCGTCAAACGCGCTTGTGCCGCTGTGCCGCCGGTCCTGTGTACTCTTCGCCATGACGATCTTCGCCAGAATCATCGCCGGCCAGATCCCCTGCCACCGCGTCTACGAGGACGAGCACGTGCTTGCGTTCCTCGACATCAACCCGATCTCGCGCGGGCACACGCTGGTGATCCCCAAGGAGCCCGCGGTGACGCTCGATGCGCTCTCCGACGATGCGAGCGCAGCGGTCGGGCGGGCGTTGCCGCGGATCTGCCGCGCCGTGATGAAGGCGACGGGCGCGACGGCGTACAACGTGCTGCAGAACAACGGCGCCGCGGCGCACCAGGCCGTGATGCACGTGCACTTCCACGTGATCCCGAAGTACCCGGACGGAGCGGGGCTGGGGATCGGGTGGAAGGCCGGTGCGCTCGACGCGGCGGCCGGCGCGGATCTGGCGCGGGCGATCGCGGGCGAACTGAAGTAGAACACCGACCCGCCGACTCTGGGATGAAAAAAATCATAGGGCGATAACCCCAAGCCGCCCCTACACTTCCCCAAGGAAACCCAGGGGATGAGGAAGGGACCACCGGCATGAGTCAGGAGACCCGCGCCATCATCGCGCGGATCGTCGCGTCCGGGCGGGTGCGACTGGGGTGGGATCGAACCCGCGACGGAAAGTCGAGCCGCGTTTCATGGGGGCTCGTGATCGCTTCGGCCGTGGATCCGAGCGACTCGGTGATCATCGATACCGGGCTGACGACGTGGGCGAAGGAGCCGCGCAGCGGGGACGAACTGGGCGCGCCCGTGCTCAAGGCGGTGGCGTGCCTGCTCGCCGGTCTGGGCGCGACGGTGATCCTGCCCAGCGGCGTGGTGTTCGATCCGCGCTGGTACGACGACAGCGTGAAGCTTGGACCCTGAAGGCTCAGCGCTCAAAGAGCCAGGCGGTGCGCCGGGGCTTGCGGCGCTCGAGCACGCTCCGGTTCCGCTCGAGATGGGCGCGGATGCACTCGACGGCCTCGTCGGGGGAGTCCGTGAGCGTGAGCAGGCGAAGGTCCTCGGGGCCGATGGTGCCCTCGCGGATGAAGGTGTCGTTGAGCATGTCGAACATGGGCTTCCAGAACTCGGAGCCCATGAGGATGATGGGAAAGTTGCGGATTTTTCCGGTCTGAACAAGCGTCGCGGTCTCGAAGACCTCGTCCATGGTCCCGAAGCCGCCGGGGAGCACCACGAAGGCCTGCGAGTACTTGACGAGCATGACCTTGCGGACGAAGAAGTAGCGGAACTCGATCCAGCGGTCGAGGTAGGGGTTGGGCTTCTGCTCCATGGGCAGGGTGATGTTGCAGCCGGCGGAAGCGCCGCCGGCTTCGCGTGCGCCGCGGTTGGCGGCCTCCATGATCCCGGGGCCCCCGCCGGTCATGGTGGTGAGCCCGAGGCCCGCGATGCGGCGGCCCATCTCGCGGGCCAGCGCGTAGTAGCGGTGCGTCTCGGGGAAGCGGGCCGAGCCGAAGACGGTGACGCACGGACCGACGAAGTGGAGCGAGCGGAAGCCCTTGACGAACTCACCGAAAATCCGGATCGCGCGGAGCAGTTCCGATCGCCGGTACAGCGGGCCCGAGAGGAACTTCTCCTCGTCGGGGTCGGTCGGCTTGACCCACGGGCGCGTCGCCGAGACCGGTGGTGCTTCGTCCTTGCTTGGTTCGAGTGGATCGGGCACGAGGCCAAAAGTATCCGGGATTCTCGGGCGCCGCCCCCTCTTACACCGCCTTGCGTTGCCGCCGCCCGGGGATACCGGGGGGCGACGTCCCCATTTTGGGCGAAATCCGGCAAGATTAGGACAAATGTATCCTTTTGTCTTTGATTAGGGTATACTTACGTGATCCGGATCGCGACGGCTCCGGTGGTCGAGCCCCGGGGAATGGGGAATCCCATGGCTGAAGTCAGTTTTTCAAACGGAAGCCTGAAACACAGCGGCACTCTGGTACGCGACGGGACAGTGTGGGACGCGCTCACCGGCGACAGCGGCTGCGCGGTCCTGTTGGTGGATTCGGGCGGGAGGATCGCGTATTGCAACGGCGCGGCCGGCCGGCTGTTCGAACTGAACGCCACCGAGTTGGCCGGGCGGACGCTCGCGGAGTTGTTCGAGCCGGCCATGGCCAAGGAACGTGTCTCATTCGTTTCGCGCGCGATCGAGGGTGGCGCGCCGTTCTGCGTGGAGGGGCTCGTCCGGGGCCGCTTGACGCGGTGCGCGCACCGAGCTCTCCGCGCCGAGGACGGCTCGGGCGTATTGCTCGTCTTCGCCGCCGCGGGGACGCGCGCGGACGGCCCCGGAAGCGAGACGATCCGCGCGCGGCACCAGGACCCCGGCGCTCTGGCTTCGCTCACGGCGCGTGAACTCGAGATCCTGAAGCTGATCGGCGAGGGGCTTTCGACGGCGGAGATCGCGGCGGCGCTGCACCGGAGCGTCAAGACCGTGGAGTGGCACCGGGTGTCGCTGGGGAGCAAGCTGGGGCAGACCAACCGCGTCGGGCTGGCCCGGATCGCGTTCGCGGCGGGGCTGACGGGCGGGCTGCCGTCCGCGACCTGAGGATCAGGGGTCGCCAATCTTGCTTGAGTGCCACCAACCGGCCGGGTAGGGTCAGTTCACGCGATGAGCCGCACCCCCCGCATTCCCCACATCGTCCCGCCGATCGTCCGGGGGCGGCCGGGACGCCCGGGGCCGTGCGCGTTCACGTTGATCGACCTCCTGGTGGTGATCGCGGTGATCGGGCTGCTGGTCGCGGTGCTTCTGCCGGCTCTGGCGTCGAGCCGGCGGACGGCGCGCCTCACGGCGTGCCTGGCCAACGTGCGGTCGCAGGGCGTGATGGTGAGCGCGTACACCGCCGACTTCAAGGACGCGCTGCCGCCGCGGATCCTTTGGTGGACGGAGGTCGATCCTGACTTCGGCGCGGTGTCGAGCATCTACCTGATCAACTCGTTCCTGGCGCGCTGGGAGGGCAAGCCGTGGGAGAAGCCGGACGTCGGGTGGCCGACCCCGACGGGCGCGTGGCGGTGCCCCGAGGTGCGTCCGGGGGACGACGCCGAGCGGCTCACGCACAGCGGGGTGCTGCACTACGCGCCCAACACCTGGGCGTTCAACTCGATGAACCGCAACGACGACGCGGGGATTCTGAAGGTCTGGGGGGACTCGCCGGCGGGGTACGAGGCGCGGGCGCACACGAAGTCGTGGCACAGGTCGTTCCTGATCCAGTTCCCGGACCAGATCGTGCAGTTGATCGACAACGTGTCCTACTTCAACGATGGCCACGGGCACCGCGATGCGCGCGAGTCGATCGGGCTGAGCGGCGAGGCGGTGCAGGAGTGCAAGGCGTTCAAGTTGCGTCAGCGCGGCAGCCACGACCGGCTGGCCCGCCGGCCCTCGGTGTTCTTCGACAACCACGCCGAGGCGCTGCCCTCGACGCCGGAGTACTGGCTCGACGAGAAAGCGGCGTACTCGGCGGGGCCGGGCGCGCCGTCGAACGATTTCTACGCGCGCGAGGTGCAGCGGTTCCTGTGGTTCGTAAGCGCGGCCGACCGGGGCGGGGGCGGTGGCGGAGATTGAGGCAAAGGGGGCTTGAACCCGCGCGGCGGGGTGGGTATCTTCTTATTGAGAGAACGTTCTCAATGATGAGCACACGGCGGACATTGGGCGCTCGGCGGCCGGCCTCCCCCTTGCGGGGATGGGCCGGGACGTGGTGCGCGCTCATGGCCGCGCTGTTCGTACTGCACGCGGCCCTGCCGCTGGTCCACGCGGCGAGCCACGAGCACGTGTCGGGCGTGACGGTGCACGGGGCACACGGGGGGTCGCACGATCACGACGGCGCCCCGGACCCGTGCGACGGGCACCCCGACACCCCCCCCCCCCCCCCCCCCCCACCACCCCCCGGGGGGGGGGGGCACGGGCCCCCACGCCGGCGGGCGGCACGTGCCTCGAACTCGTGCTGGTCAAGCAGGTGATCCCGTGGCGGGCGCCGGTGCTTTTAGCACCGGCGCGTCCCGCGGCGGGTCCTGAGCCGCGGTGGGCGGAGTCGCGTTCGCTGCCGGTCTGGCGGCACGCGGCTCCGGCACGCGGGCCGCCCCGGCGAGCCTGAGCGCCCTCGATCCGGGCTTGCGGCCGCTCTGCGGCGGCGTGCGCCGGCACTCCTCCACGAGGTTCCTTCCATCTCAGCGGGCCTGCGCGCCGTGGGAACATGGGCGCGGGCGACTCTTTCACGGGGTGCTCCGTGCGCCGGTGCGCGTTCACGCTCATCGAACTGCTGGTGGTGATCGCGGTGATAGCCGTGCTGATCGGCCTTCTGCTGCCGGCCCTGGGCTCGGCGCGCGCAACGGCGCGCCGGGTCAAGTGCCTCAGCAACGTCCGTCAGCTCGAGACCGCCCAGGTCCTGTACCTGAACGCCAACAAGGAGATGTTCGTGGACGCGGGACTGGGGCACGGCGGGACGACAACCCTGACCGGGGTGAAGCGGGCGTGGCCATTCACGCTCGCGGACTACTACGGGGCGCCGCTTTCGATCCGCTCGCCGGTGGACCGCAGCCCGATGTGGCCGGTCGCCGAGGGTGGCGAGAGCAAGGGCCTTTCTCTGAGCCAGCTCGTCGAGCTTCTCCAGGCCGGGGCGACCCCGGACCTGAAGAACCTGGCGCGCTGGACCAGCTACGGGCTGAACAACTACGTCACCCGCAGCAAGGGCCCGGGCTTCGACAAGCGGCGCGAGCCCTACGACCGGCTGTCGAAGGTGTCCCGCCCGCACGCGACAGTGCAGTTCTTGATGATGACCCAGACGGGTGACTTTGCCCGCTCGGACCACGTGCACGCCGAGAGCTGGAGCGACGCGGGCGACGAGGGCGCGCCCCGCATCGCGTCGGGAGAGATGGACCTGGCCGCCCACGGCGGGCCCCCGGCGAGCCGGGGCTCGATCAGCAATTACGGGTTCCTGGACGGTCACGCCGAGAGCCTCAGGTTCGAGCGCGTGTACCGGGATTACGACCACAACAGGTTCTGGCCGGACGCGATGTCCGAATGACGGGACGGGTCCGGCGCGAGAGCGCGTCAGCGCGCGCTCGGATAGGAGAATTCGTGAATCGAAACGCACTTTCCGCGACCGTCTTCGCGATCGGCGCGGCGCCGATCGCCTCGGCCCAGCTCCACGCCGGGGACATCCTGGTCTCGCTCAACGCGGCGCAGACCAGGCTTCTCACGGGCCAGGTAGACGGCACGAGCGGCGAGCCGGTGTACAACGTCCGGGTCTTCTCGGGAGTGTTCGGCGAGGCGCCGAACTTCACGAACGACCCGGGCTTCGACTCGGAGGCCGGCTCGCTGCCGGCGAACTCGGACGTCGGGTTCACGATCCGGCGGGCCGTGCGGGTCTGGGACGGTTCCGGGTTCGCGACGATCCCGACGGAGCGGATCCGCGTGAAGCTCGGGCCGCTGGGCCCGGTGGACTCTCCCCTGACGGACGACCCGGTCGTCGGCTTCGGGATGGGCGTGAACGGGGACGGTGAGTACCACCACCACCCCGGCTACACGCTCCTGGCGCCCGCGGCGGACGGGGTCTACCTGTACGAGGCGGAGTTGTGGAGCAGCGCCCCGGGCGTCGAGGCTTCGCGTCCGTTCTGGATCGTGTTCAACCAGAACCGGCCGGCGGGCGAGCACGAGGCGGCGGTGGCGTGGGCCGAGGACAACCTGGTGGGGTGCCCCTCGGACTTCGACCAGAATCAGTTCGTGAACGGCGACGACTTCGACTCGTTCGCCGCGGCGTTCGAGGCCGGCGACATCGAGGCCGACTTCGACATGAACGGCTTCGTGAACGGGGACGACTTCGACGGGTTCGTCGCGGCGTTCGCGGCCGGGTGCTGAATCGGTGTGTGTTGTTGTGTCGGTGTGTTCAACTCATTTTTCCCGCGGGATACCCCGCTGAAGGAGCAGAGATCATGAAGGTTCAGATGACTTTTGTTGCCGCGTTGCTCGTTGCCGCGGCGCCGTGCGCTCTGGCGCAGCACGGGGACGTGACGTTCTACCCGATCGGCTCGCGCCTGG
>CAZCPB010000045.1:0-19691 GCA_964500365.1 uncultured Phycisphaeraceae bacterium
CTCTCGCACGGGGTCGCGGTCGAGGGCGTGCACTGGATCGAGTGGGAGCTGGTTTCGCGTCCTCTGCTCGACGAGGTGCTCGGGCTCGCGGTCGCGGTGCGCAGCGCCCCGGTCGCCGCCGAAGGCTGAGAACCCTGTGCAGCCCGCGGCGCCCGATCGCCGATCCAGAGTCGAGCACCTTCAGCGAGATCGACGGAGGCCGGCATGGGCGATTCGTGTTTCATTCGTGCGCGCCGCGCGCCGGCGCTCGGCGTGGTGCTCGGCGCGGCGGTCGCGCTCGCGGCCCCGGCGGGCGCCCAGCCGCTGAACGACGCGATCCAGCGCCAGATCGACGCCGTGAAGCTCGGACCCGAGGCCCGGGTCGGCGTGTGCATCATCGACGAGGCCAGCGGCGCGGTCCTCGCGTCGATCCGCGCCGGCGAGGCGTTCGTCCCGGCCTCGAACCAGAAGCTCCTCACCAGCGGCGCGGCGCTCCTCGTCCTCGGGCCCGAGTTCGTCTTCACGACCGAACTCGTCCGCAGCGGCGACGACCTGGCCGTGATCGGCTCGGGCGATCCGGCGCTGGCCGACCCCGACGTCCTCGACCGGCTCGAGCCGCGCCTGACGGTGGACGACCTGCTCGCGACGATGGCCGACTCGGTCGCCCGCGCCGGGATCACCCGCGCCGCCCGGCTCGTCGTGGACGACCGGGTCTTCGACCGCCAGCTGGTGCACCCCTCCTGGCCGGAGCGGCAGCTCGGCGACTGGTACTGCGCCCAGGTGAGCGGGGTCTCGTTCCACGCCAACGTGATCAGCGTCTTCCCCCGCCCCAGCCCGGACGGGCCCGGCCACCGCGCCACCTTCACGGTGCAGCCAGGCGCGCCGTGGCTCAGCATCGAGAACCGCGCGGTCACGCGGGCCCAGGGCCAGAACGCGATCTCGCTCGTCCGCGTCGGCGACGGCAACCAGTTCCGCATGAGCGGCGACGTCCGCGCGGCGTCGCAGGCGCCCGTCGAGACCACCGTGAACGAGCCGGCCCTTTTCTTCGGGCAGCTCCTGGCCGACCGGGTCGAGGCCGCGGGCGTGCCGATCGGCGAGGGCGGCGCCGCGGGCGGCCCGAACCCGGCGGTGATGCTCGCCGCGCCGGGCGAGCAGGTCGCGCGCGACCGCGTGCTGGCGCGGGTCACAACGCCGATCGCCGACGTGCTCCGCCGCTGCAACCGCGACTCCCACAACCTGTACGCCGAGGCGCTCCTCAAGCGCATCGCGCACGAGACGACGAAAGAGCCCGGCTCGTGGGCCGGCGGCGCCGCGGTGCTGAGGATGCTGCTCTCGGAGAAGATCGACCCCGAGGCCGCGGCCGAGACCGTCATCGCCGACGGCTCGGGGATGAGCCGCGACAACCTGGTCTCGGCGCGGACCCTGGCCCGCTGGCTCGTGGCGCTGGCCGCGGAGAGCCCGACCGTGTCGGGCGCGTTCATCGATTCCCTGGCGCGCCCGGGCGAGGGCACGCTTCGGGACCGCTTCCGCTCGCCGCGCCCGCGCAACCAGGTGTGCGGGAAGAGCGGGTACATCCGCGGCGTGCGTTCGCTGTCGGGGTACCTGACCACGCCCGACGGCTCCCGCCGCGTCGCGTACGCGATCCTGATCAACGGCGTGCGCGAGGACGCGGGGCTCACGGCCAAGCGGCTGCACGAGAGCATCGTGCTCGAGGCCGACCGCTGGCTGACGCGCCAGGGCGCACGCGAGAAGCCGAACCTGGGCGGTTGACGCGGCCCGGCTCGCGCGGGGACCGGCCTGAAGCCATTTTTCCGGGTGCGCCGTAGACTGCGCGTGCCGAATGTTCGGCGCGTGGAGACGCGGCATGGTCCTACGACGAGCGGCGGCGGCGTGCGCGGCGGCGATGTGCCTGGGCGCGGCGTGGGCGCAGGAGAGCGCGCCCCCGGGGATCGCGAACCCGGGCTTTGAGGCGGGCGAGCGCGGGGCGCCCCCGCCCGGGTGGGCCGTGGTGCCGGTGACGGCGCGGGCGGAGGTCACCGACGAGGACCCGATCGAGGGCCGGGCGTGCGCGGTGCTCTTCCGCGCGAACGAGTCGGACGCGTCGTTCGCGAACCTGACGCAGTCGATCGACGCCGCGCCGTTCCGCGCCAAGCGCGTCGAGCTGGTCGCCTCGGTGCGGACCGTGGGCGCGGGCCAGGCGCAGGTGTGGATGCGCGTGGACCGGCCCGGCGGCGCGATGGGCTTCTTCGACAACATGGACGACCGGCCGATCAGGTCCGAGGCGTGGGCGTCGTACTCGATCCGCGGGGACATCGACGCCGATGCGCACCAGATCGCGATCGGCGTCTTCCTCCTCAAGGGCGCCGGCCGGGCGTGGATCGACGGCGTCTCGCTGCGCGTGATCGGGGAGGCGGGCCAGGGGAACATCGGCCCCTCGCCCCTGACCGAGCGCGGCGCGGCGAACCTGTCCGCCCTGGCGAGGCTCTTCGGGGTGGTCCGGTACTTCCATCCCACCACCGAGGTCGGCGCGGTCGACTGGGACGAGTTCACGATCCGCGCCGTGCGCGGCGTCGAGGGCGCGGGGAACGACGAAGAGCTCGCCGACCTTCTCAACGCGTGGACGGCGCCGATCGCGCCCACCGTGCGCGTGTGGGCGGGCCCGGGCGAGCCCGTGGCGGCCCGCGTCCCCGAGGGCGCGACCCACGCGGCGGGGATGAAGTACAAGGGCTACTCGCCGCCGCCCCGGCCTGGGAAGCCGCAGGTGCGCGAGAGCCTCTACGTGTCGGAACTGGTGCGCGAGTCCCTGCCGCGCGACGGCTCGACGCGCGAGATCCAGCCGCCCGGCACCGCGGTGACGGTGGACCTGGGCGGGGGCGTGCGGGCCCGGGTGCCGGTGACGCTCTACGCCGACTCGAAGCGCACGCTGCCCGCGGCGAGCGGAAAGGAGCCGGACCTCCCGGCACGCCCCGCGGGCTGGTGGCCCGACGCGGGCGACCGCGCGACGCGCCTCGCGGCGGTGTGCCTGGGCTGGGGCGCGCTCCGGCATTTCTACCCGTACTTCGACGTGGTGGAGGGCGACTGGGACGCCGCGCTCGAGCCGGCGCTCCGCAAGGCCGCGGAAGACGCCGGCGCGCCCGAATTCCACCGCACGCTCTGCCTCATGCTCGCGCACCTGCACGACGGGCACGGGTACGTCGGCGGCCCGGGAGCGCCCGTGCGGGCGCCGCGCGATTTCGCGTGGACGTGGGCCGGCGAACAGCTCGTCGTCAGCGCGGTGGACGCGACGCAGACGCTTCTCAAGCCCGGCGACGTCATCGTTGAAGTCGACGGCAAGAGCGTGGGCGAGCTGTACGCCGAGGCATCGCCCACGATCTGCGCCGCGACAGAGGGATGGAGACGCGCGCGGGCGCTCAACGAGCTGGGGTGGGCGTACGGAACGGGCGAAGTGGGCCTCACGGTCCGGCGCGCCGGGCGAGAAATGAGCGTGATGCTGGCGCGCCAGGGCGCCTCGCGCCTCTTCACGCCGCCCGCGCTCGAGAACGGCGCCGAGGTCGAGTCCGGCATCGTGTACTTCAACCTGAACCAGGCCGAGACCGCGTCGCTCATGGCCGTGTGGCCGAAGCTGCTCGAGGCCAAGGGCGTGATCTTCGACCTGCGCGGCTACCCGGGCTCGGCGGGATCGATGCTGCTGCCGTACCTCAGCGACTCGCCCCTCAAGAGCGCCTCGTGGAACGTCCCGGTGCTGACCATGCCGGACTTCGAGCGCGTGAAGTTCGAGACCAGCAACTGGAACCTCCCGCCCCAGAAGCCGCGCCTTCCGGGCGAGGTCGCCTTCCTGACCGGCGGCGGCGCGATCAGCTACGCGGAGAGCTGCATGGGCATCGTCGAGGCGTACCGGCTCGGCGAGATCGTGGGCGCGGCAACGGCGGGCTCGAACGGAAACGTCGCGGTCGTGAAGCTGCCGGCCAGGTACACGCTCAGCTTCACGGGCATGAAGGTGCTCAAGCACGACGGGTCGCGTCATCACGGCGTCGGAATTCAGCCCACCGTGCCCGTCGAGCCGACGGTCGAGGGGCTCGCCGCGGGGCGAGACGAGGTGCTCGACAAGGCGGTCGAAGTGCTCAAGGCGAAGATCGCGGCCGATGCCGCCGCGGCCATCGAAGAATCGGAGAAATGACCGGAATCCTCTTGACCCGGATGCGGCCGTCCGCAAGACTCTCCCCGTGATCAACGTCCGCACGCATTCCGGCCATCATCACCATGGGAGATCCCTGGCCGGGTAAGTGCGCGGTCACGCCAGCAGCGTGAACAACCGACGACGCCGGCCTTCGCAACACGCGAACGCCGGCGTCTTGTGTTTTCGGGATCTGTTTGATACTTCGCGTCTCAAGAGCAGAGCACCGATGCAGACAACACCCACCGAAGTTCGTTTCGCTCTCCCGAAGGGCCGCATGGAGCAGGGCGTTCTCGCGCTGCTTGCCGATGCCGGGATCAAGGTCCGCGCCAGCGCACGCGGCTATCGGCCCGACGTGACCCTCCCGGGCGCCGGGTTCGCGGTTCACGCCAAGGTGCTCAAGCCGCAGAACATCGTCGAGATGCTCCACGCCGGGTCGCGCGACTTCGGCTTCGCGGGGGCCGACTGGGCGCGCGAGCTCGGCGCGGAACTCGTCGAATTGCTCGACACGGGGCTCGACCCGGTCCGCCTGGTCGCGGCGGCTCCCGCGCATCTCGTGGAGGACGGGAAGCTGCCGCGCCGGCCTCTCGTGGTCGCGTCCGAGTACCGCGAACTGACGCTGCGGTGGATCGCGGAGCGCGGCCTCGACGCCAGGTTTGTCAAGAGCTTCGGCGCGACCGAGGTCTTCCCGCCCGAGGACGCCGACTGCATCGTGGACGTCGCGGCAACCGGGGCGACGCTGGTCGCCAACGGCCTGGTGATCGTCGATGAACTCCTGATCTCGTCCACGCGGCTCTTCGCGCACCCGCGCAGTCTCGATGACCCGCGCAAGCGCGAGGTCGCCGACCGGCTCGTCCTGCTGCTCAGGAGCGTCCTCGAGGCCCGCCGGCGCGTCATGCTGGAGGTCAACGTGCCCGCCGATCGGTTGGAGTCGGTGGTCTCCGTGCTTCCGTGCATGCGGGAGCCGACGATCTCGACGCTCCACCACGGCGCGGGCTACGCGGTCAAGGCCGCCGTGCCGCGCGCGCAGTTGCCCGCCCTGATCCCGGAGATCAAGGCCCGCGGGGGGACGGACATCGTGGTGACGGGGCTCTCGCAGATCGTGCCGTGAGGAAAGATCGCAGGAATCGGCGCTGCCACATGGACAACCGACCTTCAACCGGCGTGAAAGAGGTGAGACCCCCGGCGTGGGCGTGCGACGTGACGCCGTACTCGCCGCCGCGCCCCGCGGCGCCGATCACGCTGAAGCTGGACGCCAACGAGGGCGCGGCGCCGGCCCCGTGGGCGCGCGACGTGCTGTCGTCGCTCGACCCCGAAGCGCTGCGGCGCTATCCGCGGCCGCGCGAATTCGAGTCCTTCCTCGCCGCGCGGCTGGGCGTTGATGCTTCCCGCGTGCTGGTGACCGCGGGCGGCGACGACGCGATCGACCGGGTCTGCCGCGTGGCCCTCGGACCGGACCGGGAACTCGTGCTCCCCGTGCCGACGTTCGAGATGATCGCGCGGTACGCGGCCATCGCGGGCGCGACCGCCCGTGAAGTGGAGTGGGCCGGCGGCGCGTTCCCGGTGGACGCGGTGCGGGGCGCGATGAGCCGGCGCACGGGCATGGTCGCCGTGGTCAGCCCCAACAACCCCACGGGCGCGACGATCGACGAGCGGGGATTCCGGCAGGTCGCCGACGTCGCGGCCGAACGGGGCGCGCTCGTGCTCGCGGACTTTGCCTACGCCGAGTTCGCGCTCGAGGACCTCACGCCCCTTGCGCTCTCGTTCCCCAACGTCGTCGTGGTGCGCACGCTGTCCAAGGCGTGGGGCCTCGCCGGGCTGCGCGTCGGCTACGCCCTGGGCCCGCCCGTCGTGATCGCCTGGCTCCGTGCCGCGGGGAACCCGTACGCGGTGAGCGGGCCGTCGCTGGCGGTCGCCCGGGCCGTCCTGGAACGCGGTGAGGAAGCGCTGCGCGAGTCGGTTGCGCGGTCGAGGGCAGAGCGCGGAGCGCTGCGCGAACTGCTCCGCGGGTTCGGGATCGACGCGGGCGATTCCCAGGGAAACTTTGTCTTCTGTCGCACCGGAGCGGCTGACCGCGTCCGCGCCGGGCTGGCGCAGCGCGGCATCGGCGTCCGCGGGTTCCCGGGCGATCCCCGGCTCGCCGATGCGCTGCGGATCACCGTGCCGTGCGACGAGCGGGGCCTGGCCCTGCTCGAGCGTGCGCTGAAAGAAGTCATGAGCGGGGTCGCCACCCGGGGAGAAATGCCGTGAGCACCATGAACACGCCGAGGACCGCCTCGATCGCGCGCAGGACGTTCGAGACCGAGATCGCCGGTTCGCTCACCCTCGACGGCTCGGGCGCGGCGTCGATCCAGACCGGGATCGGGTTTCTCGATCACTTGCTGACCGCGCTCACGCGCCACGCCCGGTTCGACCTGGCGCTCACGTGCACCGGCGACCTGCACATCGACGATCACCACACCGCCGAAGACTGCGCGCTGGCGATCGGCGCCGCGATCGACGCGGCGCTCGGCGACCGGCGCGGGATCGCGCGTTTCGGCTCGGCGTACGCGCCGCTCGACGAGGCGCTCGCGCGGGCGGTCGTCGATTTCTCGGGTCGCCCGTTCGCGTTCGTCGAGCTGGGCCTCGTGCGGCAGTCGGTCGGCGCGCTCTCGTGCGAGAACATCCCGCACGTCGTCCATAGCCTCGCGACGGCGGCCCGCGCGACGGTGCACGTCGACGTGCTCCGCGGCATCAACGACCACCACCGCGCCGAGAGCGCGTTCAAGGCCCTGGCGCTCGCGCTGCGCCAGGCGTGCGCCCGCGACGGCTCGACGGAGATCCCCAGCACCAAGGGAACGCTGTGAGCGGGCCCGAGGTCATCGTCGTCCGCACCGGCACGGCCAACACCGCCTCCGTGCTCGCGGCGTTCGCGCGCCTCGGCGCCGCCGCACGGCTCAGCGAGGACCCGCGCGACGTGGAGCGCGCCGAGCGCATCGTGCTCCCCGGGGTGGGCGCGTTCGGCGCAGCGATGTCGAGCCTGACCGAGCGTGGGCTGGTCGGGCCGCTGCGGGCGCGCCTGCGCGACGGCGCGCGCACGCTGTGCGTCTGCCTGGGCCTGCAGCTGCTCTTCGAGGAGAGCGAGGAAAGCCCGGGGTGCGCCGGACTCGGCGTGATCGCGGGGCGCGTGGAGCGATTCCCGCGCTCGGCCCGCGTGCCGCAGTTCGGGTGGAACGCCGTGCGGGCCCCGGACGAAACCGGCATCGTGCGCTCCGGGCAGGCGTACTACGCCAACTCGTTCCGGGCCGTGGCGGCGCCCGGGTGGCGGGCCGCGACCACGGAGTACGGCGGGGAGTTTATCGGCGCGCTGGAGCGCGAGGGCGTCGCGGCGTGCCAGTTTCATCCCGAACTGTCCGGGAGGTGGGGGCTGGACTTGCTCGCGCGGTGGCTCGGAACGGACCGGGCGGGTGCGCCGCCCGACCCGGGTGCCGCCGCCGACGGCGTGGCTCACGCCCCGCCGGCTCGCATCATCCCGTGCCTCGATGTGCGCGACGGCCGCGTCGTCAAGGGTGTGCGGTTCGCGAACCTGCGCGATGCCGGCGACCCAGCCGCACAGGCGGCCAGGTACGACGCGGAGGGCGCGGACGAACTCGTGATCCTCGACGTGTCGGCGACGACCGAGGGCCGCGCCCACCAGGTCGAGACCGTCCGCGCCGTCCGGCGGGTGCTCACGGTCCCCCTCACCGTGGGCGGCGGCGTGCGCACGATCGACGACGCGGCACGCCTGCTCGACGCCGGGGCCGACAAGGTCGCGGTGAACACCGCGGCCGTGGAGCGGCCCGAACTCATCGCGGAAATCGCGTCGCGCCTGGGAAGCCAGTGCGCGGTGCTGGCGCTCGACGCGGCGCGGACGGCGGCGGGATCCTTCGAGGTCGTGACGCACGCCGGCACGCGACGAACCGGCATCGACGCCGTCGCGTGGGCGCAGCGCGCCGCCTCGCTCGGCGCGGGCGAAATCCTCCTCACCAGCTACGACCGCGACGGCACCGGCGAGGGGTACGACCTCGCGCTCCTCGGCGCCGTGAGCGGCGCGGTCAACGTGCCCGTCATCGCCTCCGGCGGCGCGGCCGACCCGTCGCACATGCGCGATGCACTCGGCGCCGGTGCCGCGGCGATCCTGGCGGCAACGATCTTCCACGAGGCGCGCTGGACGGTGGGGGAGGTCAAGCGGGCGCTCCGCGAGGCGGGCGTGCCCGTGCGGCTCGACCGCACACGCGAGGAGGTGACGCCGTGATCGTGCCATCCATCGATCTCATGGGCGGTCAGACCGTGCAGCTCGTGGGTGGGCGCGACAAGGCCCTCGACGCCGGCGACCCTCTCCCCATCGCCGAGCGATTCGCGATCGCCGGCGAGATCGCGGTGATCGATCTCGACGCGGCGATTGGCTCGGGCTCGAACGCGCCGCTCGTCGAGGCGCTGCTGGCGATCGCGCCCTGCCGCGTGGGAGGCGGCATCCGCGACGCCGCCACGGCGCTCAGGTGGCTCGATGCCGGCGCGGCACGGGTGATCCTGGGAACGGCGGCGCGACCGGACGTGCTGGAAGCGCTGCCGCGAGACCGCGTCATCGCGGCGGTGGATTGCCAGGACGGCGAGGTGGTGGTGAAGGGGTGGCGGGAGCGCACGGGCAGGCGGGGGACGGATGTGCTCCGCGAGCTCGCGCCGCTGGTCGGCGGGTTCCTCGTCACCTTCGTCGAGCGCGAGGGCCGCATGCAGGGGATCGACCTCGAGCGCGTGCGCGAGGTCGTGGACGCCGCGCCGGGCGTCCGCGTCACGGTCGCCGGCGGCGTCACCACGCCCGAGGAGATCGCCGCGATCGACCGGCTCGGGGCCGATGCGCAGGTCGGGATGGCCCTCTACACCGGGCGGCTCGACCTGGGGGACGCGGTCGCGGCACCCCTGGTCAGCGACCGGCCCGACGGCCTCTTCCCGACCGTCGTGACCGACGAGCGCGGCGTCGCGCTCGGGCTGGTCTACTCCAGCCGCGAGAGCCTGCGCCGCGCGGTCGCGGAACGGCGCGGCATCTACCACTCCCGGGTGCGCGGCGCGTGGGTCAAGGGCGAGACCTCGGGCGCCACGCAGGACCTGCTCCGCATCGACCTTGACTGCGACCGCGATGCGCTGCGCTTCACGGTGCGCCAGCACGGAACCGGGTTCTGCCACCGCCGCACACGGACCTGCTGGGGCTCGGAAAAAGGGCTCGGCGCGCTCGAGCGCACGCTCGACGGCCGTCGCGCCTCGGCGCCGCCCGCGTCCTACGCCCGCAGGCTCTTCGACGATCCCGGGCTGCTCGCGTCGAAGCTGCGGGAGGAGGCGGGCGAGCTGAGCCGCGCCGCGGCGTCGGGTGACCGGGCACACACCGCGCGCGAGGCCGCGGACCTGCTGTTCTTCGCCATGGCGACGCTGACCGCCGCGGGCGTGCCGCTCGCCGACGTGGAGGCCGAGCTCGACCGCCGCGCGCTCAAGGTGTCGCGTCGCCCGGGCGACGCCAAGCCGGAGGGAGCGCGTTCATGAACGATGAAGCGCCACTCCTCAGGCGGCTCGACGCCGGGCATGTGCTCCCGGGGCGCCCGGAGCCGGTCGATCGCGCGACGCTCCTCGCGGCGGGCGCGATCGTCGATGACGTGAAAGAGCGCGGTGAGCCCGCGCTGAGAGCCCACGCCGAACGGCTCGACGGCCTCGCGCCGGGCGCCCCGCTCGTGCTCGGCGGGGCTGAACTCCGTCGCGCCCGGGACGCGATGCCGGCGAGCGATGTGAAGCTGCTCGAGCGTGCCGCGGCAAGGATTCTGGCCTTCGCCCAGGCCCAGCGCGCGTGCCTCCGCGAGCTGGACGTGCCGGTCCCCGGCGGGCGAGCGGGGCACACGATCGCGCCGGTCGAACGCGCGGGGTGCTACGCGCCCGGCGGCCGGTTCCCGCTCCCCTCGAGCGTGCTCATGACGGCGGTAACGGCCCGTGCCGCGGGTGTGAAGGAAGTGATCGTCGCCTCGCCGCGCCCAGCGCCGGTCACGCTTGCCGCGGCGGCGGTCGCGGGCGCCGATGCGCTCGTCCCCGTCGGCGGCGCGCAGGCCGTCGCGGCCCTGGCCTTCGGCGCGGGGCCCGTGCCTGCCTGCGACGTGATCGTGGGTCCCGGCAACCGCTGGGTCACCGCGGCCAAGAAGCTGGTCGCGGGGAGCGTGGGGATCGACATGCTCGCGGGCCCGTCGGAACTGGTCGTGCTCGCCGACGCGTCGGCCGACGCCGAGTTGATCGCCGCGGACCTGCTCGCGCAGGCCGAGCACGACGACGACGCGGTGCCGATGCTCGTGTCCACGGACCCGGCACTGATCGACCGCGTCGAAGCGGCGCTGCGCGAGCAGTTGCGCACGCTGCCCACCGCGCCGACGGCCAGGCGCGCACTCGGGAACGGCGCGGCGGTGCTGTGCGGGACGCTCGACGAGGCCGTCGCGGTGTGCGACCGGCTGGCGCCCGAGCATCTCGAAGTGCAGACCGCCGGCGCGGAGGCGGTCGCGCGCCGGCTCGGCCATTACGGGGCGGTGTTCATCGGCCCCGACAGCGCGGAGGTGCTCGGCGACTACGGCATCGGGCCCAACCATGTGCTGCCCACGGGTCGCTCGGCGCGGTTCGTCGGGGGGTTGTCGGTGCTGAGTTTCCTGCGAGTGCGGACGTGGCTTGAATGCGGGAAAGGGGCAACCGCTCCCGACGCCGCGGCCCTCGCGAGGCTGGAGGGGCTCGAGGCGCACGCTCGGAGCGCGGAGCGGAGGCTGCCCGGCGCGGGCTGATATGAGACGGATCACGCGGGCGAGCGCCGGTGCGACCGCTACGTCTCTGGAACACCGGCCGGCAGGACACCCGCCGCGCGGGCGCGTTCGTTCCACGGCGCGGCCTCGCCGGGGCGCCCGGCGCGGATGAGTATCCGGGCCGCGAGGTCCGCGGCGTTGCCGGTCATGCGGTTCTCCGGTCCGTACAGCTCGGCGCAGCCCGCGTACTGCTCCGCGCTCAGTTCGAGCGCCTCCTCGAAACGGTCCTGGGCCAGCCGGAGCTTCGCGGCGACTCCGAGCGCGTGGAGCGTGCGCTCGTCCGCGAGCCCGTAGCGCGACCGCGCGAGGTCCGCCATCGGCACGATCTCGCGCTCGGCCTCGTCGAGCCGCCCGAGCGCGGTGAGCGAGACCGCGAGGTTCACGCGGTGGTGGACGGTGTCGGGGTGGTCCGCGCCCAGCAGTTCCTCCGCGACCGCCACGGCCCGGCGGATCAGGGGCTCGGCCTCGGCGTCACGCCCGGCGCGGCTGTAGCACACGCTGAGATTGACGAGCGTGGTCAGCGCGATGTCGGAGCGCTCGCCGTAGGTGCGGGCGGCGAGGTCGCTCACCTTCGCGAGGATCGACTCGGCCTCGGCAAGCCGCCCGCGGTCGATCAGGAAGAGCGCGTAGTTGCTCGACGAGAGGATGGTCGCGCGGTCCCCTTCGCCGAGACGCCGGCGCGATGATTCGATGATCGCGGCGTGCAGGGCTCCCGCCTCGTCGTCGAGCCCGGCGTTCTCGCAGGCGAACGCGAGGTTGGTGCGCAGGTTGATCGCCGCGGCAGTCTGGCCGAGCCCGGCGGCCTCGGCGTCGCGCACCGCGCTGCGGAGCAGGTCGATGGTGTCGCGGAAGCGTCCCTGCTCCTGGAGCGCCGACGCGAGCACGCCCCGCGCGTCGAGCGCCCCGGGCGTGCGGGCCAGCCCCAGCGCGTCGTACGTCTCCCACGCCGCGCGGGCGTGGGACTCGCCGTCCCCGAAGCGCCCGAGGGCCACGTACGACGAGGCGATCGCCGCGCGCAGCCCGGCGCGGACGAGCGGCCGGTCGGCGAAGCGGTCATCGAGCGTGGCCGAGGCGCGGTCGAGCACCTCGCGGACGGTCGCGTCCTTGCCGGCCCGGTCGGGCTCGACGGACCGCAGCATCTCCTGCAGGAACGCGTTGATCGCGGTGGCGGTCTGCGCGGCCTCGCGCGCCCGCCGGGCCTGCACGAGCGTCGCGCCCAGCCCGCCCGCCAGCGCCAGGAAGACGGCCATCGCGCCCACGACCAGCGCGCGGTTGCGGCGCGCGAACTTGCGGACCGTGTACGCGGCACTGGCCGGGCGCGCCAGGATCGGCTCGTGCCGCAGGTGCCGGCGCAAATCCTCGGCCATCTCGGCCGCGGACGGGTACCGCCGGGCGGGGTCCTTCTCGAGCGCCTTGGCCGCGATCGTCTCGAGGTCGCCCCGCAGTTCGCGCGCCGCCGCGCCCAGGCGCGCCGGCTCCCGCTCGGCGATCCGGCGGGCCGCCTCGTGCACCGAGAGACCCTCGACGTCGATCGGCGGGCGTCCCGCCAGCGTGTCGAACATCAGGGCGCCCAGGCCGTACACGTCCGAGCGCACGTCCACCCGCGAAGGGTCGCCCGAGACCTGCTCGGGGCTCATGTACGCGAGCGTGCCGAGGATCACGCCCGCGGCGGTGTGCACCGTCGTCCCCGGGGCGTCGCCCTCGACGAGGCGCGCGATCCCGAAGTCGAGGACCTTCACCGCGCCCGAGGCGTCCACCAGCACGTTGCCGGGCTTGAGGTCGCGGTGGATCACGCCGCGCTGGTGCGCATGGGCCACCGCGTCGCAGACCTGCGCGATCGCCGCGGCGCGATCCCGCGCCGAGCGCCCCTGGCGGGCCCACTCCGACAGGACGGCCCCCTCGACCAGCTCCATCGCCAGGTACGGGACCGGAGCGCCCGCGACCGTTTCGGTGCCGGCCTCGTAGACCTGCGCAATGCCCGGGTGCTTCAGGCGCCCCAGCACCGCGGCCTCGCGCGCGAACCGCCTCGCGAGCGCGGCGCTCGCGAACCCCGGACGCATCAACTTCAGCGCGACGGTCCGGCGGGGGGCCTCCTGTTCGGCGGCGAAGACCACGCCCATGCCGCCCTCCCCGAGGCGGCGCACCAGCGTGTACCGCCCGACCCGGACACCGGGACGCATCCACGCCGGGGGCTCGCTCCAGTCGTCCGCGCCGGCCTCGGCGGACAGCGCCGGGGTTTCCAGGAACGACTCCGTGTGCTCGGCGGCCTCCAGGAGTCCTTCCACGTCGGCCCGCAGCGCGCCATCGTCCCCGCAGCGCTGGTCGAGCAGCGCCCGCCGAGCCTCGCCGCGGACCGCGAGCGCCGCGGCGAAGATCTCCTTGCTGCGAGCGATCGGGTCCCCGCTCATGGGCTCGGTCCCGGCTCGGCGAGGTGCTCCATCTCGCGCCGCAGCCACGCCTTCGCGTAGGTCCACTCGTTCTTGACCGTGCCCGTTGACACGCCCAGCGCTGCCGCGGTCTGCTCGATGGTCAGCCCGGCGAAGTAACGCATGAGAACGACGTCGGCCTGGCGCGGGTCGCGGGCCTCGAGCCGCTCGAGCGCCGTGTGCAGCCTGAGCAGGTCCACGCGGCCCTCGTCCGGCGCCGGCGTGGGTACGCCGAGGGTCAGCGCAGGGTCATCGAGCGAGACCCGCCCGCGCCCGCCGCCGTGCTTCTCCGCCGCGCGGCGCCGGGCCCGGTCGACCAGGATGTTCCGCATCGCCCGCGCCGCCGCCCCGAAGAAATGCCCGCGCCCCTCCCATCGCACGTTCTCACCGCCGAGCAGCCGCAGGTACGCCTCGTGCACGAGGGCGGTCGGCTGGAGGGTGATCCCCGAGGGTTCGCGGGCCAGGTGTGCCGCGGCGAGCCGCCTCAACTCGTCGTAAACGAGCGGCAGCAACTCGTCCGCAGCGCGGGCGTCCCCCGCCCCCGCGGCATCGATCAGTCGGGTGATCTGGGTGTGCGGGGCGTCGCTCATGACCTCTGAAGAAAGAGTGTAACGTCGGGTTGAGACAGGAGATACGTCATTGGTCCGGCAGGGTGAGAGCGTGCCGGTACGCCCGGCCGAATTCCTTGGCCACCGTTCCCCGGTCCTTCGCATGGAGTGGTGGACCGCGGTCCTCCGGAGAGGGCGGACCGGGCCCGGGAGACCCCGCGATGACCGTGAACTCGAGCCGACTTGTTCGAACCGCGTCCCTTTGTGCGCTCCTTACCCCGATCGCCGGGGCAGCCGGCGCCGACATCTGCGATGTGTCGCGGGCGGGCGTGCCCGACTTCGACCAGAAGCGTGAGTCGGCCCCTGGGATCGTCGGGCTTCCCAACGACGGCCGCATGTACTGCGTTCCCACGTCGTGGGTCGACTGGCTGGGGTTCATGGCCAACAACGGGTACCCGGAAGCGATCGGCGCGAGCGCGTCGGTCTACGGGCCGCAGCAGTGGGAGGGGCCCGACCCGGCCATGACGAGGTACAACCTGATCGGTGGCGCGATCTCCGACATGGGCGATCTGATGGACACGGACCCGTACGACGGCACGTTCAACGCCCTCGGCGGGCTGATCGACTATCTCGAAGACGCGCTCCCCAACGACTACTTCACCGCCAGCCGCAACAAGGGCGCGACGTTCTCGGGGGTCACGTTCCGCCCCACACCCAAGGACATGGCCGAGGTGATGGCCGTCGGCGGTCTGGTCACGCTGCACATCGGCTGGTACGAGGACTGGGGGACGCACTACGAGCGCACCGGCGGGCACCAGGTGGCGCTGCGGTCGGTCAGCGATGCCTGCTCGGCCCTGCCCCAACTGGGCTACCGCGACCCGTCCAGCGGCGACTCGAAGACCGAGCAGAGCGCGTTCTCGACGCGGTACACCGAATGCACGCCGGTCACGGCGCTCTTCAGCAAGGAGGACGATCCCGACACGTACCTGGCGTTCGCGCACCGGCTGGAGACCTACGGCGGCGACACCAAGGGCTTCATCGACGGGTGCATCATGATGTGGCCGAACTTCGGGGCCGGGATCGACACGACCATCGGCAAGGTGAAGCTGGTGCGGCCGCGCTTCTGGACGCGCGAGCTGCTCCCCGCGGTCGACCAGCTCGACTTTTCCTCGCTGACCGGCGGCGTCGCGTCGGCGATCGAGCTTCACCCGTACCTCGCCCACGCGGCGGTGATCACCGAGGCCGCGGGGGGCAAGCCCGGCATGCTCCTGGACCTCAACATGGCCGACGGGTCGGTGCGCAAGGTGCTGGAGTTTCTCGGCGACCCGGGGCCGATGACGTTCGGCCGCCACGGCCAGGCGGTGGTCTGCGACGGGAGCGTGCTGAAGGCGATCGAGTGGGCCGACGGGAGCGTGCTCAAGGCCCGCCCGGTGGACCACCCGATCGACCAGCTCGTGTACGACGACGCGCTGGACGAGGTCCTCGCACTCTCGATCAAGAACCGGCGCCTGCTGAGCCTGCCCGAGGACCTCTCGGGCGTGAACGACCGGGCGCTGCCCGAGGCGGTGCAGCCGCTCGATCACGCGTCGATGGCGATCAACCCGTTCGACAACTCGCTCCACATCAGCCGCGGCGACGGGTCGGTGCACGAGATCATCCGGTCGGGCGCGGGGCCGCTGGTCTCGATCTCGTGGCTCTTGCCGGCGGTCGGCCCCGACGTGCGGTGTCTGCAGTTCACGGAGAAGAGCGATGCGCTGGTGCTGGACGGGGGTGTTCTCCAGGAGTTCACCCCCGTCGAGAGCGGGCGGTACGTCGTCAGCGACCGGACCGGGCTGAAAGGGCACGAGTTTGGCGGGCCGTTCCGCCTGCCACGGAGCCGCGACTCGTTCGATACCGACGAAATCCGTTCGATCGACGTGCTGCCGCCCGAGGACGGGCACGAGGAACCGGCGGACTGCTACGCGGACTACGTGCCCGACGGGTACGTGAACGGCGACGATTTCGACCGCTTCGTCGAGGACTTCGCGGCGGGAATCCTGAAGGCCGACATCAATTACGACGGGTTCGTGAACGGGGACGACTTCGACAGTTTCGTGGCGCGGTTCGATGACGGCTGCTGATCGAGAACGAGCACAGCTCGCCGCGTGAGCGGCGGCGCCCCGGCGACGCCGGCCCTGAGAGAGGGGCCGGCGTTGCAGCGCGCGCGGCGCTCAGAGCCTGGCGAGCGCCGCGACGAGCCTCCCGCTCGAGAGTGTGACAAAGCTGAAGCCGCGACGCCGGCGCGTCAGGGCCCGCTCAGTCTCGCGCCCGCGCGGTCCAGTACTTCCCGTCTTCGAGTACGCCGAGCGCCTTGGGCCGGCGCCGCGCCTCAACCTGCGGCAGTCGCTTCAGCCTGTGCCGCGCATACCAGCCCTCGAACTCCCACGGCCCAGTCCCGGCCGTATCGTGAAGGTGCCCGTCGATGATCACCCACTCGCGCTCGATCTCGACGCCCGCCAGGGCCCACTCGAACCACTTTATTCGCTCCGCCACCGTCTCTTCAAGAACTGTCTTCGCCACCTTCCGTCCCTTGAACCACGTCGCCACGTCGCGCCGGACCAGTTCCTCCAGCGACTCTTCGCGATGAACCGTCTTCGCGAAGATGAAGCACTTACGGCACTCGAGGCACGAGAACATCCACCCGCACCCGCACCAGGGGCACGACGCCTGCGGGGGATACGAGACCAGCGCTCCATCGCACGCGCAGAACGAGAGCACATCGTCATTGGCTTTGACAAGGTAAGTGCAGGGCACGTCGAGCCGTCCGGCTTCTCGCCGCTCCTCTCCTCACGACCCTAAAGCTTCTTCAACGCGTCAACCAGCCGGTCGATGTGACTCTTCTCGTGCGCCGCCGAAACCTGGCACCGCAGCCTCGCGTGGCCCTCCGGCACCACCGGGTACCCGAACCCGATCACGAACACGCCCAGTTCCAGCAGTCGCTTGCTCATCGCGATCGCCCTGGCGGTGTCGTGAACGATGATCGGGCAGATGGCCGTTGGGGATTCGAGCACGTCAAACCCCGCCGCCTTGATCCGGGCCCGGGCGTAGGCGACATTGTCGCGGAGCTTCTGCACGCGCTGCGGCTCGCGGAGCATCACCTCGATCGCCTTCTTCGCCGAGCACGCGACCGTCACCGGCAGCGCGTTGGAGAAGAGCGTCGGCCGGCCGCGCTGCACGATCAGCTCGCACACCCGCTTCGACGCCGCGACGAAGCCGCCGGCGCCCCCGCCGAGGGCCTTGCCGAGCGTGCCCGTGAAAATGTCCACGCGCCCGGCACCGGCCCCGGTCAATCCCCAATGCTCGTGCGTCCCCCGCCCGGTCTTGCCCATCACCCCGTGCCCGTGCGAATCGTCCACGACGAGGATCGCCTCGTGCTCATCGCACAGCTTCCGCATCGCCGGCAGGTCCGCGATCGAGCCCTCCATGCTGAAGACGCCGTCGGTCACGACCCAGATCTGGCCCGTCACGTCCTTGTTTGACCTGGCTTCCTTCAGGCGCTGCTCGAGCGAGTTCTCGCCCTTGAGCACGTTGTTCTTGTACAGGCTCTTGTGCAGCCCCTTCTTGATGACCGTCGCCAGCCTCACGCTGTCGATGATGCTCGCGTGGTTGAGTTCGTCCGAGATGATGATGTCCCCGGGCTCGCACAGCGTGGGGAACACCGCCTCGTTGGCGTTCCAGCACGAGACGAACGTGTACGCCGCCTCGGTGCCCATCATGTCCGCGATCGCCCGCTCGCACTCCTCGTGGGGCGTGAACGTCCCGCAGATAAACCGCACGCTCGCCGTCCCCGCCCCCCAGTCGCGCAGGCCCTTGAGCCCAGCCTCCACGACCTCGGGGTGATTGGCCAGACCCAGGTAGTTGTTCGAGCAGAAGCATGCGCACTCGCCGTAGCCGCGGATCTTGACCAGCGCGTCCATCGGCGATTCGAGCACCTGCAGCGACTTCCATACCCGCTGCTCGCGGAGCTGGTCGAAGAGCCTGTCGGTCCGAGCATCAAACGGCGTGCCCATGTCGAGTGACTCCGGGAGGGTGGCTGGTGCGTGACGATTCTACGGAAGAGCGTCCCGCAAGCGGCGCGGGGCGGGCCGATTCGAGAGCATTCCGGGCCGGAGCACGCCCGCGGCAGGGGCGGCGGCGGATCGGACGGTCTTGCTCCCCCGCCTGCACCGCATCGACCATCCTGACGGAACCCGCGCCTGTCCGCATCCTCGTGCATGCCGGCTCCCGCGCTCTGCCCGCCAGGAAATCTCGTCAATGCCGCTTGCCACCGCGCTCGCCCTTCTCGTTGCCACCGCTTCGCCCGCGCAGACCGCCCAGCCCCTGCGCCAGCCCGAGGCGGTCCCCGCCACCCCCGCTACCCGCCGCCTCACCAGCACCGTCAACGCCTACGGCAACTTCAGCCCCGACAACTCGACCGTCGTCTTTCAGTCCAACGCCACCGGCCGCTGGCAGCTCTACACCGTCCGCGCCAGCGGCGACGGCCTCAAGCAGCTTCTCACCTCCCCCGGCAACGACATCACGCCCGTCTACTCCCCCGACGGGAAGCGCATCCTCTTCGTCTCCGAGCGCGACGGTAACCGCGAGGTCTACGTCTGCGATTCCGACGGCGCGGCACAGAAAAACCTCACCAACCATGCCTCGATGGACATACACCCCGTCTGGTCCGCCGACGGCGCGCGGATCCTCTTCTCCTCGAACCGCGGCAACACCGACCCCGACGACTACGACATCTACTCGATGAACGCCGACGGTTCGAGCGTCGCGCAGGTCACCCGCGGCCCCGACATCGACACGTACGCCTCCTGGTCCCCCGACGGGAAGCTGATCGTCACCCGGCGGGTCATTGCGAGCAAAACCAACAACGAGGTCTTCGTGCTGAACGCCGACGGCTCGAACCCGCGCAACCTGACCAACGCGCCCGAGCACTACGACGGCTGGCCCGTCTGGTCCCCCGACGGCACCCGCATCTGCTTCGCCGGCGGCGGGCCCGACAACGGCAATCACTACCTTTTCCTCATCAACCCCGACGGATCGGGGAAACGCCAGGTCACGTTCCCCTGGATCGGCGAGCACTGCTACGACACGCAGCCCTCCTTCAGCCGCGACGGGAAGCACATCGTCTTCACCCGGTACCGTCCGCCCTCGCGCTTTGAAAGCGCCGAACTGGTGATCCTCGAAGTGCCCGCCTGAGGCGCCGCCCGATCAGCCCGTGACGGGACCATCCGCGTCCGTGCTCATGCTCGTCGGCCCGCGCGGGTCTGCTTCCGTCATGTCGGCGGTCAGCATCACCGAGCCTTTGACCCGGACGATCCCCGTCGGCCGGCCCAGCTGCTTCATCACCTCCAGCAACTGCTCGTCGCTGACCTCCTCAACCGCCGGCGCCGCTGCCGCGTAGCGCGACAGGATCCCGGGGTCGGTGGTCACGATGTCGATGCGCACGGGCGCCGGCGCTTCGCGCGCCGCGTTCGGCGTCGGAGCGGGATCGGCGGGGAGCTGCGCCGCTATCTCGCGGTCTCCGTGACCCGCTGGCGACGTTGCTCCGCCGCCAAACCCGATCCACGCCCCCATGCCCGCGCCCACGACAATCACGAAGACGCCTGCGCCGCGGAGGGCAACGCGGCGCGATCGACGGCGCCGCGAGGCCAGGGACACGCCTGTGAGGATGCTCTCTCGCCGCGCGGCGCCGGCCGTG
>CAZCPB010000046.1:0-19623 GCA_964500365.1 uncultured Phycisphaeraceae bacterium
GCCGCGGCGCCGGTCTTGAGCACGCCGACCGCGCGGGCGACTATTCCCGCGACGTTCCCTTCGCCTCGGGCACGGATGAGATCGGCTCGACCGATTCACGCAGCGCGTTGAGCGGTCGCACGATGGCTCGGATGACCACGGCGCCGAGCGCGGCCGTGAGCAGGAGCGCCGCGGCGCCGACGGCGAGCATCCACCGGCGCGACCGCGCCTGGGCGCGGAGGAGCTGCTCGCCGGCGTCGTTGGCCAGCCGAGCGTTCAGGGTGGTCCATTCCTGCAGGGCCTCGCGGAGACGGTCGCCAGCCGGGATGATCTCCTTGAAGAGCTTCTGGATGGCCTCGTCGCGCTCGCCGCGCTGGACCTCGGCCAGCAGCGCATCGGCCTGCGCCGACCACGCGCCGTTCAGCTCGCGGACCTCGCGGAACAGCCTGGCGTCCTCCCCGCCGGTGACGAGCCCCTGCTCATAGCGCTCGAACAGGTCGTGCAGCCCGTCCGCGTTGGCGCTGAAGACCGCCCGTGCGGCGGCGCACTCGTCGGGATCGTTCGAAAGAAGACAGGAGCGAAGTCCGATGGACCGCTCGGCGTACGCCCGTGAGATCTGCTGGAGCGTCGCGAGGCTCTCGATCTGCGTCTCCGCGACAAACCGCGTCTCGCGCTCGACGAACGCCGCGTGAACCTGGAAGTACACCACGATCACCGTGATGACGGCAAGCGGGACGGCGAGCAGAACGATGAGACGCCGGGAGATCTTCATTCCTGGGCGCGGCCTGGGGCGTCGAAGCGTACGCAGTGCCCGCATTCATTCGCCGGCGGCCGCCCGGTCCACGATCGCACCCAGCACCGGCAGCCCCTGGTACGTCCACCGGGGAACGCGCCGCTCGTTGACGAAGATCAAGGGCACCTCGGTCACGCCCACCGCCTCCGCCGCGCGGCAGTCGGCCAGGATGCGCCCCGCGATCTCGGGGGCCGCCGAGGCTTCGGCGAGCGAGGTGAACTCGACGCCCAGGGGGCGCAGCGCGCCCATGAACCCGTGGTCGGTGAACTTGCGCTGGTTGGCGAAGAGCCACTCGTGCGCCGCCCAGAAGGCCCCGTCGCCGCCCGCGCTCCCCGCGGCCTCCGCCGCGGCCGCCATGCGGCACGCCAGGGGGTGCGGCGCCACGCGCGCGATCGGGTTGCACGATGGGTTCAAGGGAAAGTGGCGGAACTGGTAGCTGGCATCGGAGCGCCCCGCGACGATCCCCCGCAGAAGCGAATCGGCCTCCGCGCAGTTGGGCTCCTGGTAATCCCCGAAGAGCACCACGCGGACTTTCGCGCCGTCGCTGCCCCGCACCCACGGGCGCGGCCCGGGCGGAAGGCTCGCGCGGGGCTGCTCCAGCCAGTCGTTCACGAGCTTGTCGAGCGCGCCCGGCGGCACGTCCATCGCGGCTTCGGCTTGGGGAGCGCTCGCCGCGGCGTCGGCAGCGCGCCGGAGCGCATCGGGCGCGCTCCAGCCGCGGAGTTCGACGCCGTTGATGAAGATCATGGGCGTGGTGCCCAGGCCGACGCCGAAGGCCTCATCGATGTCGCCGCTGATCGGCGCCAGCGCGCGGTCCGACATCATCTCCGCCAGGAAGCGCTCGGGATCGAACCCGAGCGCCGGCAGCGCCGCGCGAAGATCGGCCTCTCCGAACGCCCCGGCGCGATCGAAGAGCCATCGGTGCATCCGCCAGAACCCCTCGGGCCCGGCGAGCAGACCCGCGGCCTCGGCCGCCCGTGCCGCGCGGCAGGCGTTGGGGTGCAGGGTGCGGCCCGCGCGCGGGTTGCAGTCGGTGCAGAACGGGAAATGGCGGATCGTCACCGACACGTCGCTCCGCTCCGCGAGCAACGCCTCGATCCGCGACTCCACGAGGCGGCAGTCCGGGCACTGATAGTCGGTGAAGACGACCACCCGGACCCGGGCGTTCTCCGGCCCGGCGCGGTAGCGCCCGGCGAGACGTCCCGGGCGCGATGCGGTTTCGGTCGGCTCGCTCAGGCGCGCCGCGGACTCGGCCAGTTCGCGCTCGGCCGTCGTGGCGGCGTGCCGGCGGGTGCGTGCATCGAGCAGCGTGAGCGAGCCCGCCACAACCAGGGCCACCGCCGCGAAGGAGATCAGCGAAGGCGTAGCGCGCAGTCCCGTCCGCGACCGTTCGCCCTGCCGCTCAGCGATCAGCCAGGCCCCGAGGTTGGCGACGTGAGCGCCGATGCAGTAGAAGCACCACAGCCCTTCGCCGATCGCAACCACCAGAAAAAAAACCGACGCGGCGACCCCGACCCGGGCCAGAGCCCGGGTCGCCGGACTGACGACCCCGCGCCCGCCCGCCCAAGCCGCCGCGAGGCCGAAGAAAAACGCCGCGCCCAAGTACGACACCGGCCACCCCGACCCCGGGAGAGTTCCCCATCTGCTCGCCGCGGCCTGCGCGCAGGGACTCCCCGGGCCGCACCCCGGAACGGCGACGCCGGCGGCGTGGCGGAGGGAGAGTTGGAGCGAAAGGCCCCCCGCCAGCAGCAACAGCGCGATTCCAAGCCACCCCAGGGACGCCGGGGGACGTTCGGGAGTTCGACCGGGATTTGGCTTGGTATGCGGCACAGAGTCACGCGCGGGGGGTCAGGGCGGTGCCGCAGAATAGCCTTTGATTTTGGTCTGTCGGTGGAAGGCGCTTTTTGGTACCTTGGCGGTAACCTCCGTCCGCAGCACCCCGTACAGACGGAGTAAACCAGCGCCACGCATTGAATGAGGAAGGCATCATGCGCCGAGTCAGGGCCGAACGACATCGATCGAGCATGGGGTCGTCTTGGAACCGCGGGTCGATCTGGGCCCCGCTTCTGGGGCTGATTGCGGGTGCCGGCGCGTTGGCCATGGGCGCTGCGCGCCCCGGCGAGGACCCGCCCAGCGCGATCGAGGTGCCGGCGACCGCCTCTCCGATTCTTGAGGCGGCGATGACCGTCCCCGGCGGCGACCGGAAGATCGAGCTTCCGGTGACGTTGACGGACATCCCCGTGATGCACGTCGGACCCCACGGCCCGGTCGAGCCGGGCTTCGGCACCCGGGCGCGGTGCAACGTCCTTTCGACGCACACCGACGCGAGCTTTACCGGCGGCAGCTACGTCGTGCAGGCGGGCTTCGCGGAGCAGGAGATCTTCGCGCAGTCGCACGTGCTGATGGCCTCGGACTTCCCGATCAAGATCAACCTGACCGAGGCGATCTTCGCGGCCTCCAACGCCACGCAGCCGACCACGACGCACTGGTCGATCCTCTTCTGGAGCGGCACGCCCAACACCGGGACGCTGGTCGCGTCGTTCTCCTCCGATGACGTCATCCTGCCTCACATCCGCCTGGGTGTCGGGACCAACGGCGTGAACGTGAACTTCTCGGTCGACCCCGGGGACCCCGAGCAGATCATCATTAACAACAACGGCTCGAACACCTTCACGGTCGGCTGGCGCATCGACCACCACAACCAGCAGACGCAGAACCCCTGCTTCGTCTCCCCGCCGGCGTGCTGCAATGCCTTCCCGACGACGGACGTGTCGGGCCTGGCCATTTCGGGCGGGAACTGGCTCTTCGGCGTCAACTGCGGTCCCTTCGGATGCCCGGCCAACGGCGGGTGGTCAAACTTCGCCTCGCTCCCGGCGTTCTGCCGCCCCAGCGGCGACACGGTGCAGCGGGTTTCGTGGTCGAGCGTGACGTGCCAGCCGGGGGTGGGCCCCTGCTGCCTGCCGAGCGGTGCGTGCGAGGTGATGACGACGAACGACTGCTCGCTCGCGGGCGGGACGTACCAGGGCGATGGTTCGTCGTGCGCGGGGGTCAACTGCCCCGTGCCGCGCGGCGCGTGCTGCTTCACCAACGGGTTCTGCATCAACAACCTGAGCGACAACGACTGCGCGGGCGCCGGCGGGTCGTGGCTGGGCGCCGACACCTCGTGCAACGGCAGCCAGTGCCCGACGGGCGCGTGCTGCCTTCCCAACGGCGCCTGCGTCGACAACGTGACGTCGATCTTCTGCGCCAGCCAGGGCGGCGACTTCAAGGGCCTGGGCTCGCTCTGCTCGCAGCAGAACTGCCCGCAGCCGACCGGCGCGTGCTGCCTTCTCAACGGGTTCTGCCTCGTCCTCACGGCCCCCGAATGCCAGGGCATCGAGGGGGCGGCGTGGAAGGGCGCCTCGACGACCTGCGCCGACATCGACATGGACGGGCGGCCCGACGCGTGCCCCTGCCTCGCCGATTACGACACCAACCAGTTCGTCAACGGCGACGATTTCGATCTCTTCGTCGCCGACTTCGAGCTCGGCCTGCCCGCGGCGGACGTGGACCGCAACTCGTTCGTGACCGGCGACGATTTCGACCTGTTCGTGGCGCACTTCGAGACCGGCTGCTAGGCTCGGACGCGTTGCCGATACGATCACCGCGATGGATACCGCGACGGCCTACGCCGTGGTGTGCGCCGTCGCGCTCGTCGTTGCGGCGGCAACCCTCTTCAGCGGCTTCGGGCTGGGCACCCTGCTCATGCCCGCGTTCGCGCTCTTCTTCCCGGTCGAGATCGCCGTCGCCGCAACCGCCGTTGTTCACCTGGCCAACAACATCTTCAAGCTCACGCTCATCGGACGTTGGGCGCGATGGAGCACCGTCGCGTGGTTCGGCGGGGCCTCGGCGGTCGGCGCCATGGCGGGGGCGTGGGCGCTCACGGCGCTGACGGCCGGGGCGACGCTCGCGGAGTACGGCCTGGCCGGGCGCACCTGCCGCGTGACGGTGCTGGGGCTCGTGGTCGGCTCGCTGGTGCTGGTCTTCGGAGCGCTGGAGTTCTCGGCGCGCCTCGAGCGCGTGAACATTCCGGCGCGCCTGGTTCCCGTGGGCGGGCTGCTGTCGGGGTTCTTCGGCGGCCTGAGCGGGCACCAGGGCGCTCTGCGTTCGGCCTTCCTTCAGCGTGCGGGGCTGACGAAGGAGCAGCTCGTCGGCACGCGCGCGGCGTGCGCCGTCATCGTGGACCTGGCCCGCCTCGTCGTCTACGGCGTCACGTTCCTTGCCGCGGACTGGGCGAAGCTGCGAGAGGGCGGGGGGCTCGGCCTGGTCGTCGCGGCGAGCCTCGCGGCGTTCGCGGGCACCGCGGCCGGGGCACGGCTGGTCAAATCGGTCACGCTCGAGTTCGTGCGGCGGTTCGTCGGCGCGGCCTTGCTCCTTGTCGGCGCGGCCATGATCGCTGGGATCATCTGAAAGCACGGGGCCAGCCCGCGGACCGATCCGCGCGCGATGCGGTAGCATGCGCCCGGCCCCGTGCCGCGGGCGCGGGGCGGGGGGTTCGCACCAAGAGGAGTTCGAACATGGAACGTCGCGGCATTCGTGATCAGGTCCCGGCGCTGCTGCTGGGCGGGGCGCTCGTACTGGCCGGCTTCATGGCGGGGGGGGGGGGGCGGGGCGATTCAGGGCGTGCGATCGCCGCCGCGGGCGTGGGCGCGGCGCTCGACGAGCTGCCCTCGGCCTATGGCGTGCCCAACGGCGGGTTTGCGGTCGTCGCGGGCGCCAACGGCAAGTACTTCTTCGTGAACGAGGACGCCAAGGTCCGCGCTCTCTCGACCGACGGCGGCGAGATCCTGACCTGGAAGTGACGGCCCCGCCCGCCCCGGCTCTACCATGCCCCCATGCAGGCCGCGATCAAGTCGGTGAAGCTCGTGGTGGGGCTCGAGGTCCACGTCGAACTGGCGACGCGCAGCAAGATGTTCTGCCGCGCCCCCAGCCCGGCGCACCCGGACTACGCCGACGCCGCGCCAAACTCCCTGATCGACCCCGTCGTGCTGGCGCTCCCCGGGGCCTTGCCGGTGATGAACCGCGCGGCGGTTGAGATGGCGATGATGGTCGGCCTCGCCCTCAACTGCCAGGTCGCCCGCCAGACCAAGTGGGACCGCAAGAGCTATTTCTACCCCGACCTTCCCAAGAGCTACCAGATCAGCCAGTACGACCTGCCCCTGTGCTTCGACGGCTCCGTCGAGTTGTCGGGGACGGACGACGACGGCTTCCCCGACCCCGCGCGTCCTGCCAAGCGCATCGGGATCATCCGCGCCCACCTCGAGGAGGACGCCGGCAAGCTCCTGCACGAGGCCCCCGGCGGGCACGCGATCGACCATTCAATCGTGGACCTGAACCGCGCGGGCACGCCCCTGCTCGAGATCGTGACGCAGCCGGACTTTTCGTCGGCGGAAGAGGCGGTGCTCTTCGCGCGGACGCTGCGGAACATCTGCCGCTTCCTCGGCGTGACCGAGGGGGTGATGCAGAAGGGGCACATGCGCTTCGAGCCCAACATCAACTGCCACCTCACGCTCGAGGACGGCCACCTCGTGAAGACGCCCATCGTCGAGATCAAGAACCTCAACAGCTTCAAGGCACTCAAGGGCGCCATCGACTTCGAGCTCGCCGACCAGCCGCGACGTTGGGAGGAGGACCGGCGGGTCATGGGGCGCGGCACGAAAGTCACGCGCGGCTGGGACGACGCCTGTGGTGTCACCGTCGTGCAGCGCGAAAAGGAAGACGCCCACGACTACCGATACTTCCCCGACCCCGACCTCGTCCCCGTCGTCGTGAGCGACGAATGGCGCGAGCGTGTGAAGGCGAGGGTGCCCGAACTCCCCGACGCGCGGCTGAAACGCTACATGAAGGACCACGACCTGGAGGCCAAGGAAGCCGCGACGCTCGTCGAGGAGCGCGACACCTGCCTGTTCTTCGAGAGCGTGACCGATGCGCTGGTCGAGCTGGAGTCGGTCGAGCGCTCGCGGGCCGGGCGCCTGGCCGCCAACTTCTTGCTCCAGTCGGGCGCCAAGCGCGCCAACGAGCGCGGCGTGATGGTGCACGAACTCGGGATCGGCGCCCGGCACGTCGCCGCGATCGCCGGGCTCCGCGAGGCCGGCACCGTCAGCGCCCAGCACGCCGACGAGCTCTTCGGGCTTTTCTGCGATGCGTCGATGCACGCCCGTGCGCCCGCGGAGGTCGCCGCCGAGCGCGGCATGGCGATCGTCCGCGACGACGCCGCGCTCGACCGCTGGTGCGACCAGGCGATCGCGGCCCAGGAAAAGAGCGCGGCCGATGTCCGCGCCGGCAAGACCGCCGCGGTCGGGCGGCTGGTCGGCGAGGTCATGAAGCTCTCGGGCGGCACGGCGGACGCCAAGGCGGTGCGCGAGCGGTTGCTCGAAAAGCTGAAATGATGTGACAGTTTTCACACGGGCACGCCCCAAGCAGGGGCGGTCTTGGCGCTCGGCCGCGTTATGCTGCTCCGATGGGGGACGAAGAAACGAGATCGCCAAGCCGTCAGGGCGACCGCGATCCGTCAGCCGACGTGACATCGCCGGTGATCCCGTCGCCCGCCGCGCGCACGCCGGACGCAACAGTGTCCGGTATAGCGAATCTTGAAGCCCCGGAGCGGAAACCCGCAGCCCGAGAGGCCGGCGCGACCGGGATCCCTGACCGCCTCGGCCGCTACACGATCAAGCGTGTGCTGGGCGAGGGCGGGATGGGGACGGTGTACCTCGCGGAGCAGGAGAACCCCAGACGCGAGGTCGCGCTCAAGGTGATCCGGGCGGGCTACCTCGCGCCGGAGATGTTGAGAAGGTTCGAGCTCGAGTCGCAGGTGTTGGGGAGGTTGCAACACCCGGGGATCGCGCAGATCTACGAGGCGGGGGTCTTTGCGAGCCCGACGCGCGAGCGGGGGGACGCTCCACCGACTCCGTTCTTCGCGATGGAGTTCATCAGGGGCGTGCCCCTGACCGAGTACGCGGACTCGAAGCGATTGGGAACCCGTCAGCGCCTCGAGCTGATCGCCAAGGTCTGCGACGCCGTCTACCACGCCCATCAGAAGGGCGTGATTCACCGGGACTTGAAGCCCGGCAACATTCTCGTCACCGAGCTTGATTCCCCTTCCGGCCGCAGCACCCAGCACGCAGCACCCAGCACCTCCGCCCAACCGAAGATCCTGGACTTCGGCATCGCGCGGGCCACCGACTCGGACATCCAGCAGACGACGATGCAGACGGATGTGGGCCAGTTGATCGGCACCGTGCCGTACATGAGCCCGGAGCAGGTCGGGGGCGACCCCAACGAACTGGATACGCGGAGCGATGTCTACGCCCTCGGCGTCATCGCCTACGAGTTGCTCGCCGGCAGGCTTCCCCACGACCTCCGCCGCAAGATGATCCACGAGGCGGCGCGGATCATCCGGGAAGAAGAGCCCACACGACTCTCCAGCATCAACAGGACTCTTCGGGGCGATGTCGAAACGATCGTCGCCAAAGCGCTCGAGAAGGAGAAGACGCGGCGGTACCAGTCCGCCGAGAGCCTTGCATCTGACATCCGGCGATACCTGAAGGACGAGCCGATCGCGGCACGGCCCGCCAGCACCTGGTACCAGGCCGCGAAGTTCGCCAAACGGAACAAAGGGCTCGTCACCGGCCTCTCCGCGGCGTTCGTCCTCCTCATCGCCGGCGTCATCGGCACGAGCATCGGGCTGAGTCAAGCCGTCGAAGCCCGCGACGCAGAAGCCGCGGCACGCAAAGAGGCCGACACCCAGCGCGACGCCGCCGTCGCTGCCCGGACGGCCGAAGAACGGCAGCGCAAGCTCGCCGAGGAGCAGCGCGACCGGGCCGTGAAGGCCGAGGCCGAGACCAATGAGCGTGCCAAGGAACTGAAACTCGTCTCGGACTTCCAGGCGGGCATGCTCGAGCAGGTGGACCCGACCGAGGCGGGGATCCGCCTGACCAGGGACGTGAACGAGAGATTCGCCGAGGCGCTGAAGAAGCTGCACGTCCCCGAGGACCAGCAGAAGCCCCGCGCCGACGCGTTCCGGCAGGAGTGGCTCCGCGTCAACGCCACCGACACGGCTTTGGCGCTCATCGACGAGACGATCCTGAAGCCCGCGGTCGCGACGATCGACAAGGAGTTCAAGGACCAGCCGCTGGTCGACGCTCAACTCTGCCAGACGCTCGCCGACCGCTACACGGATCTTGGCCTCTACGACGCGGCATTCCCGCTCCAGGAGAGAGCGCTGGCGACCCGCCGCCGCGTGCTGGGGGAGGAGCACCCGGACGCGCTCGCGTCCATGAACAACATGGGCGCCCTGCTCAAGGCCGCGGGCAGACTCACCGACGCCGAGCCGTACTACCGCGAGGCGCTGGAGAAGCAGCGCCGCGTGCTCGGGGAAGACCACCCCGACACGCTCGCGTCCATGAACAACCTGGGCCTTCTGCTCGGAGCCATGGGCAAGTATGCCGAGGCCGAACGGTGCATCCGTGACGGGCTCGAGAGGAGCCGGCGATCGCTCGGGGAGGATGACGCCCAGACTCTGAGTTTCATCAACGGCGTGGGTTTCCTGCTCCGGGCGCGGGGAAAGCTCGCCGAGGCCGAGCCATTCTGGAGCGAGGCGCTCGAGAAGAGCCGGCGCGTGCTGGGCGAGAATCACCCGCGCACGCTCAGCTCCATGAACAACATGGGCGTGCTGCTCAACGATCTGGGACGGCCCGCCGAGGCCGAGCCTTACTACCGCGAAGCGCTGGAGCGGCGACGGCGCTTGCTTGGGGAAGACCACCCCGACACGCTTCAATCCATCAATGGAATGGGATTCCTGCTCCAGTCCCGGGGCCGACTCGCCGAGGCCGAGCCGTACTTTCGAGAAGCGTTGGAGAAGCGCCGGCGCCTCCTCGGGGAAGAGCACCCGGACACGCTGAACTCCATCAGCAACATGGGCTTCATGCTCCAGGCCCAGGGCCGGTTCGCCGAGGCCGAGCCGTGCCACCGGGAGGCGCTCGACAAGTGCCGGCGCGTGCTCGGAGAAGAGCACCCAAGCACGCTCTCCTGCATGAACAATCTGGGCTTTGTGCTCTATTCCCTGGGCAGGCTCGCCGAGGCAGAATCGTGCTGGCGCCAAGCGCTCGAAACGCGCCGTCGCGTGCTGGGCGAGGACCACCCCGACACGATCGTTTCCATGAACAACCTGGGCGCCCTCCTTGTGGCCCAAGGCAAGCCCGCAGAGGCAGAGGTCCTTTACCGCGAGGCGCTCGATGCGAGCAGGCGCGTGCTGGGAGAGGAGCACCCCGAAACGCTCATGAGCATCGGCAAAGCGGGCAACCTGCTGCGGGCGATGGGCGAATTCACGGAAGCCGAGCCGTACCTTCGTGAGGCACTGGAGAAGCGACGGCGCCTGCTGGGCGAGAACCACCCCGACACCGTCACATCCATCGGCAACATGGGCGCCCTTCTCAACGCGCGGGGCGAGTTCGCCGAGGCCGAGCCGTACTGCCGCGAGGCGCTGGAGAAGCGCCGGCGCGTGCTGGGGGAGGAGCACCCGGACACGCTGCTTTCGCTCTACAACCTCATCAGTCTGCTGATCAAACTCGAACGCTTCGCCGAAGCCGCGCCGATGGCCGAAGAGTGCGTCAGGGGCAACGCCCACCACTTCGGCCCCGCGCACAACGAAACCCGCGACGCGATCACGCTGGCGGTCACGCTCTACGAATCCTGGGACGAGGCCGACCCCGGCAAGGGCCACGACGCCAAGGCCGCGGCGTGGAAGGCCAGGCTCGACGCGATCAACACCCCCACGCCGCCGAACTCCGATCAGGCGACACAGGCCGCCCCCGGGGGCGGCTAACCCCCGCGGCACGACGCGGCACGTTCTCCGTACCTCTGCCCCCGCCCCGGTACGCAAGTACGGCGGACGGTGCCAAAACGCGGTACAAGCGGCCGACGGGAGTTGAGCGAGGGCCTATTCGTCCGCGGATTCGGCCCCGACCCGCTCCTCCCACCGCGTCTTCAACTCGTGCTCGACCTTCAGCAGGTCCAAGACCTTGCCCACGACAAAGTCCACCAGGTCTTCAACGCGTTTGGGCCCCAGGTAAAAGCCCGGGTTCGTGGGGCACACGATCGCGCCCGCCCGCGACAGCCGCTCGTAGTTCTCGATGTCGATGTGGCTCAGCGGCATCTCGCGGTGGCACACGACCAGGGGGCGACGCTCCTTCAGCGTCACCATCGCCGCGCGGCAGAGCAGGTTGCTCCCGCTGCCGGTCGCCATCTGTCCCAGCGAAGCCGAGGAGCACGGCAGGACCACCATCCCCGAATGCAGAAAGCTCCCCGAGGCGATGACCGCGCCGACGTCCTTGTTCGGATGGACGACGAGGCGCGACTCGCAGGCCGCCCGCGCCGGCCCGGCCGCGAGGCTCGGAATCAGGCTGTCCAGATCGAGCCGCGCGACACCGGCCTCCTCGAACAAGAGCCGCCGGCCGTAGTCGCTCACGACCAGGTGGACTTCGTGGCCCATCGAGAGCAGAAGTTCGAGCAGCCGCAGCGAGTACGCCGCGCCCGACGCCCCGGAGATGCCGACCACGAACCTCTTGCGAGCCTCTTCCCCGGGCCTGTCTGGATCAAAAGGCATGCCGTGCATTCGCTCCCGGCAATGGTACGGATGCTCACCGTCGGCGCCGCCCGGGGCGCGGCACGGCCTTTCACGCCCGAACACACGCCGAGCCGATACGATGGGTTGCGCGGCCTGACGTTACCGACCGCGGCCATGGAGGGTCTCATGCTCCGCGCTCTCAGAACCACGCTTGCTCTCGCGCTGATTGCCGGCGCTTCGGGCCTCATCGGCTGCTACGGCTACGCCAGCTATCCCGCGATCGAGGGCGCCAAGCCCGGCATCGACAACCCCAACGCCCCGCCGGTCGATGAGCTCATGATCCTCTCGACGCGCTGGGTCGCCGACCGCTACCCCCCGCCGCGCAGGGGACCGGCCGTGGTGGGACAGGCCGAGTTCGCGATCAACCTCCCCGAGGGCGTTCGGCGCGATGTCTACGAGCGTGTCAGCGAGCGGACGGGCGGCCGGGCGGTCCCCGTCACCGAGGAGAACGCCCGGACGCTGCCCGTGTACCACATCTCGCGTATCTGGGTCCGCATGCACGACGCGAAGGTGGACGTGATGCGCCCCCGACTGGACCTGCCGAAGAAGCCCGATGGGGAGCCCGTGTACGAGTGCATCACGCTGCTGGTCGAGGGCGGCCTGCAGCCGTGGCGGGTGACGCGGTTCCAGACCTGGGAGGTCGGCATCGTCGAGCCGCCGCCGCTGTGGTACTGCCCCGAGGACTACGGCTCGTATTCCGGGCGGGCGCCGACCGCGAAGCCGGCGGAAGACGCCGGCGTTGATGAGGCGGAAGAGAGCCGCGGCGTCGATTCCAAGGGCGCGCCCATCCCGCGCCCGGCGGACGAGGCGCCGCCCGCCGGCGACGGGGACGGCGAGGCGTGACGGCCTCCCCTGTACGCGATAACTCCCCGCGTGTATCATGAACTTTGATGCCCGCGACTGAACCGACGGCAGGGACTTCGCCGACGACTTCAGGGCTGACCTTGGCGGACCGGATCGCCCGCCTCAGGCCGAAGGCCCCACCAATGTCTCTCCCGTCGCCGGGCAACCCGACAGCACCGTGGAACGGCCGCGCATTGCTGGGCCTGCAGGGCCTCTCGCCCGACGACCTGCGGCGGATCCTCAGGCGCGCCCGGGATTTCGACCGGATCGACCCATCCGACCCGGTGACCCGCCGCTTCAAGGGGCGGACCGTCGCGACCATGTTCTTCGAGGACTCGACCCGCACGCGGACGAGCTTCGCGCTGGCCGCCAAGCGCCTCGGGGCCGACGTCGCCGACCTCACCGCGATCGTCTCCAGCGTCAACAAGGGCGAGACGCTGATGGACACCGCCCTGGCGATCGAGGCGATGGGCGTGGACGCGATGGTGATCCGGGCCCGCCAGAACGGTGCCGCGGCGATGATCGCCGGCGCGGTTTCATGCCCGGTCATCAACGCCGGGGACGGGCGGCACGAGCACCCGACGCAGGGGCTGCTGGACATCTACCAGTTCGCCGCGGCGCACGACCGGCTCGACGACTTCGACCTTTCGGGCCTGACGATGGTGATCGTGGGCGACCTCGGCGCCTCGCGCGTGGCGCGCTCGGGGATCGTGGGTATGACCGCGCTGGGCGCGAAGGTCTACTGCGTCGGTCCCGTGACGATGGTGCCGCGGAGCCTTGAGTCGCTGGGCTGCCACGTGCGGCACAGCCTCGACGAGGTGCTCGAAGAGGCCGACGCGGTGATGGTGCTGCGGATCCAGTTCGAGCGTGCCGAGCCCGCGCGCGTCCCGGATGGCGCGCCGCAGAAGCTCGACCCCAAGGCCCGGACGCCGGGCATCTCGAGCGTGCGCGAGTACCGCGAGTTCTACAGCGTGACGCCCGAGCGTGCCGCGCGGATGAAGCCGGGCGCCGTGGTGATGCACCCCGGCCCGATCAACCGAGGGATCGAGCTTGATTCCGAGGTGGCCGACGGGCCGCGCTCGGCGATCATGCGCCAGGTCTCGACGGGCGTGGCGGTGCGGATGAGCGTGCTGGCGATCTGCATGGGCGCGGCTCCTCATCCATAGGGCAGTTTCACCACAGAGTCACAGAGAACAACAGATCGGGTGGCAGAACCTCTGCGCGCTCTGGCCGGAGACCTTGTCTTCGCAAGTCCTTGCGCCTTTTCTTTGTGTCTTCGTGTTTCTCTGGCGAATCTTACCGCATCACCGCGTCCATCTGCTTCTTCTCCGCCGCGGTCGCGCCCTCGACGGGCACTTCCTCGAGCAGGCCGTCGATGATGCGGTCGGTGGTGACCTGGTCGGCCTCGGCGTTGAAGTTGGTGAGGATGCGGTGGCGGAGTACGGGCTTGGCGACGGCGCGGACGTGCTCGGGGGTGGCGTGGGTCGAGCCGTGGAGGAGCGCGCGGGCCTTGGCGCCCAGCACGAGGTACTCGCTGGCGCGCGGGCCGGCGCCCCAGCCGACGTAGTCTTTGACGAGCTTGGGGCGCTGGGCGCCCGAGTCCGTCGCTTCGCTCACGCGGGTCGCGCGGACCAGCCGCAGGGCGTACTTGATCACGTGATCGGCAACGGGCGTCTGGCGGACCAGGCTCTGGATCCGCGCGATGCCCGCGTTGTCAAGCACGGGCAGGATCCTGACGTCGGCCTTGTGCGAGCTGCGCCGGACGATCTCGAGCTCCTCGTCCGCCGACGGGTAGCGGATCTGGATCTGGAACATGAAGCGGTCGAGCTGTGCCTCGGGCAGCGGGTACGTCCCTTCCTGCTCGATCGGGTTCTGCGTCGCGAGCACGAAGAAAGGCCGCGGCAGGTCGTGCTGCACGCCGCCGACCGTCACGTGCCGCTCCTGCATCGCCTCGAGCAGCGCCGCCTGGGTCTTGGGGGGCGTGCGGTTGATCTCGTCGGCCAGGATCACGTTCGCGAAGACCGGCCCGCGCACGAAGCGCAGCGACCGCTGGCCGGTGGCCTTGTCCTCCTGGATCACCTCCGTGCCCGTGATGTCGCTGGGCATGAGGTCGGGCGTGAACTGGATGCGGCTGAACTCCAGGCTCAGCGTGCGGGCGATCGTCGAGATGAGCAGCGTCTTGGCCAGGCCGGGCACGCCCACGACGACCGCGTGCCCCTGGCTGAAGATGCACATGAGCAATTGGTCGACGACCTCGTCCTGCCCCACGATGACCTTGTGGATCTCGGTCTTGAGCGCGTCGTAGGCGTGCCGGACTTCGGCGACGATGTCATCGGCGGAGGCGGGGGGGTTGGGCGTGGTCGTCAAGGCTGGGCTCCTGGGCGGCGCGGGCATGGTACGGGGGCCGCGGCACTGGCGCGGTGCTGCGCGTCGATGCACAGGTCCACGGGCTCCCACGGGACCCTCGCGAGCCATGGAGCGGCCCGCCGGGCGCTACGCCGCCAGGGCCATCTCCTGTTCGCGCGCGAACTTCACGGCGATGAACTGGTGCCCGCTGAAGCGGCCGGGCACGCGCACCACGCTCCCGGCGATCGCGGCGGTCCGCTGGAGGACCGGCGCCTTGCTCCAGGCCACGAGCACGTCGATCTCGTCCCCGGGGTTCAGCACCCGCGGGTTGTCCACCCGGATCATCGCCCCGCCTTCGGACAGGTCGCAGGTGCTCGCGGCAAGGTAGGTCCGGGAGGTCCGGTGAAAGACCTTGCACGGCCGCTCGATCGGCAGGCGGGGGTGGCGGCGACGCTCGAGGGTCAGGCTCATGTCTTGGTCTCCGGCGCGGAGAGTCGCGGGTCGATTGCCGATAACAGGATCGGCCCGATCGTCCCCCGCGATGACCGCGGCGACCGTGATAGCCGAGGAATAACGCCCCGTGGACGTCACCGTCGTCATACCTACCCACGCCCGGGCGAAGAAACTCGCGGCGTGCATCGGGGCGCTCTCGCGCCAGACCATGGAGCCGGGCCGGTACGAGGTCATGGTCGGGATCGACGGTGAGGACGGCGGATCGACCGACGCGGCCCGCGCGGCGTGGACGCTCGATCAGCGGTTGCTGACCGTCGAAGCGTTTTCGAAGCGCGGGCAGGCCGCGGTGCGCAACGCGCTCCTGCCCCGGGCGCGGGGCCGGACGCTCGTATTCCTGAACGACGACATGGTCCCCGATCGCGGCCTGCTCGCGGCACACCACGCCGAGCAGGAGCGCCAACGCCGCGCCGGGACGCATGCGCTGGTCATCGGCAGCGCGCCGTGGGTCGTGCACGAGCCCGACCGGCTCTTCGACCGGCTCATCCGCGAGACGTCGATGGTGTTCTTCTACAACCGGATGGACGAGCACGCGGCCCGCGCAGACCCGCACGATCGCGAGCGCGATTGGGGCTTCCGGCACGCGTGGCTCTTGAATCTCTCCGCGGACGCGGCCATGGCTCGCGAGTTGGGCGGGTTCACGGTGTTCCCGAGCACGTACGGGTACGAGGACGACGAGTTCGCGTGGCGGGCGGCCAGGCTGCTCGGCGCGCGAGTGCTGTACCGGCCCGAGGCCGAGGCGCAGCACGATCACCGGATGGAGCCCGCGTCGTACCTGGAGCGCGAGTACAAGCTCGGGTTCGCGGCGTGGGGCTTCGCGCACGCGGCCGGTGAATGCGCACGGGCCATGTTCAACCGTGATGTGCGCGACGCGGGCGAGATCGATTACTGCCGCGCCGTGATGTCGCGCGAGAGAACCTCGGCCGAGCAGGCTCTGCGCGCGTTCGCCGCACTCGCCGAGATCCCCGCGGCGGCTCTCGCGGGCGATCACGCCCGCGCTCTCCTCGGGCTCGTCTACCAGCAGCACCTGCCCCTGAAGCGGTTCGTCTGGCGGCGCGGTCTGCTCGATGCGGCCGAGGGCCGGCCGATGAGCCCGCACTGGGCCGCGCACGTCGGTTGACGCGCCGGGTCAGCGGCGCCGGCGGCGGAACCCTGCTGCCACCGCGACCCCGAAGAGCCCCGTCGTTCCGACGCTCGGCACCAGCTCGGCGCGGATGTGCGCGCTGTTGGGGAGGATGATCGAGCCGGGACCGTCGGCGTGGAGCACCAGCGTGGCGAGGATCTCGTAGGTCGGTGACGTCGTGCCGAAGGTCGAGATGTTCGCCGACACCGGACCGAGGTTGAAGGGCGAAACGGTCGCCAGCAGCGTCGGCAAGGGGACGTTCGACACGTTGAAATCCTGGATGCTGTCGAGCTGGACGGTGGAGAGCGGGCCCGAGGTCCAGCTGCCGGCCAGCGCGTGCGACCCGGTGTAGATCCCCTGGCTGGTGGTCGCGTAGTGGTGCTGCACCGTGATCGTGACATCGCCGAAGCCGCTCGAGTTGGGGACGATGCAGTTGTACACCAGGTTGGTGATGGTGAGGTCGAAGATGGTGCCCGTCACGTCGCTGGCGACGATGACGTCGCCGGTGATATTCCCGGCGGGCGTGCTCTGCGAGAACGGCTGGGTGGACGTGCTGTTCACGGGCGATACGGGGATGCCGACAGCCCCGCCGGGTCCGAGGTCGCCGGTCACGACGATCGATTGGGCGTGGGCGGAGCCGGCGGCGGCGGCGAACGCGGTCAACGCGGCAAGGACGGCCGGAGCGAGGCGCTGCGTGCGGGTCATGTCTTGGTCTCTCTTGACTCGAGGTGAAGGAACGCGCGCCACGCGGCTCCTACGAAGGCCGCGGCGCTTCGAGAACTTCAGGCCCGTCGGCGTCGGAACGCGACGACGCCGCCCATGGCAAGGAGCGCGGCCGCGCCCGGGCCGGGCACCATCTCGGCGCGGATGTGCGCGCTGCTGGGCAGGTTAATCGCGCCCGTGCCGTCGGTGCGCAGGCGCAGGGTCGCGAGGATGCTGTACATCCCCGACGCACCGGGCGCGGTCGTGGACACGGGGCCCAGGTTGAACGGCGAAGTCGTGGCGACGAGGCTCGGCAGGCTCGTGTTCGAGCCCAGGTAGTCCTGGATGGTGTCGAGCTGCACCAGGCTGAGCGGGCCGGAAGTCCAACTGCCCGCGAGCGAGTGCGAGCCCGTGAACGGGCCCGGCCCGCCCATCGCGTACGAGTGCAGCACCTGCACGATCACGTCACCGAAACCGCTGGAGTTCGGCGTGGTGCAGTTGTACGTGAGGTTCGTGATCGTGAGATCGAAGATAGTCCCGGTCGGGTCGTTGGCGACGATCACGTCGCCGGTGATGTTCCCGTTCGCGGCCGTCAGCGAGAACGGCTGGGTGAACGTCGAATTGATGGGCGAGACGGCGATGCCCGTGGTCGTCGAAGTGCCCAGATCGCCGAAGAGGTCGATCGTCTGGGCCCCGGCCCTTGCGGGCGCGAGAACGGCGAGCGCGGCGACAACAAGGCACGGAACGGCGCGGCGGATCGTGGTCATGTCTCATCCTCCCGGAAAGCCATCGGGCGCGGAAACGCCCACCCCGGGCACTGCCCGGGGACATTGAGACTTGCCCCGAAGTCAAGGGACCTTGCTCAAGGCCTGAAAAAGGGTTCGGTGTCGGCGGGCGCGAAGCCCCGAACTTCTACCGCACGATCGCTATTGCTCAAGCGGGCGGGCCTCGACCCCCTCGTACGTGATCTTGACCGGCCTGATCCTCCCGTCCCCGTCGAACTCCATCCTGTCGATGCAGACCACGCGGTGGTTGCCGTCGAATTCCCCCAGCGGGCGGCGGTGGTAGACGATGTACCACTCGTCGGTGCCGGGGATGTTGAGGACGCTGTGGTGCCCGGCGCCCGTTGCGACCGCCCGGTCCTGCTGGAGGACCTTGCCGATCCGCTCGAAGGGACCCAAGGGCGAGTCGGCCATGGCGTAGGCGACCGAGTAATCCGGGCCCGTCCAGCCTCCCTCGGACCACATGAAGTACACCTTGCCCTGCCGCCGGAACATCACCGGTCCTTCGACGTAACCCTCGGGCGTGATCTCCTTGAACTTGCCGCCGGTGGGCAGCGTGAAGAGCGCGCGGAAGTCGGGGCGCAGGCGGGCGATGTTGCAGTGCTTCCAGCCGCCGTAAACCAGGTACCAGTCCTTGCCGTCCCGGAACACGAACTGGTCGATGGGCTGGGCGCCGTGGTGGAACTTGTCGATCAGGGGCGCCCCGAGGTAGTCGCTGAACGGACCCTCCGGCGAGTCGGCGACGGCGATCCCGATCCCGCCGGGGTGCTCATCGCTCTGGATGTCGTTGGCGGCAAAGAACAGGAAGTACCGCCCGCCGTTCTCGACGATCGAGGGCGCCCACATCGCGCGCCGGGCCCAGGTCACGCGGCCGGTGTCGAGGATCCGCCCGTGCTTCTCCCACGTCACGAGGTCGGGCGAGGAGAAGCAGTCGAAGAAGGTCTGCTGGTCGTAGGGCGCCGAGTAGGTCGGGTAGATCCAGTACCGGTCGCCGAAGACCGCGACCTCGGGGTCGGCGTACCAGCCGGGGAGGACGGGGTTGGCGGCGCGGGCCCGGAGCGCCGGGGCGCGGCCGGAAGATTGGCAGGCTGGCGCGCCGGCGAAGAGCGTCGCGAGCGCTGCGATCACGGCAAGAAAGCCGGTTGCAGAAGAGGCCCGCAGGGTTCGATTCCGGTGGTTCATGCCCGCACGATATCGCGATCTGGCCCGCCGCGCTCAACGTATCGTTCCCCGTGCTCGTCCTTTCCGTCATCCAGGGCCCCGACAAGGGCAAGAAGTTTCTTCTCCCCGAGAACGAGCCCCAGCTCATCGGCCGCTCCTCCGAGGCCGTCCCGCTCAACGACACGACCATCTCGCGCCGGCACTCGGAGCTGACCCCCGACCGCGGCGACTGGTTCATCCGCGACCTCGAGAGCCAGAACGGGACCTACGTCAACGGCGTCCGCATCGCCGAGCGGACCAAGCTGCGTCCGGGCGACCAGGTCCGCACGGGCGCGACGCTCATGATCTTCGGCGTCGCCGAGGAGGGCGAGCCCGACGTCGTCAAGCTCCTGAAGCCCGGCCAGATCGATGCCGCGATCGAGCGGACGCTCATCAGCAACGAAGACTCGGTGATCCTCTCCGAGCCCGAGCCGCGCCAGGCGGCGGTCGAGCACCTGCGGGTCATCTACCAGCTCACGACCATCACCAGCCAGCAGGCGATGGACCGCCAGGAGCTGCTCAAGGCCGTCATGGACCTTGTCTTCGACGAGTTCAAGCCCGAGCGCGGGTTCATCATGCTCTTCGGGGCCGGCCCGGGCGCCGCGGGGGTGGGGGGCGTGGGGGGGGGGGGGGGCGGGGGGGTCGTGTTCAATGCCGGCGGGCCGGGAAACGAAGCCCCGCT
>CAZCPB010000047.1:0-241 GCA_964500365.1 uncultured Phycisphaeraceae bacterium
CGGCCAGCCCGGGACGATGGGCGGGACGGCGACGCTGCAGACCAACCTCAACCCGGTCCCGCTCACCCTGAACTTCGTGAACGGCGTGCTCCAGCCGACCAACGGACCCCTCAACGCGGTGAGCAACGCGTTCACCTTCGTCGGGACGCTGCTCGGCCCGGTCGACTTCACGTTCGTGCCCGACCGCGACCCGGGCGCCGGCCCCGTGTGGGACCCGACCTTCACCTTCGGCGGCGCGCTG
>CAZCPB010000047.1:251-19446 GCA_964500365.1 uncultured Phycisphaeraceae bacterium
ACGGCTTCGGCGACGGCACGTTCCTGGTGCCGCTCGACAACCTGCTGGAGCGGATCTCGCTCACGATCGACGGCCTCGACCTTGCCGCGCAGGTGAAGATCCCCAACCAGAACTTCAAGTTCACCGTCGGCGGTCAGGAGCTCAAGCTCAAGTCGACGAACGTCATCCTGAGCGTCGCCAAGCCCCCGGGCCAGCCGATCTTCCTGAAGTTCCAGGGCAAGCTCGAGATCACGCAGTCGGTGTGGTTCCTGCCGCAGACCATCGAGGCCGACCTCGAGGCGCCGAACAACTACTTCTCGATTAACACGGCGGGGGTGATCAACGCCGTCGGCAAGATCTCGGCCAAGAAGATGAGCCTGAAGGGCTTCGAGCTCAAGGAGTTCACGCTCGGCTTCAACACCACGACCAACACGTGGTCGGGCGACGCGAAGCTGAAGGTCCCGAAGGTCCCGGCGACGATCATCGCGGGGATCGAGTTCATCGACGGCTACGTGAACCGCGTCACGCTGGGCGTGGACGACCTGGGCATCCTGATGTACGGCAGCCCCGCGACCCAGACGGGCATCTTCTTCGAGGGCGTGACCGGCCAGGTGAACAACCTCGCCCCGGGCTCGCCCAGCCCCTGGGTCGAGCTGGGCGGAACGATCCATCTCAAGGCCGGTCAGGCGCTCCCGCCGCCCGCGCACTTCACGATCACGCTCCCGGAATTCCTCGGCGGCGAGACCAAGATCGACGGCAAGATCGTGGACGCCAAGATCTCGGGCTTCGCGAGCCTCGTCCAGGTCAAGGGCTCGGCCGAGGTCAAGGTCATCGGAAATCTCATCAAGGGCAACCTGAACGCCGAGCTCAATTGGTCCAACTCCCCCGTTTACTTCAAGCTCGACGGTTCGCTCTCGGTCCTTGCCGGCCTCTACACCTACACCGGCGCGGTGCGGATCGACTCTCACGGCAACTTCTCCGCACGCGGCGGAGTTTCGCTCCAGATTCCGACCGGCTTCCACACCCTCTTCAGCGGGCGCCTCGCGCGCTGGCTCGCCACCCGCATCGAGGGCACGGCGATCGCCAGCGCCCAGGGCGGCGTGAAGTTCACCAACGACGGCACGTACGGCAACGACGTGGTCTACGCCTACGGCACGGCGTTCGGGCGCGTGGTCGGCGTCAAGGTTCACTTCGACGGCACGATCGGCACGATCCTGAGCCAGTCGGCGCTCGCGGGCCTCCGCGTCCCCGGCGAGTTCATCGTCCCCGCCGACACCGACGAGGCCACGTTCTTCGTCGCCTGGGACAACGACTCTTCAACTCCCCCCTTTGAGCTCCGCGACCCCGAGGGGAATCTCGTCACCGACTACACCGTGGACGCCGACCTCGCCGGCCCGACCAACTTCGGCATCCGCGTGAACAACCCGATGGCCGGCACGTGGAGGGTCAACGTGACGGACACCACCGGCCTGGGCGCGGTCGAGTACGAGGCGTACGCGCCCAACCAGGCCCCGACGATCGCGATCACCTCCCCGGTGACCGACGTCACCAGCCCCGGCACGGTGACCATCGGCTACGAGGCCTACGACGACGACAACGACGCCGAGATCAATTTCTATTACAGCGACCAGTTCGGCGAGTTTTCCGGCATCCCCATCGGCTCGGCGATCGAGGCCGACGGCTCCGGCTCGTTCCTCTGGAACACCGCCGGCCTGCCCGCCGGCGAGTACACGATCTACGCCGAAATCGACGACGGCTTCCACGAACTCTCCGGCGCCTTCGCCGTCGGACGCGTCACGGTCGTCGATCCCGATGCGCCGGCCCAGGTCACCGGCACCGAGGTCCTCTGGCTCGGCGGCACGAAGGCGTCCCTGTCGTGGGACGCGGTCGCCGGCGCCGAGTACTACGTCGTCTCCTACACGTCCGACGCCGCCGGTCCGGCCTTCACCGACTACTTCACCGTCGTGGACGGCGACACCAGCCTCGAACTCTCCGGGCTCGCCGCGGGCGAGACGTACCGCTTCAGCGTGCGCGCCGGCACGGAGGCGACCACCGAGGGCGCCGAGAGCAAGCTCGGCATCCGCGGCGTGCCGATGACCGGCGTCATCGGCCACGCGCCGAGCGTGGCGCCGGGCGCCGGGGAGTGGGACGTCTTCGCCGACCCCGGCGCTGTCTACGGCGCGACCCTCGCGATCCCCGCCGGCGGGTCGGCGGTCATGCTCGTTGCGCCGGCCGGCGCGACCCTGGACGGCTCGGGCAACTTCTCCTGGTCCGTGCCCGGCGCTCAGGACGGCTGGACCGACGTCGTGTTCAAGGTCACCGACGGCGACGGCCAGATTTCATTGGTGCGCTACGTGCTCCTCTCGGACGACGAGCGCACCATCGACCTCGGCGGGCAGACCTGGGACGACGCCGACGGCGACGGCTCGCGCGCGCTCACCGAGAACGGCCTGAGCGGCGTGATCGTGAGGCTCGTCGACGCCGAGACCGGCGCGGTGCTCCTCACGCTGGTCTCGGCCGATGACGACCGCAACAGCGATACCGCCATCGACCCCTACAGCGAGCAGGGCCTGTACCGATTCACCGGCCTGACGCCGGGGCGATACATTGTGCGAGTCGAGCCCGCCGTCGATCAGGACGTGACCGACCCGGTTAGCGGTGAGCACGAGCGCACGCTCGCCAAGGGGCTCGAGGACGACGACCTGGACTTCGGCCTCTTCACGCCGCCGCCGGGCATCACGCAAGGGAGCACGCTCGCGGGAGCCGGCATCACGGGTTCGTCCGACCGCACTTCGGTCGCGGGCGCCATCGAGCCCGAACCGCTGTGGATGCTCGCCGAGCTGCCCGAGTTCCGTGCCCTGTCGCGCGAGCCGTGGATTCCGGCCGCACGGGCGAGCGCCGCGCTCGCGGCCGCGCCGCCGGTTGTCTCGACCGCGTGGCTCGGCGAGGAGCCGGCGTGGTGGACGGTGTAGCGCAACCGGGCCGACGCGGTCGATCAGTCGCGCGAGACCGCCGAGCTCATGGCGTCGCGCCGGTGCCGCGTCCCTACCGCCCCTTCGCCCGCTCCAGCACCCACGCGCAGACCGCCTCAAGGACCTCCGGCGCGATCGTCTCCGGGATCGCGTGGTACTCGTTCGGCAGGCCCGTCGTGCCGTGCTGGAACAGGTGATTCAGCCCCGGGAAGACCCGCACCGACGCCTGTCCGTTGCCCGCGTCCTCGAGCGCGCTCTCGAACTCCGGCCGGTTGAGATCCGGCGGCACCTGCAGGTCGAGCCCGCCGTACACGGCGAGGATCGGCACGTCCACCCGCCGCAGCGCCTCGCGCGGGTCGTTCGCGACGAAGTCGCGTATCCACGGCGACATCATGCCGGCGGCAGATAGCTGCACCGCGCGCCCGAGCTCCTCGTCGCCCGGCACGGGCTGGCCCGCCGCCCGCAGCTGCAGCACGGCCAGGGCCCGCGTCGCGTCCTCCACCTCGGTTGCAGGAGCGCCCCGCTCGACCGCGTCCATCAGCTTCCGGTGCGCGGCGCTGATCGTCGTGATCTCCTCCTCGGCGATCCCCGCGGCCCGGAGCATCGCCTCCGACTGCGCCGTCATCAGGTCGCGCCCCTTCATCGCCGGCCCGGCCAGCGTGACCACGAACGCGATGGCCGGCGACCGCGCCGCCGCCATCGGCGCGATGACGCCCCCTTCGCTGTGGCCGATCAGCCCGATCTTCTCCTGGTCGATCTCCGCCGTACGCCGCAGGTATGACACGCCCGCGAGCGCGTCGCCCACGAGCACCTCCGACGTCGCCTCGGTAAGCGAGCCGCCCGTGCCGCCCACGCCCCGGTCGTCCGCCCGCAGGACCGCGATCCCCCGCCTCGAAAGATAATCGGCCAGCACGAGGAACGGCCGGTGACCCGCGACCGACCCGTCCCGGTCCTGTGCGCCCGACCCCGAGATCAGCACCACCGCCGGGAACGGCCCCTGACCCGCCGGCACGCTCAGCGTCCCCGAAATCAGTGTTCCGTCCGCGGCGTTGGCATAGCTCACGTCCCGCCTCGCGTACGGGTACGGCGGCGCCGGCTCCTGCGGCCGGATCGGGCCCGCCGAGGCCGAGTCCCCTTCTGCGATCCGCTCGAGCGTCACCCGGAACGTCTTGCCCGACTGCACCATGTCCCCGGAGGCCGTCTGCCCGTCCTCGGAGATCTTCAGCGTGAACCGGGCTTCGTTCCCCGGCGGCGAGCCCGGGATCGCGAACGTGAAGCCCATCTCGCGGGCCGAAACCATGACGTCCGTCAGCGGGATCGCCCGCAGACCCTGCGGCGGCACGTCGATGGTGCCCCGCGCGGGGACGGATTCAGACCCGGGCTCGAGGTTCACGCCCACCGCAAGCTTGCTCTGCCGGACCTCGATCGATCCCTTCCAGCGCAGGCTGAACTTCACGCTCTCGGCGTCCGGCTGGCCGTGGACGTGCCCATGGTCGTGATCGTGCTGGGCCACCGCGCCGCGACCCCCCGCCAGAGCCACCGCCACGACCAGAGCCGCGCGCCATACGCGTGTTCGTTCCATGATTCCTCCCGGGGGACGGTAGAACGACGCCGGACGCCCGGCACGCTCCCTCAGGCCGTCCCCGACAGCTCGCGCCCGAGGCCCTCGACCGCGCCGGCGACCACGCGGCAGGCCCGCAGGTATTCATCGACCAGAACGTGCTCTTCGGGCGTGTGATCCAGCGCGCTATCCCCCGGCCCGTACGCCGCGATCGGGCACCCCCACGCCGGCCCCACGACGTTCATGTCGCTCGTCCCGGTCTTCAGAAGCGGCGACGGGCGCCCACCCTGAACGCGGATCGCCGCCGAAAGCGCCCGCGCCGCCGCGTTCGAACGGTCGGCCACGTGCGCCACCTCGTGCCCGCGCGCGGTGATCTCCGCCCCCTCCGCCATGCCGCGGCAGGCCGCTTCAACCTCACGGGGATCGACCCCGGGCGGGAGCCGGAACGACGCCGTGACTTCCGCCCGGTCTTCCAGGCCGTCCCCCGAAGTCGCGGACGAGCGCAGCGTCGGCTGCACGCGCTCGAAGACCTTGGCCCTCCCCGCGTTGCGCGGCCCGACCCAGCCCAGCACCCCGGACCACCACGCGTGGGCCCGATCGGCCGCCGTCGGGTTCGGCCCCGCCGAGTGCGCGGAAGGTTGGCGCCACGCCGCGTCGATGAGCAGCCGCCCTTTGTACCCCAGCGTGAACCCGTCCCAGCCGCTGGGCTCGCCGATGATGCACGCGTCCGGTGCCGGCCCCCGCGCCACGTGCCTGGCGCCCCGCGAAGTGGCGATCTCCTCCTCGACGGCCCCCACGACGTCGACCCGCACGCCGGGCGGGAGCGCCGCCCGCGCCGCGCCGATGATGAACGCCGCGAGCGGCCCCTTCGCGTCCACCGCCCCGCGTCCGTGGAGCACGCCGTTCTCCAGCCTCACCGGGATATCGCCGGGCACAGTGTCCATGTGCCCAAGCAGCACGATCACGCGGCGCGCATCCGCCGGACCGATCGAGCCGACCGCGTTCCCCGCCTCGTCGATCCGGGCCCGGAACCCCATCCCGCTCATGCGGGCGACCAGTTCCCGCGCCAGCGGTCCCTCCCGCCCCGAAAGGCTCGGGATCGAGACCATGCGGTGCAGCAGGTCGACCGCCGCGTGGTCGTTGAGCGTCGGGGCGATCTCGGGGATCATGCGAAGACCGTGCCCTCGCCGGCCAACGCCGCCGACACGGGCCGCTCCCGCCGCGCATCGGCGATCACCACCCGCTCGACGCCGCCCTCCAGCGCCTCGGACGCCGCCAGGACCTTCTTCTTCATCCGCCCCTGCGCGATCGACTCCGCCGCGCCGATCTCGCCCCGCGTGACCGACCGCACCAGCGACCCCTCGTCGGGGAACTCCCGCAGCAGGCCCGGCACGTTGGTGAGCAGGACCAGCGCCCGCGCCCCCAGCGCCGCCGCCGTCTGCGCCGCCGCGCGGTCGGCGTCGATGTTGATCGGGTCGAACTCCTCGCTCAGCGCCGGCGGTGAAATGACCGGCGTGAACCCCGCCGCCAGCAGCGTCGTCACGACCCGCGCGTCCACCCGCTCGACCGCCCCGGTGTAGTCGTCGCGGATGATGCGGACCCGCCCTTCCTCGACCGCACGCACCGCGCCCTTGCGCTGCCCGCGCCACAGCCCCGCGTCCAGCCCCGAGATCCCCACCGCGTTCACGCCCCGCTTCAACAGCGCCGCGACCAGCGCCTGGTTCACCACGCCGCGGCAGGCCATCTGGAAGATCTCCAGCGTCCGCCGGTCCGTCCGCCGGCTCGTATGACCCGAAGGCGACGTGATGAACCGCGCGGGGTGGCCCAGCTGCTCGGCCAGCGTGCTGGTCGCGTGCGACCCGCCGTGGACGATCACCAGGCGCGACCCCGAGGCGATGAGCGCCGCGGCATCGTCGGCGAACGCGTCGAGCGCGATCCCCTCGGCGCCGCCGAGCTTGAGAACCGTGACCGGAGAAAGTTGGTGTTCCATGAGTTAGAGCGGGTGCAGCCCCCCGAACGTCAGCGCGGTCCGCTCGTCCACGCCCAGCATCAGGTTCAGGCACTGCACCGCCGTGCCCGCCGCCCCCTTCATGAGGTTGTCCAGCGCGCTCACCACCACCACACGCCCCGTCCGCTCGTCCACGTCAAAGCCGACGTCGCAGAAGTTGGTCCCGCTGAGCAGTCGCGGCTCGGGAAACCGGTGCAGCCCCGTCTTCGACTTCACGAGCCGCACGAACGGCTCGTCCTGGTACGCCGCGCTGTACAGCTTCCACACGTCCTTCTCCGCCAGCGGCCGCGTCGTGAACACGTGCGCCGTGCACTGCACGCCCCGCACCAGCTCCACGCTCGTGACCGACATGTGCAGCTCGAAGGGCGGCGCGCCAAGCTCCTGGCTCACCTCCGCCTGGTGGCGGTGGCGCGCCAGCGCGAACGGCCGGACGCGCCCCGTCCGCTCGGGATGGTGCGACGACAGGCTCGGCTCCGCCCCCGCCTCCGACGAGCCGACCTTGAGGTCCGCGACCGCGGACGCGATGAGCCCCGCGCGCGCCAGGGGCAGCAGCGCCAGGTTCACGGCCGTCGCGTTGCACCCCACGCCGCTCACCAGCCTCGCGCTCCGCAGCCGCTCCCGCTGCGTCTCGGGCAACCCGTACACGAAACGGTCGAGCCACGCCGGGGCCGGGTGCGGCTTCTCGTACCACGACGCGTAGGCCGCGCTGTCCCTCAGCCTGAAGTCCGCCGACAGGTCGATGACCCGCGGCGCCAGCCCCGCCAGCCTCTCGATGTCCCGCGCCGCCTCGCCGTGCGGCATGCACAGGAACAGCACGTCGCACGCCCTGACGTCCGAGGGAAGGCAGAACTCGAGATTCGTCCGCGCGCGCAGGTGCGGGTGCACCATCGATAGCGGCGTCCCGACGTTGCGGCGAGAACTGACCTGCGCGAGCTCGACGTTCGGATGGTCGAGCAGGAGCCGCAGCAGCTCGCCGCCCGAGTAGCCGGAGCCGCCGATGATCGAAGCCGTGAGTCGTGGGGGGGCGGTGGTCATGGTGCGGGAACGGCGGAAGAGGAGAACAGGAGAACAGGAGAAGCGGAACGGTGGCCCGTTTGTGTGTTATGGCCCGGCACAGTGCGCCGGCTCGGGCCTTGTCGTTCCTGCCGTGGCGCCACCGCGCCCGGCCACCGACACGACGTAGTCGATAATCCGCGCCGGGATGTTCACCCCCGTCGGCTCGATCGAGTTCCTGAACTCCATCGTGTGGTTGATCTCGCTCACCAGGACGCCGCGGCGCGGGCACTCCAGGAGGTCGATCGCCAGCACCCCGCCCCCGACCGCCGACGCCGCCCGCAGACACACGTCGCGGATCTCGGGCGTGATCTCCAGACGCGAGGCCTGCCCCCCCCCGCGCCGTGTTGGTGATCCAGTGCTCGCTCCGCCGCACGATCCCGCAGACCGCCTCGTCCCCGACGACGAAGACCCGCAGGTCCCGCTGCGGCTTCTCCACGTACTCCTGCACGTAGAACACGCCGTGCTGCACCGATCCGAGCGTCGCCTTGTGCTCGATCACCGCCTCCGCCGCGTCCCGGTCGTGCACCCGCGCCAGGAGCCGTCCCCACGAGCCCGACGACGGCTTCAGCACCGCCGGGTACCCGTTCTCTTCGACCGCCCGCAGCGCCGACTCGGCGTCGAGCGCGATCCGCGTGCGCGGCGTGGGAACCCCGCGAGTGGCGAGCAGGACCGACGTCGCCAGCTTGTCCCCGCACGCCTCGATCACCGCCGCGCGGTTGATGCACGGCACGCCGTACCCCTCGAACACCCGCACCGCCGCCAGCGCGTGCGTCTGGCTGATGCACCGGTCGAGCACGGCCGAGAAGCGCCGCCACGGCGCGCCATCGTGAATGTCGAGCACGAGCGACCGCGTGTCGATCAGCTCGTGCGGGATGTTCCGGGCCGCCAGCTCGTCGGCGAGCAGCCGCTCTTCGACACGGACGCGCGAATGAAGCAGGGCGATGGTCATGAGGGGCCTTGACGTGGGATGCGCATGTCAGCGGTCGGCCGCGGGACGTGCCATGACTGGTGTGCGATCTCGACGGCGGACGTGGACCTCACTCACCCCAGTCCTCCCTCACCTCCGGCGCCAGCTCCACCCGCAGCGGGCTCAGGCTCACCACTTCCAGCTCGGCGCGGCAGTCCGTGCACCGCACCACCTCCCCCGTCAGCGGCCGGCGCGTCAGCGTGACGCTCGCCGCACACTCGGGGCATTCGGTGCTCAGGGCCGGGGTGGTGTTCGTCGCGGCAACAGGGCTCATGGTCGGTTCCTTTCAAGTGACTGGGACGTCTCGAGGCGCTTAGGTCCAGCGATACACGAAGTCCAAAACGACAGCGGGCCCGCCGGGACCAGATCCCGACGAGCCCGTTCAGAGCGATTGACCGGTCAGGTCAAGCGGGAACGGCTACGGCGGGGCCCGGTCGGAGGGCCGCTTTCAGGGCTTTTTTCGAGGTGGAGAACGGGGAGACGGGCGCACCGACACCGGCGCGATCGGTCGCAGGCGTCGAAATGGTGGTGCCGCTCGTCATGACCAGTCAATACTAGTAGGTCGGCCGCGGGCCACGGTCAACTTCAGCCGCCCCGGCTTCCCCAGCCGTCAAATGCCGCGCCGTCCCCCGGCTGGTCCGGCGGGACATTCACCGGGGGACGGTCGCGGCGACCGAGCGAAGTACACCTTCGCGTTCGGTTGGGAAGCGGGAGTCACGCCGGTGCCCGCCGGCGAGGCCGGTCGCCACGGCGCGACCGGGCGTCTTCGAGGGCTTCCGTGAAGGTGGACGCGGCGGCGATGGCTCGCCGGGCCAGCTCGCGGTGCAGGTCGCCTGGCTCCCACCCCTCGTCCTCCAGCCGGCGGACGATGTCCTCGGCCGAGAGCCTCGAGAACACCCGCATGGCGACCTCCACGGTGACCGGCTCGTCGGCCCACACCGGAGGAACGGAGTGCTCACTCGGAGAGATCATCGCGCATGGCCTCCAGCGTGGCGGTGTACTCGGCCATGAGGTCGCCGGACAGGGCGTCGGGCGAGGCGTCGAGCAGCAGCCGGACATCGTCGATGGTGCCGATCCCCTCCTCGCGCTGCGCCGCCGAGAGCCCCGGCGCCACCCCCTCGAGCGCGTACGAGAGGATGAGTGTTACGTGAAGGGTTCTTTTTTTAAGGGGGATTTCGCCGTGCAGAACGCCGATGTGAACGTCGAGGAACTGCTGCGTCGGATCGGTGCCGGCGACCGCGAGGCCGCGGCGATCTTCGTCCGCCGTTACGCGCCCGTGATCCGCCAGCGCTTCCGCGCCCGCCTCAGCCCCTCCCTCCGGCGGCTCATGGACTCGGCCGACCTGGTCTCGACCGTGGGACGCCGTCTCGACCAGCTCGTCGCCTCCGGCGGCGTCGATGTCGAGAACGAGCACCAGCTCTGGGCCCTGGTCAACCACCTCGCCCGCGCCGCGATCGCCGACAAGGCGCGCGTGCTCGGGCGCCTGCGCCGCGTCGAGAACCCCGACTCGCAGTGGGCACGCGCCTTCCTCGACCGCGCCGCCGACGCCGGCGCCGACGGCCAGGACCGCTTCGATGAGACCCTCGACCTCGCCATGGAAGCCCTCGAATCCGACGTGGACCGGCGCGTGCTCGCGCTCTGGCTCGGCGGCTGGTCCCACGTCCAGATCTCCGCCCAGCTCGACATGACCCCCAACGCCACCCGCCAGCGCTGGCACCGCGTTCGCGCCCGCCTCGCCGAGGCCCTCGCCGCCCGCGGAGTCGCGCCATGAGAGAGGTCCCCTGGCCCGACGGGCTCCCCCCCTTCGCCGACGCGCGTGCCGGGGAGCCGGCCAGCGACGACGACGCGACCTGCGAGCGGATCCGCGCCGACGCCCGCAGGCTCGTCACCCTCGGACGCGCCGGCACGCTCGCCCGCTACCTCGAAGCGATCCCCGACCTCGCCGACCGCCCCGCGGCGCTCGACGCCGCCATCGTGGCCGTGATCGAATCGGGGACCGCCGCGGGCGCCGCCCGTGACGAGGTGATCGAGGCGATGCTTGCCGAGCACCCCGCGCTCCGCGACGCCGTCCTCGCCGCCGACTTCCTTGACCAGACGCTCGGCGGCGGCATCGGCAACGGCGACGAGCCCAACGCTGCGCCCGCCATCGAACTCCCTTGCGAGATCGGCCCGGCCATGCCCGGCGGCCGCAAGCGCTACGAACTCCGCACCAGGATCGCCGAGGGCGCCTCGGGCGTCGTCTACCGCGCCATCGACCGCGCCGTCAGCACCCCCGAGCGCGCCATGCCCGTGGCCGTCAAGTGCCTCCATTCCCTCGGCTTCCGCCTCCCGCACCTCTTCAAGCTCGAGGCCCAGCGGGCCCGGCGCGTCGAGCACCCCTCCGTCGCCCGTGTGCTCGACGCCGGCGAAGACCCCCGCGCCGGCGAGTACCTCGTCTTCGAATACTGCGAGGGCCAGACGCTCGAGCAGTGGGCCGCGCGACGCATCTCGCGCTCCACCGCCGGCGAAGCAGTCGCCCTCCTCCTCGGGATCGCCGACGGCATCGCCGCCGTGCACCGCGCCGGCTTCTGCCACGGCGACCTTCACCCCGGCAATGCCATCGTCGCACGCGACGGCTCCCCCCGGCTCATCGACTTCGGCGCGGCACGGTCCGACGTGACCAGCCTCAGCGTCTCGGCGCGCCCGCTCGGCGCCCTCGGCTTCGCCGCCCCCGAACTCTTCCGCGCCGGCGCTCCCATCTCCGGCCAGGCCGCCGATACCTACGCGCTCGCCGCTCTCCTGTACTGGCTGCTCATCGGAGAGCCGCCCAACGGCGCCACGGTCGAAGAGGCCGAGGCCACCATCGGCGGTGAGCGCACCCTCGATCCCGCCCGGCTGAAGAGCCAGCCCCGGGACATCGCCGTCATCATCGCCCGAGCCCTCGACCGGGATCCGGCGCGCAGGTACCCGTCGGTCGAAGCCCTCGCGGAGGACCTGCGCCGTTGGCAACGGCACGAGCCCGTCGCGTGGACCCCGGGGCCCCTCGCTCACCGCGCCGCCCTCGCCGTGCGCCGCGCCCCGGTCGCGTCGGCGCTCACCGCCGGGCTGGCGATGGCCCTGGCGATCAGCGTGGTCTCGCTCGTCGCCGCCTTCTACGTGTCCAGCCGGTCCCAACTTGCGGAAACCCGGACGCAGATGGCCGCGACCGAGAGCAAGCTCAGCGCGATGGCCGCGCAGGCCCGCGCCGCCGAGGCCATCAACCAGGAGATGGAGGTCGCCAAGGGCCTCTGGTCCGTCATGCGGTCGATGCTCGCCAGCATCAAGTCGGACTCCGACGCAATGCGGTACCTTCCCATCCTCATGGTCGTCGAGCGAATCGCCGGGGAAGAATTGACGAGCGATCCATTGCTCCTCGCCGAGTCGCGCGGCAAGCGCATCGAGATCGCCGAGCACGCCATCCAGCCGGTGCTCGCACGCGGCTCGATCGACCGCCTCCAGGACATGCTCATCGCGATGGTGCTCGGCGGAATCTGGATCGAAGACGGCAACCCCGCCGGAGCCCGCGAAGTCCTCGCCCTCGCCCGCACCGCGGCACGCAAGCACCTCAGCGCCGAGGACCCGCTCGCCGTCCGCGTCGACGTCTACTGGGCCATCGCCACGCGGATGCTCGCCGCGAGCGGCAACACCGGCCTGCACGACGGCGAGGCCGACGAGGCCGCGCTCATCCTCCAGTTCCGCAGGCCCGTCGTGGATTCGCTCGGCCCCCGCATGCTCAAACGCCTGAACGAAGCCCCCGCTCCGCGGCCGCCGGGCACCACGAACTGATTGTTCGAGAGAACGGTTCTGCTAGACTCCGGTAACCGCCGCGGCCCGGCCGCGCGACCCGGAGTCACTCCATGAACATCCCCGCCCGGGCCTCGATCGCCGCCTGCATCGTCCTCGCCGCGGCCGCGTGCCCCGCCCCGGCCCAGCCCCTGCCCACCGACCCCTCGCTCGTCACCGGCAGGCTCGAGAACGGCCTCCGCTACGTCGTCCGCCAGCACGCCGTGCCCCCCGGCCGCGCCGTCGTGTGGATGCACATGAACACCGGCTCGCTCAACGAGACCGACCGCCAGCGCGGCCTGGCCCACTACCTCGAGCACATGGCCTTCAACGGCTCGGAGAACTTCGCCCCCGGCTCGGTCGTCCCCTTCTTCCAGTCGCTTGGCATGACCTTCGGGCGCGACCAGAACGCCTACACCAACATGAGCGAGACCGTCTACCAGCTCTCGCTCCCCGACACCAGGCCCGAAACGCTTTCCAAGGGCATGACCTTCTTCGCCGACGTCGCCGGCCGCCTCGCGCTCTACCCCAAGGAGATCGACGCCGAGCGCCAGATCATCCAGGAAGAGCGACGCACGCGCCTCTCCGGCCGACAGCGCACCGGCTACTACGTGATGGAGCGCCTCACCCCCGGCTCCATCTACGGCCAGCGCATCACCATCGGCACCGAGGAGACGATCGACTCCGTCAACCAGGCCGACTTCAAGGACTACTACGGCAAGTGGTACAGCGCCGCCAACGCCACCGTCATGGTCGTCGCCGACACCGACCCCGCGACGGTCGTCAAGGCCATCACCGACACCTTCGGGCCCCTCCCCGCGCGCGAGCGCCCGTCGCCGCAGCCCTTGAACATCAAGCCCTACGAGAAGAGCTTCGGCATCGTCGCGACCGACCCGGAGGTCCGCACCGGCAGCCTCCGCATCTCGACACTCGAGCCCGCACGCTCGATCACGCTCACCGTCCCGCAGTACCGCGACGACCTCGTCCTGATCCTCGCCCGCAGCGCCTTCAACTCCCGCATGCGCGACAAGGTCAGCGCCGGCGGCACCGCCTTCGAGAGCCTCAGCGTCTCGGCCGGCAACGAGTCCAACGCGCTCTACTCGGCCGACCTCAACGCCTCCGTCCGCCCCGAGACCTGGCGCGAGGGCCTCGCCGAGATGGCCGAGGAACTCCAGCGCGCCCGCGCCCACGGCTTCAGCCAGCGCGAGATCGACGACGCCAAGACCCAGATCCTCTCCGCCGCCGAGCGCGCCGTCGAGACCGAGCCCACCATGGAGGCCCGCGGCCTCGTCGCCCGCATCAACGCCGCGGTCGGCGGCGGCGAGCCCGTCGTCTCGCCGAAGCAGAGGCTCGAACTCGTCTCGACCCTCCTCCCGGCCATCACCAAGGAGGAGATCGACGCCCGTTTCGCCAAGGAGTTCGATTTCAAGGCCGCGGCGTTCGTCGCCGTCCTTCCCTCCAGCGCGAGCATCCCCACCGAGGATGAACTCGTCGCCCTCGGCACCAAGGCCCTCGCCGTCACGCCCGGCCCCATGGCCGAGGCCGCCCGCGCCACCACCCTCCTCGCCGAACTCCCCAAGGCCGGGTCCGTCAAGGAGATCGCCGAGCACGCCCCCAGCAAGGTCTGGTCCGGCTGGCTCAGCAACAACGCCCGCGTCCACTACCGCCACATGGATGAACGCCAGAACGACGCGACCGTCCGCATCACCCTCTGCGGCGGCGAACTCCTCGAGAACGCCGACAACCGCGGCATCACCTCCGCGGCCCAGCTCGCGTGGTCCAACCGCTCGACCCGGTCCCTCACCTCCGCAGACACCCGCCGCCTCATGACCGGCAAGAAGGCCGACGTCCGCGGCGGAGGCTTCGGCGGTGGCGGCGGCCGGCGCGGCGGCGGCGGTGGGGGCGGCGCGGCCGATTCGATCTCCCTCACCATCTCCGGCAGCCCCGATGACTTCGAGCCCGCCTTCCAACTCGCGTACCTCCTCCTCACCGAGCCGAAGATCGAGGAGGCCGCCTTCGAGCGCATGCAGGCGATGACGCCGCGTTTCCTCGAAGAGGCCATGAAGACCGCCCAGGGCGTCGCGATGCGCCTCGTCGCCTCCGCGCCCTACCCCGACGGCGAGCCCCGCACCGCCATGCTCACCGCCGAGCAGGTGCGCCGACTCACCCTCCCCGCCGCGCAGGCGTGGCTCGAGAAGCTCATCGCCGAATCGCCCATCGAGATCACGATCGTCGGCGACATCTCGAAAGACCGCGCCCTCGACCTCGCCTCCCGCTACCTCGGCGCCCTCCCCGCCCGCGACCGCATCAGCGCCGAGTCGTTCCGCTCGCAGCGCACGCTCGAGCGCCCCAAGGGCCCGCGCGTGTTCCGCCAGACCGTCGTCACCGAGACGCCCAAGGCCCAGGTCTTCTGCGGTTTCTACGGGCCCGACGAGTCGAACATCGCCGACGCCCGCGCCATGAGCATGGCCTCGCGCCTTGTCTCGACCCGCATGACGAAGGAAGTCCGCGAGGAGGAGCAGCTCGTCTACAGCATGGGCGCGTCCTCCCGGCCCGGCACGACCTACCCCGGCTTCGGCCTCTTCTCCTCCGGCTCGTCCACCGCGCCCGAGAAGGCCGACGCTCTCGCCGCCAAGATCCAGGAAATGTTCGAGACCTTCGCGAAGACCGGGCCCACCGACGAGGAACTCGCCGTCGCCAAGAAGCAGCGCGCCAACGACATCGAGGAGCAGTTCCGCTCGCCCCAGTTCTGGCTCGGCCAGCTCTCCGAGATGACTTTCGCGGCAGCAGCCTCGACGACGTTGTCGGCATGGCCGCGGCATACGAGGCCATGACCGCCGAGCAGATCCGCGAGACCTTCGCCAGGTACTACGCCAAGGACAAGACCGTCCTCGTCGTCGTCACGCCCGGCGCGCCCCAGAGCTAGCGGTTCCCCCGGCGCGCCCCGCATCCGTTCGACGCGGCACCGTCGAATCCATCGTCGATCCCCGGGACGCCGCGAGCGCCGCTCCTCGCCCGGAGCGGCTACTCTGCGTCACATCCCCGGGGCTCCGGGGCCGACGGAGACAACCGGATGAGCGGATCGGACCTCCACCTCCCGCAGCTGCGCTCGCTCGGCGAAACCACCCGCAAGGACAACTGGTGGGTGCAGCCCCTGCTCGTGTTCATGGGCTTCTCGGCGTTCATCGTCTACGCGACCTGGGCCGCGCTCCAGGGCAAGCACTTCGAGTTCTCGGGCGGCGGGGCCCAGTACCTTTCCCCCATGTACTCGCCCCTGCTCTGGGACCCGCCGGGGATGCACACCGGCCACGCGTGGCTCGGCCCCGCGCCCGACTGGCTGCTCAACGTCTGGCCGAGCTTCATCGCCTTCAGCCCCGCGTTCTTCATCCTCTGGGCGCCCGGCGGCTTCCGCTTTACCTGCTACTACTACCGCGGCGCGTACTACAAGGCCTTCTGGGCCGACCCCCTCAACTGCGGCGTCGGCGAGCCGGGCTTCCGCAGGAAGAACTACCGCGGCGAGCACAAGTGGCCGCTTCGCATCCAGAACATCCACCGTTACTTCGCCTACCTCGCGGTCGTGTTCATCGTCCTGCTCAGTTACGACGCCGTCATCGCCTACATCTTCAAGACCCCTTCGGGCGACAAGACCTTCGGCATCGGCGTCGGAACCCTCGTGCTCACGATCAACCCGATCCTGCTCGGCGCCTACACCTTCGGCTGCCACTCCCTCCGCCACGTGTTCGGGGGGCACAAGGACGAGATCGGCGAGGGCCTGACGCGCAAGGCGTACGACTGCGTCTCGTGCCTCAACCGCCGCCACATGCTCTGGGCGTGGGTCAGCCTCTTCTGGGTCGGGTTCACGGACGCGTACGTGCGGCTGTGCTCGATGGGCATCTGGCACGATTTCCGCATCATCTGACGCGGCGCGCGGACCACACGCGCGCCCGCAGCGGGGCGAATACATGGCTGAGTATCAGACTCACGAACACGACGTGCTCGTCATCGGCGCCGGCGGCGCCGGCCTCCGCGCCGCCATCGAGGCCGCCGCGTCCGGCGTCACCGTCGGCCTCGTCTGCAAGAGCCTCCTCGGCAAGGCCCACACCGTCATGGCCGAGGGCGGCATGGCCGCCGCCCTCGCCAACGTCGACGACCGCGACGGCTGGAAGGTCCACTTCGCCGACACGATGCGCGGCGGGCAGTACCTCAACAACCCCGTGATGGCCGAGATCCACGCCAAGGAGGCCCCCGACCGCGTCCGCGAGCTCGAAGCCTGGGGCGCCCTCTTCGACCGCACCAAGGACGGCCGCATCCTCCAGCGGAACTTCGGCGGCCACCGCTACCCCCGCCTCGCGCACGTCGGAGACCGCACCGGCCTCGAGATGATCCGCACGCTCCAGGACCACGGCATCCACCAGGGCATCGACGTCTACATGGAGCACACCACCACCGCCCTCCTCAAGGACGGCGACCGCGTCGTGGGCGCTTTCGGATACGACCGCGAGCGCGGCCGCTTCCGGCTCTTCAAGGCCAGGGCCATCGTCCTCGCCACCGGCGGCATCGGGCGCGCGTACCGGATCACCAGCAACTCCTGGGAATACACCGGCGACGGTCACGCGCTGGCCTACCACGCCGGCGCCGAGCTCATGGACATGGAGTTCGTCCAGTTCCACCCCACCGGGATGGTCTGGCCCCCCAGCGTGCGCGGCATCCTCGTCACCGAGGGTGTCCGCGGCGAGGGCGGACGCCTGCTCAACAGCAAGGGCGAGCGCTTCATGTTCAACGACATCCCCGACAACTACAAGAACCAGACCGCCAAGGACGCCGAGGAGGGCTGGCGCTATGTCACGGGCGACAAGTCCGCCAGCCGCCCGCCGGAGCTCCTGACGCGCGACCACGTCGCCCGCTGCATCGTCCGCGAAGTGAAGGAAGGGCGCGGCAGCCCGCACGGCGGCGTCTTCCTCGACATCGCGTGGATCAAGGAAAAGCTCCCCAACGCGCAGGAGCACATCAAGAAGAAGCTCCCGTCCATGTACCACCAGTTCAAGGAACTGGCCGGCGTGGACATCACGACCACGCCCATGGAGATCGGCCCGACCGTGCACTACGTCATGGGCGGCGTCCGCGTCGATGGCGAATCCCAGATGTCCACGGTCCCCGGCCTCTTCGCCGCGGGCGAGGTCGCCGCCGGACTCCACGGCGCCAACCGCCTCGGCGGCAACTCCCTCAGCGACCTGCTCGTCTTCGGCAAGCGCGCCGGCGAGTACGCGGCACGGTTTGCCCGGGAGAACGGCGCCGGCACGATCGACAACGGCCAGGTGGAGGCCGCGGCACGCTCCGCGCTCCAGCCCTTCGAGCGCACCGGCGGCGAGAACCCCTACACCGTGCAGAGCGCCCTCCAGGACATGATGCAGGAACGCGCCGGCATCGTCCGCAACGAGCAGGACCTCGCCTTCGCGCTCGACGCCCTGGCGGTCCTGAAGCAGCGCGCGGCAAAGGTCGGCATCGACGGCAACCGCGAGTACAACCCCGGCTGGCACACCTGCCTCGACCTCCCCAACCTCCTCACCGTCAGCGAGGCCCTCGCGCGCTGCGCGATCGACCGCAAGGAAAGCCGCGGCGGGCACTTCCGCGAAGACCATCCCCAGAAGAACGCCGAGTTCGAGAACCACAACACGATCATCAGCAAGGGACCGGACGGCTCGATGCGACTCCGGCGCGAGAAGCTCGCGCCCATGCGCCCCGATCTGAAGCAGGTGATCGAGGAGAACAAGTAGCCGTGGACGCCGCTGGCCGGGCCATCCCGCGGATCTCCAACCTTCGCCCCATGCTCGCCTGCGCCGACCTCCCCGGCGCGGTCCGCTTCTACGTGGAAAAGCTCGGATTCAACTGCAACGCCATGCACGGCAACCCGCCCGTCTGGGCCGAGGTCGAGCGCGACGGAACGGCCATCATGCTCAACGCCCCGCCCGCCGAGCGCGTCCGCAGTGACGTGCCGCGTTGCAGCAGGGACTACCAGGTCTACTACTTCGACGCCGAAGACATCGAGTCGCTCCACCGCGAGTTCCTGTCCCGCGGCGTGGAAGTCACGCCCCTGCGCGTGGCCTTTTATCAGATGAAGGAGTTCGAGGTCCGCGACCCCGAAAACCACTGGCTCTGGTTCGGCGAGCCCACCGAAGACCCGCCGACCGAGAGGGAAGAGTAACGATGACCAGCGCGACGTTCCGAATCTGGACCGGCCAGGGCGACAGCGCCACCTTCAAGGACTTCACCACCTCCGTCACCGAGGGCATGGTCGTCCTGGACGCCGTACACCAGATCCAGGCCGAGTCGGCCCCCACGCTCGCCTGCCGCTGGAACTGCAAGGCCGGCAAGTGCGGCAGTTGCTCGGCCGAGATCAACGGCAAGCCCCGCCTCATGTGCATGACCCGCCTCGACCAGCTCGACCTCAACATGCCGGTCATCATCGAGCCCATGAAGTCCTTCCCGCACGTCAAGGACCTCGTCACCGACGTCTCGTGGAACTTCCGCGTCAAGAGGTCGATCAAGAAGTTCAAGCCTCGGAAGCCCGACTTCCCCGACGGCACGTGGAAGATGTTCCAGGCCGACGTGGACCGCGTGCAGGAGTTCCGCAAGTGCATCGAGTGTTTCCTCTGCCAGGACGTGTGCCACGTCCTGCGGGACCACCACAAGCACGACGAGTTCGCCGGCCCGCGCCACTTCGTCTACACGGCCGCCCTCGACATGCACCCCCTCGACACCGAGAACCGGCTCGGCCAGATGAAGGACGAGGGCGGCCTGGGCTACTGCAACATCACCAAGTGCTGCACCAAGGTCTGCCCCGAGCACATCAC
>CAZCPB010000048.1:0-19342 GCA_964500365.1 uncultured Phycisphaeraceae bacterium
ATCCACGGGGTGTGCGTGCCGCCGAAGTACTTCGGGTCCCCGGCCGGGCGCGGGGACCCACCCCGCACCACCACGCTGAGTTGGTCAATGCTCGCCAGAGTCCAGGTGCGAGGTAGGTTCGCGCCTTTCCATTCCCCGGGCTCTGCCGGCGCCTCATACTTCTCCCTCCACCCCTTCGGCGGCGTCTTCCCCGACTCCTTGAACTTGCGGAGTTTGTCCTGCTCCCACTTGGCACGGCGTTCGGCGAGGATGCGCTGGAGCAGGGCCGCGCCCGTCTGATCCGGGGGCGTGGGATTCCGCTCGCGCCACGCCGCCGTCAGCCGTCCGTCGACCGCCGCCTTGAGCACCGCCGCCCGATACCGCTTCAGGTTCGCCCGCACACGCTGCAGCGCCGCCACCCCCGCGTCGAGATCGCTGAACAACTCCTCGATCTTCGCCACGATTCGACGCTGCTCGGGGAGCGGGGCGACAGGTGCTGACGCCTCTTTGATTTTGCGGAGCGTTAGGCGCTTGATCGCCGTGCCGGTCATTTGGGAGGTCATGCCCGAGTAACCGACCGGGCTATTGAGGAACCACTTCAGAAAGCGCGGATCGATGATCTCCCGCTTGGGTTTGAGCAACGCCACACTCGATAGCAAGCTGAATGGTTCGCTCAGTTGACTGACGGTGGCGATGCCGGTTGTCACGCCATCCTTGATGTAAAGCACATCTCCATGCTCTGGGTCACACCGCTCGTAGATTGGCCTGTGGATTCGCTCCGGCAGGTACGTGATCCGGCTGAGGTCGATGCCCCATTCCTTGATGTTCTTCGCCGTCACGTACGCGAAGTCGCCAGTCGGAAGTTGATCTGACTCGGAGGGCGAGTGATGGGTTCCGTCGGTGATCTTTGTACAAAGATCGTCGAGCGTCATCGTCGTCCAATGTGCGGGGACGCCAATGCTGCTCATGCCACCAACCTCTCATTCATCTCGGTCAGGAGCGACTCCAGCGAAGACCCGAAGACCTCGTACGCCGCGCCCAGCCCGCCCATCTGCTTGAACGGCACCTCCTCCAGCGCCTCGGCGTCGATCGCCAGGCTCGCGGCGATGTGGTCCTTGATCGCGTCCAGCCATCGCTTCTGCGCCGGTGCGAACGTCGTCCCGCCCTTGGCCTTCTCCGCCAGCCACGCGGCGTACCGCTCCTCGACGACCGCGGCGAACGGCCGCAGCATCGTCGGCCCACCGATCGCATGCTTGACCATTTCGATCAGGTCCACCAACTGCCTCGCGCTCCCCTTCACTTTGTCCGGCTCCGCCGCCTCGAACGCCTGCCACAGCCGCCCGACCGTCTCGGGCTTCTTCGCGTCCACGAAGAACGGCGCGACGCCGAGTTGCTGGGCCAGTTCCTTCACCTGCCCGTACCGCAGCCCGGCACGGTAGGGGCGGCTGTACAGCACCTTCAGCGCCTCGATCTCGTCCTTGTTCTGATCGATGAACGCCTTGAACGAGGTGATGACCGATCGGGCCCTTTCGAGTGCCGCGGCGTCGTGGCCGGCGCGGAGAAGCCGGTCCTGGTTCACCTCGTCCAGCACCTGCTCGGCGGCCTGCTTGACGCGGATAATCGTGTCACGCAGCCGGGGGTTGAGGAAGGGCTTGAGGGCCTGGGTCATGGCCTCGCGCTCGACCTTGGAGAGCTGTTCCTCTGTCGGCTCCTGTCCGGGCGGGATTTTGAACGCGGCCGCGGCGCGGGCGGCGGTGGCGTCGTCGTCAATGCTGGCGAGAAGCGCCGTGGCGAGGGCCTTGGGGTCCAGCCCGCCGCTGGCCTGCTCGATCTGGGCGCGCTGGTCGTCGTCGATCTCGCGGTCGATGCGGGCCAGGCGCGCGGCGAGGGTTGAGACAATCTCGTCGCTGATGGCGCCGGTGGCGACGGTCTGAAGGATCTTGTCGAGCGCAACCGAAGGCTGACGGTCCAGGGGGTTGGAGAGCGTCTTCTCCGACTCGGTGACGCCGACGGCGTCCACGATGACAAAGTGCGTCTTCGCGCCGCCGGGCGCATCGGGCGTCACGGACTGGAGCACGTCGGGGCTGACGATGCGGCAGCCGCGGCCCTTCATCTGCTCGAAGTACGAGGCCGAGGAGATGTTCCGCATGAAGAGCAGGCACTCCAGGGGCTTGACGTCCGTGCCGGTGGCGATCATGTCCACCGTGACGGCGATGCGCGGCATGTAGAGGTTTCGGAACTCGCTGAGCAGGTCCTCGGGCTTGCGGCCGGTGGTCTTGCTCGTGATCTTCTGGCAGAAGTCGTTCCCCTTGCCGAACTCCTCGCGGATGATGCGGGTGATGTCCTCGGCGTGCAGGTCGGTCTTGGCGAAAACCAGGGTCTTGGGGCACTCGGTGCGGCCGGGGAAGATTTCGGGGAGTCTCTCCTTGAACGTCTTGATGACCAAGCGGATCTGGCTCTCGTTGACCACGTCGCGGTCGAGCTGGCTGCCGGCGTAGGTCAGGTCGTCGTCGAGCGCGGCGTAGCGCTTGCGGCGGGTCGTGCGGTGGCGGTGCGGCACGAGGTACTCGGGCTTCTTCTTGAGCGTCGCGCCGTCCTTGGTGACCGCCGTCTCGATGCGGTAGACGTCGTAGCCGACGTTCACGCCGTCGAGCACCGCCTCCTCGTGCGTGTACTCCATGACCATGTTGCCCTTGAAGAACCCGATGGTCTGGGCGCTGGGCGTGGCGGTGAGGCCGATCAGGCTGGCGTCGAAGTACTCGAGGACTTGCCGCCAGACGTTGTAGATGGAGCGGTGGCACTCGTCCACGACGATGAAGTCGAAGAACTCGGGCGGCAGCTTCTCGTTGTAGACGACCGGGAGCGGCTCCTTGACGAGCGAGGGGGCGGCCTCGAACATCGAGCCCTCCTCGCCGCTCTCGTCGAAGTCGTCCTCGCCCTTCAGGATCGAGTAGAGCCGCTGGATGGTGGTGATGACAACCTTCGCGGCCGGGTCGATGGCGTTGCGGCGCAGGTGCTGGACGCCGAATTCCTCGGTAAACGTGTACTGCGTGTGCGGCGAGGCGAACTGCTGGAACTCGTCGTGGGCCTGCTTGCCGAGGGTGCGGCGATCGACCAGGAAGAGGATGCGCTTGGCACCGGCGAACTTGATGAGGCGGTAGGCGATGTTGCAGGCGGTGAAGGTCTTGCCCGCGCCCATGACCATCTGAATCAGGGCGCGGGGCCGGTCCTCGGCGAGCGAATGTTCGAGGTTGGTGATCGCCTTGATCTGCTTCTCCCACAGGCGGGAAGTCTCAAGGGGCGGCATTTGCCGCAGTCTTTCGCGGACCTGAGACTCGAGTTTGGCGAGCCGGACCAACTCCTCGGGGCGGTGGAACGAAAACAGCTCGCGGCTGCGCGGCTCGGGGTCGAGGCGGCTGGTGAACTGCGTCTCGGTTCCCGTGGACTCGTAGGCGAACGGGACCGGGTCCGACCAGCGCGGAATCCCCTCGGGCAGGCCGACGCCGTACCTGCTCGACTGGACCTCGACGCCGGTCAGGGTGTGGCCCTCGGGCTTGGCCTCGACGGTGCCGATGGCGCGGCCGTCGGCGTACAGCAGGTAGTCCACGGGGCCGGACTCGGTGTGGAACTCGCGCACCGCCTGGCCGGGTCCGTCGGTCAGGTCCATGGCGCGATAGTCCTGGACTTTCCAGCCCGCGGCCTTGAGCATCGCGTCGATACGCTGGCGAGCGCGTTGTTCCGGGCTGGACAAGTCCGACCACTCCGCGGTGGTCGCCCGATCGCAGGGACCCCCGAGTGAGTTTACCGCGCGGCGATGGGCGGTTCATGTATCATGGCCGCCGAATTGCCAGGAGAGAACCAGGTGCCCAGAACATCAAGCCTCGCGTCCCTGTCCCACGAAGCCATCCGCCGCGAACTCGCCCGCCGCGAGTCCAAGGTCGCGGGCCTGGAGCGCCGCCACCGCGCCCTGTCGCACCGACTCGCGGCCGTCGAGGCCAAGATCCGCGCCGCGGGCGGCGAGATCGGGAGCGCCCGGGCGGCCCGAGCGGGCGGCCGCCGCCGCCGCGCCCGCCACGAGGTGAGCCTGGGCGAGGCCCTCAAGGCCGCGCTTAAGGGCCGGAAGCTGGGCGTCCAGCAGGCCGCCGACGCGGTGCTGAAGGCGGGCTTCAAGACCACGTCGAAGAACTTCAGGACGATGGTCGCGATCCAACTGGGCAAGACCAAGGGCATCAAGCGGGTAGCGCGGGGCGTCTACACCGCCTGAGTCGTTCTCTCGGCGAAGCGTCCTCGGCCATTCAGCTATCGGCGACGCCGCGCGGCGATCATCGCGCCCGCCCCGAGCAGGGCGACCGACGGTGGCGACGGCACCCACGAGACAGTGACCAGCGCTGGCGAGGTGGGCACGAGCGAGGTCTTGATGTTGGTAGCAGTTGTGGAGGATGCTGAGCTGTACACGGTAAAGGAGTTGATCTTCGCGTCCGGGGCCGTGATGGTGACGAGCCGAGCCTGCCCGCCGTTGTAGCACGCGAGCGTCAGCTTGAAGTGGTAGCCATAGGCGGGATTGCTCGTATCGAAGTTGGTGCCCAAAGCGATGGGGGTGCCTTGCTTGACGGAAATGCCCCCGGCCGCAACATCGTTCGGATTGCCGGAGGACGCGATGCGGAAGCGATTGGCGTCAACGCCGCTGGTGCCCGTGTGGTAGACAACCTGAAACTGTCCGCCAAAGTTGAAGTTACCTTGGCGACCGTCGGGGTGAAGCGTGCTGGTGGGGTTGTCGTCGAGGATCGTCACGGTGTCTCCGTTCGCCCCGCTGAACGGCGAGCCCGTGATGCTGTGAATGACGGTTGACAGCCCGTACCCCGTTTCGCGGGTGTAGAACGCGCCGACCTCCAACTCGATCGGGTCGACGAGGTTCGGGCTGACGAAGTTCGCGCTGCTCACCCACGGGTCGGAGGTGCCGAACTGGCGCACCTTCAGGATGATCTGCGTTTCGACTGCAGCGGCGGTCCCGGCGACCCCGGCAAGCGCGAACAGAGCGACAGCGTTCCTCATCGTGCGTCTCCTTTGGCGGGGGACACACCGCCCCCGTCTGAGCGCATCCGCAACCGCCGTGCCAGTCCGCGCGCTCAGGTTCGGTTAGAGCGTCTCCCCCATCAGCGTCGTCAGGACCCGCTCCAACTCCTCGGTCGCCTGCTCCAGCGTCACCTCGCCCTGATCCATCCGGGCGTGCAGCCGCCCGAGGTCGGCCAGGAACCGCTGCATCGGCTCGGTGTCGCTGACGCGGACGTAGATGGCCAAAGCCCAGTCCTGCGGGTCGCGGTCGGGCTCGTTGGGCGGTGGCTTGGGCACGCCGCGAACGTACCGGCCGAGGGCGGGGATGGGAAGGCGGCTGAGCCGCTCACAAGTACAATGCCCGTCACCTTTCCAAAGGAGGAACCCATGAATCGGAAGGCGAATGGCTTGGCGCTGGTTGCGGTAGGCGTGGGGCTGGGACTCGGGCTGTCGATGCTGATGCGGATTGAACAAGCAAATGCCCAAATCAGGGCCGCGCCGCTCCGCATAGTGACATCCATCACGTACAACCACTACCAGGCGACTCTTTTTCGGGTCTGGAACGACGGCGTAGTGGAGAGTTGCCATTTCAATACAGGCACCGGGACGTACGATCCGTGGCTTCCGATTCACCCTTAGGTGAGCGGCTTTGGTCGAATCGCCAGTCGCGAGCCTGTCAAAGAGAGATAACGAGATTCATGGCGATATCCTGTGAGCACGCGGGTCGCCGGCCGTACACCGGCTCGCGGCGCAGGCGGAGGCCGTTCCCCCCTGATGGCCCCGCCTGCGCCGGCCCGCATAAAAGGGGCTCGGCATGGACGCCGCGCAGCGCGAGGCTTGGGACAAGACGCTGGTTGAGGTCCATCAGGAAGTTCGGTCACATATCTTGGAGTACGCGGAAGCGGGCCGCTGGCTTGACAGCGAGTACTCAGAACAGCGGTGCCGGGAATTACGGAGCGCGGCCGAGGGCGACGCGGTCGGTATTCGCGCATCGGCGCATCAAATCCACGGATCCACGCCCGAAGAGGACGCACGCTACTGGCGTTTGAGATGCGTGGTCACTGACTTCCACGTCGATCCTCCCGACCTTCGAGTGAGCGCGGTGCATGGCGAGCCGGCTCTGTGGGCTCGCCGCGTGCTGCTCGTCGCCGCGCTGGTCAGCGACCCAAAGGCAAGTGAGTACGCGGCTGGTCTGACGGACCTGGCGAATCTGCCGTGGCTCACCGATCCGCCACTCCTTTGCAGAGTCAACTCAACACCGACTGACTTCAACGAGAACTGGTCCGAGCCGTGGATCGGGCTGATTCGCATGGCGCTGCGACGTGTCCGAAGCGATCGGACACATGAGGTCAAGAAGAAGAGAAGCAGCGGGGGCGGCTCCAACGACACCCCGGCAGAGGCACCGCTTGATCCCATTAGTCACGCATTGGACATGCAACGGAAGCGCAAGCAAGACGTAGAAGCCCGTCTGCTCTCAAACCCCATTTTTCAGCAGATGGCGAAGGGGAGCAGCGCTTGGGAAGAGGCACAAGCGGCTGCAAATGCGGCGGCCGAGCCTTTCGTCAGAGCCCAAAAAGACATCGAGCGCGCGAATGGCGGAAGGTTTCCTCTGCCACCCGAAGCTGGCGAGCAGTACCGTGCTCTCTCCGAAGCGGCGTCACAGGCGTACCTCAAGGCCCTCGAGGAACGTGGCCATCGACTCAGGAGCGCAGCTTCGACAGTCGCTGAACTTCTCGCTCGCTTGCGGAGCGTGGTCATTAACAAGGCGTTCGACTTGACCGAACTCACCAACCGGCCGCGGCCAACCGACGAGTTTTGGGAAGACGCGGAGCGATTACGGAGCCTAGATCCGAGTCTTGCGGATCTGCCTGCGAAGTCGGATGACGGTCGAGCACGCCACGAAGCGCTGTGCCGCTGGTGCGAGGAGACCCTGCGACCGCGAGAACACCCCCCGCTTGCAGGCGGTTCCACCTCGTCCTTGTGGTTCGACAAGGATGGGCAACTCAATCTGAGAGGCGAAGTGCCGCTGGCCGTGTACCTCCAGCAGATCGATCAACAGCTGGGCCTTTTCTTGGCACGCGCGAAGAGCTGCACACACAGGGACGGCAAAGTGTTTCCGCGCGACGATCGCGCGGGGCGTCTTCCCGGGCTTCGGGTCATCTGGGACCGCGTACTCCAGCTGGTGCTCACGACGCGAATGCTCGTGACGGGCGCGACCAAGGACGTGCCTGCCGACGGCGTCATGATCCGGATTGTTGAGACGCCGGTCGGCGAGCGACCGCTGACGGACGTTCTCTCGCAGCTGACTTTCGCGATCTTCAACGGCGGACCGAATGAATGGGAAGTCGGAATCCCCGATGCGACAATCACGAAGATCGAAGGGTTGAAGTCGGAGCTTCGCCTGCATTCGCGCGCCGAGAACGAGTTGGCGGGTACAACTCCCGGCCGTGCAAATGATGGCGGCGATCAGAAGGCGCCGCCTCCACAGATCCCTGCTAGCGCCAAGATCGACGGATGGACCAAGGACGAGCTGTGCAGGCAGGGGCAGATCAAGTCGAGCACCTTTGATCGCATTTGCGATGCCGCACAAGTCACACGCGCCAGGCGCGGAGTACACGGCTTTCGCTTTGGCCCTGTCGAAGTAGAGAAGCTTGCCGCCAAGGCTGAGCAGGCCGAAGGCAAGCGGAAGTGGCGCAAGGTTGCGGCGAGATGGCGGGAGTATCTGAGACCTCCATCCAAAGAAGAGAAGGTCTAAACCTTCTTCAAACCCCCTTTCGAGTTGTGGCCGAGAATGCGCATGGGAGCGTGTGTATGACTTCGTCGGACGGGCACGCGCACCGCGCGCCCGCGCATGACAGGAGTCACGCTCATGAGCACGGTTGCTCCCGGTTCTCCGCTTGCCCCTGAAATGCTGGACATCGACGACGTCCGCCGAGTGTACCTCGGCGGCGCCTCGGCGCGGCACCTGTACCGCATGGTCGCGGCGGGCCTGATGCCGTCCGGCTGCAAACTCGGCGCCCTGCGGCGCTGGTCGAGGAACGAGCTCGACGTGTGGGTCAAGGGCGGGTGCAAGCCCGTTCGGACGACATCCCGAAGAGTTTGAACATCACCTCTCGTCGCCGATCGCGGCGCCACCAGGTGCCTTTGCGCATGGACAGTTCTCAGCGCAAACTCCCGATACGGCTTCAAGCGGCCAGCGCGCCGATGGATGGCGGTGCCCCGGCTTCCGGGCGTCGTCTCACCGGCCCCCTTCGCTGGGTTTGGGCAGTCGGACGGAGTCCCCTTGATCGCACCGCCAAGCTCGTGTTGTACGCGCTGACCGCCTTCATCGACTACCAAACGTGGCAGTGCAACCCGAGTGTACCGCGACTCGCCGAGATGACGACGATGACGGACGCGGCCGTCAGAAGGGCCCTTGACCGTGCGCGGAAGTCGAACGTGATCTGCGACGTAGTCCGCTCCTCCGGCGGCGTGAACGAACGCGGGCGGGGCAACACGAATCTCATTCGCGCGAATCCCGAGGTACTGGAAGCGCTAGGTCAGAGCAACCCCCGACGGCGTACAGGGTTGAACCGGATACCGCGTACAGGGTTGAACCCCATACGGCGCGACCTTGAACCCACAACGGCGCGCGATCAAACCCTCGACGGCGTTGCGCCGAACCCCATACGCCGTATAGGGGAACATACCAATGAACAGACCTTTGGACAGATCAACGCACACACCACCACCTCCACCAGCGAGCAGGGAGGGGGAGGTGGGGCTGGCGCTGGTGCGGTACGTGACCCGGAGCTGCGGAAGGCCGAGCAAAGCGAAAACGCCGACTTTGAAGCGTCAAATGCCCTCCTGATCGGGTACGGCGTGATCGCTACCAACGCCAGGAATTTGTCCCTCCAGTTCTCGCCCCGGGTTGTGGAGGCGGGGATTGAGTGGGTGAAAAAATACGCCGGCAACATGGACTCGAAGCCTGCGGCGCTGGTGATCGCACTCCGAGACGGTTCGGCCCAGCAACATGCCAAGCTGCTCACGGCTCAAGCTGCCGCGCGAGAGAAAGTGGCCGCCGAGCACGAGGCGGTGGTGCATCATGCATGGCGCGTCGAGCGCGTCGCGGTGTTGATCGCTGACACATCACGGGCGCTCCGTAACGCGAACGACCGCGAGAACTTCCCAATCGCCTTGAAGAACATCCGGCAAGTGTGGCCAACCGACGACGCCATCGCTCGCTCAGCGGTCTTGAGCGACGAATTGCTGAACGACGCGATGACGAAGCCGAGGAAGGCATTTTTTGCCCTGGCGCGGGCCGCGAAGGACGCGCTGAGCGCAAGACAAAGCGACCAAACAGCGTCACCAGGACAAGTCCTTGATCGCGCACAACCCAAGACCGATGGCCTTGCCTCGGGCGAGCATGCCGCGTCCGGTGTCGAGCCGCCACCGTCGGCGGCTTCGACAGGAGAAGCATGATGGCCACGACGTTCAAGAGAGGCGAAGACCAGAAGGTGCGCGGGTCGCGCTGGATGGTCAACTTCTTCGACGCGACGCTCGGAAAGCGACGCACGATCCGCGGGTACTCCGACCGCGACGCATCCCAGGCGATGGGCGAGCGGCTGGAGCGCGACGCCGCCCGGAAGGCCGAGGGCCTGCTCGACCCGGTGGACGACCAGGCGCGGCGGCCGATCGGCGAGCACATCGACGACTATGTGGCCATGCTGCGCGGCAAGGAGTGCTCCGCGACCCACGTCGCCCAGGTGGTCCAGCGGCTGGGGCTGGTCGCCAAGGGCGTGAAGGCGGCCCGGCTCGTGGACCTCGACGCGACGAAGGTGCTGACGTTCTTAACGGTCTACCGCTCCAGAATCGGGAAGCGCGGGCAGCAGCGGCCGCTCTCGACCATCACGAAGAACAACATGATCAGCACGCTCAAGTCCCTCACCCGGTGGGCCTTGGAATCCCGCCGCATCCTGCACGATCCCCTGGTCGGCCTTCGGAAGATCCAGCCCAAGGCGGTCGTCCTGGCCCACCCCCGGCGTGCCCTGACGCCCGAGGAGGCCGGACGGCTGCTCGACGCCGCGGAACGGCGCCCGCTCCAAGAACTCCTCACCGTGCGAACTGGGGCCAACGTGGGCCGCCCGTTGGCCAAAGTGGGGCGTTCGGCCCGAGACCGGGCTGCGGCGTTGGGCCGTGAGCGCCGGGTGTCGTATTTCCTGGCGATCTGGGCGGGCCTGAGGCGGTCCGAGGCGGCGGAACTGCGGTGGGGCGACCTGAGCCTCGACTCGGCGGTCCCGCACATCAAGCTGCGGGCCGAGACGACCAAGGCCGGCCGGGGCGACACCCTGGCGCTGCACCCGCAACTGGCCGAGACCCTGCGGGGCCACCGGCCCGCGGCCGCCAAGCCCTCCGACCGCGTCGTGGCGACGGTGCCGAACATGAACGTGGTGCGGGCCGACCTGAAGTTCGCCGGGATCGACCCGGGGACGAGGGCGACGGGCTTCGTGGACTTCCACAGCCTCCGCATGACGCTGTCGACGATGATGGCGGTGGGGGGGATGAGCCAGCGGGCTCGGCAGGCGCAGATGCGACACAGCGACCCGCGGCTCACCGAGAACGTGTACATGGACGTGCGGCTGCTGCCGGTCGCGGCGGAGTTGCAGCGGCTGCCTGATATACCCGGAGGCGGTCAGGCGGCGACGCCAACCGCAGCCGGCCGCGTACTCTGCCGAACCGCTTAGTCGATCACTTTCGCCTCGCGACACGCAATCAGTCCGATTTGGAAGTCGCGCTCTTCTCGTACTGTTTCATCATGCGGTCGAGCAGGTCCTGAGGATGGAGGCCCCCCAGCGTCCACCACGTTCCAACGGCACTGATCACGGCATTGTCTACGACGCGCCCAGTAGACACTTGAGTTACGATCAGCCCGATCGACAGCTTGTCGCGCTTGCCTGACCATTCTGTGGCTCGGTCCTCCCACTGCAGAATGCGGGGGCTTGCGCAGTAGGCAAACTGCCGCCGACGCGCTGTTTCCAACCCCTGCTCGGGCAACTCCTCCCGCTCACCAATTTCCGCGCGGCCACATCGTGTGGCGAAGTACTTCGCAACGGCCGCTGCGGTGTCATGCCCGCTCCCAGTGTACGTGTCCTCGCCATACTTGCCGTCGGGCGGCACCACGACGTAAACCGAGTCGGCCTGGCTCAAGACCGGCGGCTTGGACCCGGGTGCGGCACGCACGACCTCAAACTCGCTGGCGCAGCCGCCTAGTACGACGCACGCACACGCCATGTAACACGCTCGTCGGAACATGGGTTGCCCCCAATCGCCGCTTCGATGGCGACGGAAAGCTATCAGCGATGGGCATAGTCGGCAACCCGGAGCAGGCGCAGCGCGCACAAGCCGGCGCACAAACTCGTCCGCCCATCTGGGCAATTCGCGTCATCTCGTGGCACGCGCCGGCCTCGGGCGAGACCCTCGACGCTCAGCCTCCGCCCCGCGGGCAGGTCGCGCAAGCCCCAACGTCGTCGCGAGTTGTCGCTTGGTGTCGCGGCCCGGCACCGACCGGCACCGGGCTTGCGAAAAGCGGGCGAAGGGATTCGAACCCTCGACGTACAGCTTGGAAGGCTGTCACTCTACCACTGAGTTACGCCCGCGCGTGCGGGAAGTCTAGCCGCGGGGCGCGCGGTCAGGGGCCGCTGGGCGTTTCGAGTTCGGCCTGCGCCGCGAGCATGTCGGAGTAGCTGCACGAGATGGGCTCGCCGAGGGCGGGCGCCAGGGCACGGCGCAGCTCGGCGATGGTCTGGTGGCACTTGGCGACCGGGTTGCTCGGCGAAACCAGAGACTCGAGTTCGAGGAACTGTCCCAGGTTCTCGACCGTGTCGAGGTGGATGCGCGTGGCGCCGAGCATGAAGAGCTCACGCGCTTTCTTGACCACGACCCAGACCGGCAGCGGGAGAGTGCCGAAGCGCTCGGCGGCCTGGGACTCGGAATAGATCGCGTACTGGCTCAGCTTGGCGAGCGGCCGGTCCGCTCGCTCGTAGTGGATGAACTCGGCGGGCTCCCCGGGGCACTCGCGCTTCTTGAGGCGGCCGCTGGCGACCCGGAAGTACGTGTCCGTCTGCTCCATGGCGATGATCCACGTCGCTCCCATGGCGCGGCAGAGCGTCCTGGCCAGGGCCAGGTCGCGGAGTTCGGCCTTGAACTCGACGTTGTGCATGGTGGCTCGCTCGGGCGGAATCTGAATCGACCGATTGGCCGGCGCCGGTTCGTTCTCCGGGCGGGCTCGCCTGCATGGTGATCGCAAGCGGCCTCGGACGCAACGATAACCCGCCACGGACGGCGAGTGATCGGGCGTTGCGGCAGGGTTCAGGTGGATTCCAGGGTCAGCGTGCCGGAGCCTCGACCCCTGACGCCGCGAGGGCCTTGAGGAGCGCGGTCTCGTCCCAGGTTTCGATCCCGAGTGCGCGGGCCTTGTCGAGCTTCGAGCCGGCGGAGGTACCGGCGATGACCAGGTCGGTCTTTTTCGACACCGAGCCCGAGACCTTGGCCCCCAGGGATTCGAGGATCGCGGACAGGTCCTCGCGCTCGTAATTCTCGAGCGTCCCCGTGAGCACGACCGTCTTGCCCGCGAACGGGCCGGATGCCGCGGCGCGCTTCTGCCCCGGCTTGATGTAGTCGTGGGAGGTGAGGTCCACGCCCGCGGCGCGGAGTTCATCGAACGTTCTGTGCGCGGCGCGGCTGTGCAGGTAGGCGTGGACGGCGGGCGCTGTGTCCTTGCCCAGCCCGGTCTCGGGCCGGTCCTGAGGTTCGGCAGCGAAGCCGAGCGCGACGGCCTGCTCCTTTTTCAACGCCTTGGGCATGAGCTGGTCCACGCTGGCGTCCAGGAGCGCATCGACATCGGGAAACAGGCGGGCAAGGAGCTTGGCGGTCGTGTCCCCGACGTGCCGGATGCCCAGCCCGGCGAGGACGCGCCCCAGGCCGCGGGACTTGGCCGCCTCGATCCCTGCCAGTAGATTGTCCACCTTCCGCTCGCCCATGCGGTCGAGTTCGAGGAGCGCCCCCCGGTGGTCCTTGAGCCGGAAAACGTCGGCGAAGGAATTGAGCGGGACCCTCGATTGCGTGCGGATCTGGTCCACGGTCTGTTCGCCCAGGCCGGCGATGTCCATCTGCTTGCGGCCGGCGAACCAGATGAGCTTTTCGCGGACCTGGGCGGGGCACTCTGGGTTCACGCAGCGACGGCCGGTCTCCTGCGCGGGGTCGTGCTCGGCCTCGGGAGGCTCGATCTCGACCGGGCCGGCGCACTCGGGACACTTGTCGGGGGGCTCGATCTTCGCGGCGCCCTTCGGACGCTTCTCGGCGACCACGCCGAGGACATAGGGGATGATCTCGCCGGCCTTCTCGATCTCGATGGTGTCGCCGAGGCGGATGTCCTTCTTCACCACCTGGCCGTAGTTGTGGAGCGTCGCGTGCTTCACGACCGTGCCCGCGAGCAGCACCGGCTCCATGACCGCCCGCGGCGTGATCTTGCCCGTCTTGCCGACCTGGTGCTCGACGCGGTGGAGCGTGGTGGTCTTGCGCTCGGCGGGGTACTTGTACGCGATCACCCAGCGCGGGCTCTTGGACGTAGTGCCCAGGCGCCGTTGCTGCTCGAAGGAATCGATGCGCACGACCATGCCGTCGGTGGCGTAGTCGAGGGTCCGGCGTGTCTGGTTGAATTCTCGGATGGTCTGGATCGCCTCTTCGACCGAGCCGCACCTTCTGGTGTGCGGGTTGATGGGCATGCCCAGTTCGCGCAGAACGCGGAGCAGGTCCCAGTGTGATCCGGCGAGCGGGCCGTCCGCGCCCTCCGAGATTTCCCCTCGCCCGTGCACGCTGAAGCCGAGGCGTCGGGTCGCGGCGACCTTTGGGTCGAGTTGCTTGAGCGTCCCCGCCGCGGCGTTGCGGGGATTCATGAACACGTCCTCGTCGGACGCCTCGCGCTCGGCGTTGATGCGGGCAAACTCCTTGAGCGGGAGGTAGATCTCGCCGCGGACCTCGAGCACCTCGGGAACGGCGATCGACCGCCGAGCGCCCTCGGCGTGGCGCTCCAGCCGGAGCGGGATCGCGCGAACGGTGCGGGCGATGTGGGTGACGTCATCGCCGGTTGCGCCGTCGCCGCGGGTGACGGCGCTCACGAGGGTTGCGTTCTCATACCGAAGCGAGAGCGCAACCCCGTCGATCTTGGGGTCGCACACCAGCGCGGGAGCGCCGCCGTCGCCGTCGAAGAGGCCGCCCACGCCCCCGAGGCCCTTGAGCACCCGCGCGTACCATTCCCGGACCTCGTCCTCGCCGTACGTGTTGTCGATCGAGAGCATCGGCACCGTGTGCCGGACCGACTTGAACCCGCCGATGAGTTCGCCCCCGACGCGCCGGGTCGGGCTGGCCGGGTCGTCGAGTTCCGGGTGCCTGGCTTCCAGTTCGGCGAGTTCGGCCAGGAGCCGGTCGAACTCGGCGTCGGGCATGATGGGCGCGACATCGACGTAGTACGCCCGGTTGGCCCGCTCGAGGAGTGGGCGCAGCTCGAGGATGCGCGCTCGCTCTTTTTCCGCGCTCATGCGAGCATGGTACCGGGAGGGGCGCGGCGCCGTCGCGCGCCGTGTACCATGTCGGCGTGAGCCCCGGCGGCGCGATCATCGACGGGAACGCCCTGGCCGCGAAGTACCGCGAGGAGATCCGCACGCGCGTCCGCGCGGTCGGCATGCGGGGCGGTGCGGTTCGGCTGGACGCGGTGCTGGTCGATTCCGGCGATTCCGCCGCGCGGGTCTACGCCGAGAACCAGGGGCGGACCTGCCGCGAACTCGGCATCGAGTACCGGTTGCACGAACTCGCGTCGGGCGCGTCGTACGACGACATCGCGGGGCGGGTGCTGCTGCTGAACACCGAAGAGAAGGTGACGGCGCTCATGCTGCACCTGCCCCTGACCGAGGGCGTCGATCCCTACCGCGTGCAGCGCCTGATCGCCCCGGAAAAGGACGTCGAGGGCGTGAACCCGGCGAACATCGGGAACGTCGTGTACGGCCGCTCTTCCTTGGCGCCCTGCACCGCGCTGGCTGTGATCAAGATGATCGAGTCCACGGGCGTGCCGATCCGCGGCAAACGCGCCGTGGTGGTCGGGGCGGGGGACGTCGTGGGCAAGCCCATCGCCGTCCTGCTCATGCGCCAGGAAGCGACGGTCGTGTCGTGCAATAAGCACACCCAAGACCTCGTTGGACTGTGCAGTTCGGCGGACATTCTGGTCGCGGCGGCGGGGAAGCCCGGGCTCGTCCGGGGCGAGATGGTCAAGCCCGGGGCGGTGGTCATCGACGTCGGCGTGAATCGCGTGCCGAGCGAGGGAGGGAAGATGAGGACGGTGGGGGACGTGGACTTCGAACCGGCCCGGTCCCGCGCCTCGCACATCAGCCCCGTCCCCGGCGGCGTGGGGCCGATGACCGTGGCGATGCTCCTCCTCAACGTGGTCGAGGCGGCGGAGCGCCGAGCGGGGGTTCTGTCGACGTGAGGACGCCGGCCGGCCTTCGAGCGGAGAACGCGGACGACCTATAGTTGCGTCGAGGCAAGGCCGCCGGCGAAGGCCCCAAGGAGTCCGCGATGAACACCCTCGGCTTCATGAACTTCACCTCGTGGGAACTGATCATCATCCTGGTGATCGGGCTGCTGCTCTTCGGCAAGCGGCTTCCCGACGTGGGGCGGAGCCTCGGGAAGGGGATCGTGGAGTTCAAGCGGGGGCTGAAGGGCGTCGAGGAGGAGATCGAGGACCAGTCGAGCAAGGGGGGGGCAACGACCCGCGAGAAACTGCCGCCGTACCGCGCCCCGGGCTCGCCGCAGGGCGAGGACCTTCGCGTGAGTCATACCGACGGCGCCCCGGGGATCGACCCGACTGTGGGCAAGCCCGCGACCGGGAACTGACCGTCGGCGGGCGGGGCGCGCCAGCGCCGTTGTATGATCGTGCATGGCCGTGGCTCTCTTTGCCGTGCCGATGCTCGCCGCCGCGTGTGCCGGGGCGGACCCCCCTGATGTGGTTGTCGATACCGACGGCGTTGTCGTCACGGAATCCTGTCGCGTCGTGATCCCCGAAGGGACCGTGCTCGCCGACCGCAACGGCGACGGCGTGATCCACGTGGGGGCGGACAACATCGTGATCGAGTTCGCCGAGGGGAGCGTGCTCCGAGGGAGTGGGCCGGGCACGCCGTGGGATGCGCTGAAGGGGACGGGCGTGCGGATCGAAGGGCGCGAGGGGGTGACCCTGAAGAACCTCCGCGTGCACGGCTACAAAGTCGGCGTCCACGCGACGCGGGCGGGAGGCCTGGTCGTGGACGGCGCGGATCTTTCCGACAACTACCGGCAGCGCCTCAAGTCCACGCCCGCCGCGGAAGACGCCTCCGACTGGCTCTACCCGCACCACAACGACAAGAACGAGTGGATCGTGCAGCACGGCGCGGCGCTCTGCATCGAGGACACGACGGGCGTGAGCGTTTCGAACGTGCGCGTCCGGCGCGGGCAGAACGGGATCGTGCTCGACCGGGTCGAGGAATCGCGCCTCTTCGATAACGACTGCTCGTTCCTGTCCGGGTGGGGCCTGGCGATGTGGCGCTCGAGCGACAACCTGATTTCGCGGAACGCCTTCGACTTCTGCGTGCGCGGGTACAGCCACGGTGTCTACAACCGCGGGCAGGATTCGGCGGGGATCCTGTGCTTCGAGCAGTGCTCGCGCAACGTCTTCGTTGAGAACTCGGCCACGCACGGGGGCGACGGGTTCTTCGGCTTTGCGGGGCGCGAGGCGATCGGTGAGGCCCCGCCGCCGGCGCCCGACTTTGCGTACGAGCGCGCCGGGTGCTCGGAGAACGTGCTGTCCCGGAACGACTTTTCCTATGCCGTGGCGCACGGCATAGAGATGACGTTCAGCTATGGAAACCGCTTTACCGGGAACCGCCTCGTCGAGTGCGGCATCTGCGGCGTATGGGGCGGGTACTCGAACGGGACGATCATCGAAGGGAACGCGTTCGAACGCAACGGGCAGATGGCCTACGGGCTCGAACGCGGCGGGGTGAACATCGAGCACGGGTCGGACAACCTCGTCGTGGGGAACACCTTTGTCGAGAACGCCTGCGGCGTGCACCTGTGGTGGGACGACGACCGCGAACTCCTCGCCAAGCCCGGGGTCAGGGCCAACGACCGGGGCGTGTCGGGGAACGTGGTGGCCCGCAACTCCTTCGACGGCGACAAGGTCTGCCTGCAACTCCGCGACTCCGGCGCCGGGCACCTGAAGGACAATGTTTACGCGGAGAATTCGGCGGTGAACGTCGGGAAGGAAGTGGACGCGCCCCCGGACGCCGAGCCGCTCCGAACATGGGGTGGGACAGCGCCGGCGCCACGGAAGATCGAGCGGGTCGGCGAAGCATCGCCGGTGGGCGCCCGCAGGGCTCTGGCCGGACGGCGGAACATCATCATGGACGAATGGGGACCTTGGGATCACGAGTCGGTGACCATGCGGCCGGCCGAGGACGCCCGGGGCGCGGCCGAGTTCGAGATCTTCGGGCTCGGGGTGTGGGAGGGTCTGTCGAGCGCGGTGGGCTCCTTCAGGTACAGCGCGACCGGCAATGAGCAGGAACTGTCCTTCGAGGTCGCGACCGACCCGCCGGCCAGGATCGACGTCACCCCGGGCTCGCCGACGCTGGTCCGGATCGCAAGCGATTCAGGAGTATGGTCTTACGACGTGAAGTTCGAACGGCCGTTCGAGCCGGTACGCCGCTGGACAGGCACGGTGATCTCGGCCCGATGGGACGCCTCGTGCTTCGCGTGGACGCCCGAGTCGGACCCTCGCAAAGACCTCGACGCCTGGCGTGCGCTGGCGGTCGGGCCGGGCGCGGTGCGGACGACGCTCGAATCGCTCGTGTGCCGGTTCCGCGGCGGCGGCCCGCGCAACCTGAAGTGGTCGGACGATGTGACCAGGCACGGGCCCGGCCCGGATCACTTCGGCCTTCGTGCGAGCGCCAGCGTCTCGTTCCCGAAGGGGCGGTGGCGTGTCAGAACCCTGAGCGATGACGGGGTCCGCGTCAGCGTGAACGGCGTCCCCGTGGTCGAGCGGTGGGACTGGCACGCGCCCACGCGCGACGCCGGGGAGTTCACGAGCGACGGCTCGGCGTCGCTCGTCGAGGTGGAGTACTTTGAGATCGACGGATACGCGGTGCTCGAGGTCGGCTTCGAGCCCGCGACGGACCTGCCGCCAACGCCTTGAGGGGCCAGACCATGGACGCCGCCCGCCCGTGGCACGAGACCGACGAGTTCTGGCACTTGCTGGAGCCCGCGATCTTCACCGAGGCCATCCGCACGGGAGCGCCGGCGGAGGTCGAGCAGGTCGTGTCGCTGCTCGGCCTGCGGCACGGGGAGAAGGTTCTGGACATGCCGTGCGGGCCGGGCCGGCACAGCGTCGAGCTGTTGCGCCGCGGGTTCGCGGTGACGGGCGTCGACCGCACGGTGCGCTATCTCGATGAGGCTCGACGCGCGGCGGAGGGGATCTCCGGCGCCGCCGAGTGGGTGCGCGCCGACATGCGGGAATTCCGGCGTGAGGGCGCGTTCGACGCGGCGATCAACCTCTTCACGTCGATCGGCTACTTCGAGGACCCGTTCGACGACATGCGCGTGCTCCGCAACTTCCACGCGTCGCTGCGCCCCGGCGGTCGTCTCCTCATCGACATCATGGGGCGCGAGGTGATCGCCCGGATCTTCCGCGAAAAGGACTGGCGCGAGCTCCCCGACGGCTCGATCTTCCTCGAGGAGCGCCGCGCGGTGCGGAACTGGACGCGGATCGCCAACCGCTGGCTGTTCATCCGCCCCGACGGCGCCCGCTACGAGTCCCGCCACGAGCTGCGGCTCTTCAGCGGCCAGGAGCTCGAGATGCTCCTGCGCGAGGCGGGATTCGCGACGGTGCGCATCGTCGGGTCGTACGCCGGCGTGCCATACGACCAGAATGCCCCGAGGCTGGTAGCGCTCGCAACCAAGTGATCACTGCCTACGCGAGCGTGTAGTCGATGTAAAGGCCCTTGGGGTCGAGGGTCACGTGCCCGGCCTTGGCCTGGGACTTCTTCCACGCCGTCCACTGGGCCGCGGTTCCCATCCCCTTGAACTCCTTCTCTACCGTCTTGTCCGCCGCGGACGCGAAGTCCGCCGCCCAGCCGGTGTCCGATCGCACGACCCTCCCTTCGCACAGTTCCAGCAACCGCAGGTAGAGCGGGCGGGCGGGCATCTTCCAGGACCCCTTGGGCTTCCGGCCCTGCGCGACGGCCCTGTCCACGGG
>CAZCPB010000049.1:0-19281 GCA_964500365.1 uncultured Phycisphaeraceae bacterium
CCGCGGTGCTCCATGTGACGTGGGCGGGGAGCCAGACCGCGTCGCGGAGGTCGGTCGGCTTCTCGAAACGGACCTCACGGAGCCGCTCGAAGGGGGCCCAGTAGTAGCGCCCGTCCACGATCAGCTCGAGCACGGGGCCGAGGCGCGCATCGGCATCGGCGATCCACTCGAACGCCTCGGAGGCGGGATTCTCTGCCGCGGCGTGCTCGGCGTATTCCAGCGTCCCTGCGGTCGTCGGGGCCGCCTCGAACGCCTTGGCGCGCAGCTCGGCCGCGGCGGAAGTGCTCCCCTCGGCCAGGAGCTGGCACGCCTGGACGAGCATGCCGATCCAGTCGGAACTCTCGCCGACGATCAGGGGCGATCGCTTCCCGGCGAAGACCTCGGCGCGGAGCTTCTCGCAGAGGATGCCCTGTCGGCCGACCTGGGCCATGAGCAGGTTCTTGGCGTCCATCTGCGCAGCGACCTGGAGCTGGGCCAGGGCCCGCTCCCAGTCGCCCAGGACGCAGAGGAGCTGAAAGAGGAAGACGCGGAGCTTGGCGTCCTCGGGCTTTGCCCGGATCATGGCCTGCAGCTCGGCCAGGGCTTCACGCGGGCGCGACTGCTTGAGGAGGTCTTCGGCGCTCATGCGTGCACCCCGGGTGTTTCCGCGAAACAAAAGTCCGCCGGGGCCCGGTCGGCCCCGACGGAGGTTCGGTTCGGTCAAGGGGCCGGGGCGATCAGCCGCCGGTGTTCTCCTTGAGGTTCCAGTTCGCCTTGGTCGCGGCGCCGACCTTGCCGGCCCCGTCCATGGGCGTGAACTCCCACTCGATCTTGGCGTACCGCATGCTCACCTCTTCGAGCGGGAGGATGTCGGACGTCTTGTTGCCGGAGGGGCGGACGCTGGAGAGGACCACGTCGTAGAGGTTGTACTTCATGTAGGGGTGCTTGTCCTTGGTGGACTGGCACAGCTCCATCTTGACGTTGGCGATGTGCTGGCCCGAGGCGCACACGAGGGCGAGCTTGGGGCTGGCCTTGTCGATCGTCTTGACGATGCTGAAGTCGCTGAAGTGGGCCCGGCCGACCGTGGACTGGCCGCCGCCGGAGCGGGTCGCGCCCTCCTGCTCCACGCCGTGGCTGTACGAAAGCACCTCGATCCAGTTCTTGTGCTTGCTGTCGGTCGATTCCCCGTCGATCCCGTCCAACTTGATGAAGAATTCCAGTGCCATGACTCGCTCCCTGTTCGTTCACCCGGTGTCAAACGTTTCCGTTCTCTGCCGTCCGCCGTTCGACCACGAGTCGCCGGCGAGGTTCTGTTCTTTCGCCCCGCCCGCCCCGGGCTCTTCTTACTGGCCCGGGGCTTGCTTGGCACCCAGAGAAAGGCGGACGGCGCTCCGCCGTGCGCGCCGACGATCTGGAAACCGCGGGCGCCGCGGGCCTACTTCTTCCCCGAGGGCAGCTTGGAGACCAGACGCAGCGACACCGTCAGGCCCTCGAGCTGGTAGTGCGGACGCAGGTAGAACTTCGACGTGTAGTAGCCCGGGTTGCCCGGCACCTCGGCGACCTCGACCTGGGCCTGGGCCAGCGGGCGGCGGGCCTTGGCCTCCTCGCTCGCGCCGGGGTCGGGCTCGACGTAGTTCATGATCCACTTGTTGAGCCACGCCTCCATGTCGGCCCGCTCCTTGAACGAGCCGATCTTGTCGCGGACCATGCACTTGAGGTAGTGGGCGAAGCGGCAGGTCGCGAAGAGGTACGGCAGACGGGCGCCGAGGTTGGCGTTGGCGGTGGCGTCCGGGTCGTCGTACTCGGCGGGCTTGTGCACGCTCTGGGCGCCCATGAAGACGGCGTAGTCGGTGTTCTTGTAGTGCGAGAGCGGCATCAGGCCGTTCTTGGCCAGCTCGGCCTCGCGCCGGTCGGTGATCGCGATCTCGGTGGGGCACTTCATGTCCACGCCGCCGTCGTCGGTCGGGAAGGTGTGGCAGGGCAGGCCGGCGACCATGCCGCCCGATTCCGTGCCGCGGATCCGCGCGCACCAGCCGTAGAGCTTGAACGAGCGGGTGATGTTGACGCCCATCGCGTACGCCGCGTTGGCCCACGTGTACTTGCCGCTGTCGGCCCCGGCGGTGTCCTCCTCGAAGGCGAACTCCTCAACGGGGTTGGTCTTGGCGCCGTAGGGGGTGCGCGCCAGGAACCTGGGCATGGCCAGGCCGAGGTAGCGGGCGTCCTCGCTCTCGCGGAGGCTGCGCCACGGCGCGTACTCGGCCGACTGGAAGATCTTCGTGAGGTCCCGCGGGTTCGACAGCTCGTTCCACGAGTCCATGTTCATGAGCGTCGGGTTGGCCGCGGCCAGGAACGGGGCGTGGGCCGCGGAGGCGACCTGGGCGAGGCCGCTGAGCATCTCGACGTCCGGCGGCGTGTGGTCGAAGTAGTAGTCGCCGATGAGCGACCCGAAGGGGACGCCGCCGGGCGAGCCGTACTCGGCCTCGTAGACCTGCTTGAAGATGGGGCTCTGGTCCCACGCCGTGCCCTTGAACTTGCCGAGGGTCTTGGCGAGGTCCTTCTTGGAGATGTTCATGACGCGGATCTTGAGCGTCTCGTCGGTCTCGGTGTTGCTCACGAGGTAGTGCAGGCCGCGCCACGCCGACTCCAGGGCCTGGAAGTCGGCGTGGTGCATGATGGCGTTGATCTGTTCGCTGAGCTTCTGGTCGATCGCCGCGATGATCGACTGGATGGTCTTGATGGCGTCGTCGGAGATCGTGACGGTCTTGGACATCTCGATCGCCTGCGCGGCGAGGGTCTTGACCGCCGTCTCGATGGCGCTCTTGGCGTTGGTGGTCTTGGGCTTGAACTCCTTGGAGAGGAGGGCGTCGAGCTGCCCGACCTCCACGGTCGCGCCCGCGGCGCCGGCTTGTGCTTGCGGATCAGCCATTCTTCACCTCCTCGCCCCCCTCGGGCTTCGGCGCCGCGGCGAGCGATTTCATGAGCTCGGGGTTGTTCAGCACCTTGCCGATCAGGTCCTCGGCGCCGCTCTTGCCGTCCATGTAGGTGAGCAGGTTGGCCAGCTGCGTGCGGGCCTCGAGCAGCTGGTTGAGCGCGCCGACCTTGCGGGCGATCGCCGCGGGGGAGAAGTCGTCCATGCTCTCGAAGGTGATGTCCACCGCGACGTTGCCCTCGCCCGTCAGGGTGTTGGGCACGCTGAAGGCGACGCGCGGCTTCATGCTCTTGAGCCGGTCGTCGAAGTTGTCGACGTCGATCTCGAGGAACTTGCGGTCGGCCACGGGCGGGAGCGCCTCGGCCGGCTTGCCGGACAGGTCGGACATCACGCCCATCACGAACGGCAGGTTGATCTTTTTCTCGGCGCCGTAAAGCTCGAGGTCGTACTCGATCTGGACGCGCGGCGCCCGGTTGCGGGCGATGAACTTCTGGCTGCTGGCTTTCCCCATGGCTGAACTCCTCGGCCGATCCCGCGGGGGGACGCTCCCGGCGCCGCGACGAACGGCGGGCGACCCCTCGGACTGTGCTCGGATCACTATACCAGACGCGCCCCCCGCGATTCACCCCGCCGCCTCACGACGATGCCTGCTCCGTGGACACCCGTTCCAGCAGGCTCACCGAGTCCGGCGGGAGCAGCTTGTAGATGTCCTGGAAGCCCTTGCCGACCAGACGCCGGGCGCAGTGCATGAACAGCGGCACCGGGCTCGACGGCTCGCGCGACTCGTAGTAGCGGACGATCTTCTCGATCGCGGCGATCACGTCGTCACCCGAGACGACCTCCCCGGCCAGGCGCGCTCCACCGGCCGCGGCAGCCGCGAATCCGCCGGCCTCACCCGGCGCCTCCCCCACGCCCCGGGCGGCGAGACGGCGGCGGACTTCGCGCACGGCGTGGTCGAAAACGCCCTTGAAGGAGGAGATGTCGATCGCCCGGTTCACGCCGACCCGCTCCGTCAGCGTGTTCTCGAGCGCCGCGACCAGGCCGGAACACTCGCCGGCGACCCGTTCGACCGCCTCCAGGACGGGGGTGTCGGTCTCACGGAAGACCGCGTCAACAAGGTTGGCGTCCATCGAGGGCGCGTTGGGGTCGCTCGGGGGCGAGAGTTCGCCGCCGGCGATCATGACCTCGCGGAGGCCGGCCGATCCCGCACGCCCCTGCGCCAGGGGCGCCTCGCGGACCCGGTCCTGGAACTTCATCGGGTCGCCGAAGCTGGCCGGCGGGACGGCGAGCGACGCGATGATGTTCAACCGCTCGGTCGGGTCGTTGCCGTCGTCGGGGTCGAGCTTGGGGTGCACCCCGTCCCAGAAGCGATCCACGCACCCCTTCACGACCGCGATCCCGTCCCGGACGCCCTCGTACCCGCCCAGGCGGAGCGCCGCGAGGGCCAGGAGCATCGCGACGCGGAGGTCCTTCGTCCGGGCCATGAGCTCGACGCACCCGTCGCGGACGTCGTTCCAATTGGGCTCCTGGGCCGGGTTGATGGTCTTGGTCCCGTCGGGGCGGACGATCTCCTGCTCGGGTGTCCCCTCGGCGAGTTTCATGACCTCGAGGTACCGGCGGTCGTAGCGCAGGTCCTCGCCGCAGGGGTCGGATTCGGAAACCGGACGCAGAAGGGCTTCGACGTCGAGGAAGCTCACCGCGCCTCACCTCCCGCGGACGAGAGCAGCGCCACCGATTCGCCGGGCTTGTCCACGGGGACGCCGAGCGCGGCCTCTTCGAGCTGCTCGGGGCTCATGAGCTCGCCTCGGAGCTCGGAGAGCGTCTTGAGCTTGGGCGCGCGGAGCTCGACGGGCGACAGGGCCAGCCGGTCGATCTCGCGGAGGAGGGTCGCGATCTGATCGAGGTACTGGAGAGTCTGCGCCTCGGCGGGGTCGGACTCGACGAAGCGGCGGAAGCCGACGCCGTCGGGAGTGCCGCCCTCCTCCTCGATGGGCAGGACGTACTTCTCCCACGATGCGCCGATCGTGCTCTGGATCTGGCTCTTGCGCTCGGCACGGGCGGTGTTGTCCTCGCCGACCAGGGCGTAGTAGGCGTCGAGCACCGAGCGGACGGAGTCGGCCGAGAGCCGGTCGATGGAGACGCGGTAGTCCTGGCGCGACGGGTCGGGCTTGGCGTAGGGGGGCACGTCGTTGTAGTCCGTGCGGCCGGAGATCGAAAGCGCGCGGTCTTCGAGGTACTCGGTGGTGTACTCGCCGGTCGTCCGGTCCTTGGGCTCCTTGACCTGGAGGCCGAGCTGGAGCAAGTCTTCGAGCACGTTGGAGCCGAGCGAGACGACCGACTGGACCGCGGCGGCCTCGGCCTGCGGCAGAGCGCCGGCGAGGGCGGTGGCGATGTCGGTGTTGCGGGGGGCGCCCTCGGACTGAAGATCGAGCCCCATGCCGAAGGCGGTCAGGTTCGGGAAGACGTCGCCCTGGGTCGTTCCGCCGTTGCCCTCGGCCGGGAGGAGGAGGTTCCTGTCCACGTTGGCGTTCTTGAAGTTCGAGCGTTCGAGCTGCCCCTTGACCGTCATGTTCCCGAAGAAGTCGGCCCCGTCCACGAGCAGCACCACCCGCCCCGGGATCGGGCTGCCGTCGGGGTTCTCCAGCGGGAGCGAGAAGCGGGCCGTCCCGTCGCCGGCCACCGCGGGCACCACCGAGAAGGCGATGTTGTTCAGGGAGACGATGTCCACGCCCTTGTCCTGGGACGTGATGTTGACCACCCCGTTCTCGTTGGAGAACTGGTTGCTCGCGACCGTGCCCGCGCCGCGCTGCCGGATCGTGATGCCGAAGTCGGTCGGCCCCACGTCCCCGACGCCGGGGTACTGGCGCTCGACGGCGCCGATCCGCACGTTGATGTTGGCCAGCGACGCGAGATCCCCGATCACGATGTTGCCCGCGTCGGCGAAGATCCACATGTTCCCGACCGAGAGGAACTTGTTCCCGCCGCCCATGTCGAAGCCCTCGGTCACGTTCATGCGCGTGGTGGCCGAGGCCAGGGCGGGGTTGAAGTCGAAGTTCGGCGGGATGGTAAACCCGCCCATGCGCAGGGCCGGGTTGGTGTTGACGAACCAGCTGTTGATGTCGGGGTCGGGGGTCCCGCCCGTGCCCTGGCCGCCGCCGGCCTGCGGGAACGTGAAGTGCCCCTTGGTCTGAACGATCGTCGCCACCGTCGGCACGCCCGACGCCGCGCCGAACGTGATCGACTCGAGCATCCGGCCGATCTCGCCGGTCTGCGAGGGGTCGTCGGTGGGGCTGCCGTGGTCGCCGCCGACGTTGGCGTTGAAGAGGAACGGGGCGTTCACGTACGCCGTGAAGTTGGGGTCGGTGTGAGGATCGGTCCCGCTGGTGATCAGGCCGGGCGTGAGCGAGGACAGAAGCGTGAGGGAGCGATTCTCGGCCGCCTGCACGCCCGCGGTGGCGGTCTGGGCGGTCTCGACCACGCCGTGGAAGTACGCCTGGCCCGCGCCGGCGTTGATCACCGCGTCGCCGAAGAGGTAGAGCCCGCCCACGAAGCGGACGCCCAGGGAGCTCGTGTAGGTCGATTCCGCCGCGGCGTTGCCGAGCACGGTCTCACCGTAGAAGAAGAGGCGGTTGGCGGTCGCGCCCGAGGACAGGCTCGTGACGCCCGAGTACGACTGATCGCCGGTGGTGGCGGCGCTGAAAAGACTGATGAAGTTGCCGGTTGCCGCGAGGCTGGCGGGGGCGGTCGTGCCGCCCAGGGCCCCGGTGACGTTGATGTTGCCCTGGGCCCCCGCGTTGAGCGTAAGGATCGAGCCGCCGTCGACCGTGCCATTGATCGCGATGCTGTCGGCGCTCGAGGCGCCCGCGGTCGAGACGTTCACCGCCACGCCGCTCAGGCTCAGCGGCCCGTTGACGGTCACGCCCGCCCCTGGCTGAGTGACCGCGACGTTCCCGCCGAACCGCGTCGGTCCGGTGTACATCTGCGCCCCGGTCGTGGTGACGCCGGTGCCCGTCCCGATCTGGCCGCCCGTCACGGCCAGTGACGACAGCGGCGTGACGCCGCCGACCGCGCCGCCGAACGTGACGCTGCCGGCGCCCGCGGCGATGCTCAGGGCCGAGGCCCCGTTGAGCGTGCCGTTGAACGTGACCGGCGAGCCCGCCGTGGCGACCGAAACGGTCGGGGCCGTCAGCGTCGTCGGCGCGTTCAGCGTGAACGCGCCGAGCGGGCCGCCCGCGCCCGCGTCCCCGCCCAGCGCGACCGAGCCGGCGTTGACCGTCAGCGAGTTGCCCGCCCCGCCGATCGGACCGTTGAACGCGGCCGCGGCGGTGCCCGAGTTCACCGTGACGCTGGTCGAGAGCGTCAGCGGCGCGTTGACCGTGAACGCCCCGATCGGGGCGCCCGACGTGCCGACGTTGCCGCCGAGAACGAACGAGCCCGCCGTCACCGCCAGCGCGTTGCCCGCGCCGGTGACGGCGCCGGCGAGCGTGGTGGTCGCCGCGCCGGTGTCGATCGCGACGTCCGAGCCCAGCACCGTCGGGCCGTTGATGGTGAAGGCGCCCAGGGCGCCCGTCCCGCCGACGTCTCCGCCGAGCGTCGTCGTGCCCGAGCCCGCGGCGACGGTGAGCGCGTTGCCGGGACCGTTGATGTCCCCGTTGAAGGCGACGCCCCCGCCCGAGGCCATGAACGTCACCGCGCTGGTGCCGATGAACGTGCCGCCGTCGACCGCGAGGCTCGTGAGCGCGGTGGTCCCGCCCACGTCGCCGTCGAACTGCGCGACCCCGTCGTCACCCACGTCGACCGTGAGCGCCGAGGCGCCGTTGACGGTGCCGCCGAAGACGGCGTTGTCGCCGGCGCCGCCCGCGGTCGCGACCCGGAGCGTCGCGGCCCCGAGCGTGACGGGGCCGGAGAACGAGATCGCGCCCGTGCCGGTGCTCGTCAGGTTGCCGCCGAGCGTGGCCGCGCCCGTGTACGTCTGTGCGCCCGTCGTGATCACCAGGGGGAGTGTGATCGTCGCGCCGGTCGCGGAGAGCGACCCCAGCGCCTGCGTCTGCGGCAGCGCCCCGGTGCCGACCGCGCCCTGCAGGGCGACCGCGCCGTCCGTGCCCGCGTTGACCGTGAGCGAGCGCGACGCGGCGTCGGCGTCGGTGGTCCCGGTGATGGTCACCGCGGCCCCGCCGGGCGCCCCGCCGCCGTCGGTGGTGTCGAGGGTCGGCGTGCCGGCGATGATGACCGTGTCGTCGATCAGGATCGGCTGGGCCCGGGTCACGATGTCCTGGCTGATCGTCGTGGTGGCGCCGCTGCCGAGGATCGTGATCGGGACGTTGTCGGCGCCGGCGAGGCGCCCCGCGATGCTGATCGACGCGCCCGGGCCGCGCATGTCGAGCGTGACCGGGGAGTTGAAGGTGACGGGGCTGAGGACCTGGAGAAGGCCGGTGGCGTCGGCCCTCCCGATGAGCACCGCCGCAAAGCCGCTCTGGATGCGGCCGATCTCGAGGGCGGTGAGGTCGAGCTGGTCCTGGATCGGATCGAGCGGGTCGGACCCGGTCGAGCCGAGGTTGATCGTGCGGTTCAGCGCCTTCTGCCGGAGCGTCAGCGTGACGCCCGGACCGGCGGGGATGACGTTGCCGCCGAAGTTGATCTCGTCGGCCTCGATCGTGACGCTGTTGCCGAAGGTGATGTCGTTGTTGAACGTGACCGTGCCGGTCGCGTCCACCGACGAGATGGTCGCGGGGCCGTCGATCGACAGCGAGCGGACGTTCAGGTCCGGGGGCACGCTGACCGACGTTCCGGAGAGCGTCAGGTCCGTGCCGTTGACCTTCGTGGCCTGGTTGATGCTGACGCCGCCGTCGTCGGAGACGATCGTGTAGGCCTGGGGCGCGTCGGCGCCCTGGAATTGAGCGGCGTCGGGCAGGTTCGTGTCGGCCACGTCGGCGTCCTGGCGGAAGGCGAAGAGGGTCGGGGTCCCCGCGCCCCCGGCGCCCGCGAAGGTCGGCGCGTTCGTGAGCGCGTCCACCATCGCCCCGGTGCCGTTGCCGCCGAGCCCGTCCCCGGCCCGGAGTGTGATCTCCCCGCCGCCGACGGTGATGCCCGGGTCGAACGACAGGTTGCCCGCGCCGCTGGCGCCGGACTGGATCGAGACCGTCCCGGACGCCGTCACGCCGTTGACCGCGGGCGTGAAGGTGCCCGAGGCCGCGACGCTGCCGATGATCAGATCGTCGGCGTCGGCGAAGCTCACGTTGCCCGACGTCGCCGCGGCGGCGAACGTCTCCACGTCGTTGGACGTGCTGTTGAGCACGATATCGCCCGCGGCACGGACGCCCAGGGCGTCCGCGACGATCGACCCGCCCGACTGCGTGACGCCCTGGGCGCCCACGAGCCGGAGCGTCCCCGTCCCGACGTTGATGTTGTTCGCGAGCGTGAGCAGCCCGCCGCTGTGCAGGAGCGAATCGCCGTTGCCCGCCGTGGTGACGCCCGTCGCGGCGCCGAAGCCGGCCACGCCGGGGACAGCGCCCACCGTGAACGCGTTCGAGTCGCGATAGACGATCGCGGCGCCGGCGCCGGTGCTCGTTGCCGCGAAGGTCGCCACGTTGTTGAGCGGGACGAAGGACCCGTCGACCGCGTTGAGCGTGATCGGCCCGCCGGCGCGGACGCCGAAGAGGGTGGCGACCACGCCCTGCGTCTGCGTCAGGGCCCCGCCGCTCTGGAGGTACGCGTTGCCCGTCGTGTTCACGCCGTTGACCGCCGTGAACCCGGCGATCGCGCCCACGGCGCCGACGTCGAACGCATCGACGTCCCGGTACGCCACGCGCCCGCCCGACGACCCTGTCGTCGCCGCGAACGTCGTCACGTTGTTCACCGGCATGTTCGCCCCGTCGACGCGGTTGAGCGTCACGTCGCCCGCGGCACGGACGCCCAGCAGCGCCGCGACGATGTCGCCGCCCGTCTGGTTCACTCCGCCGGCGGTCGTCGTGATGCGGACCGCGCCCGCCGCGGCGTTCACCGGTGCGTTGATCGTCACCACCCCGCCCGCGCTGAGGAGCACCCCGCCCGAGCCGCTGTCGATCGCCTCGTTCACGCTCTGCGTGCCGCCGATCGACGTGAGCGAGACCGGGCCGTTGGTGGTCGTGATGCCGGTCGTCGACGGGAAGTTTCCGTCGTCGGTGTCGAAGTTCACCGTGCCGACCGCCAGGGGACCGGTCGAGACCAGCGTGAACGCCGAGCCGACGCCCGAGTTCAGCCCCGCGACGGCGTCGACGTTGTTGGACGCCTCGTCGAGCACGACATCGCCCCCGGCCACCACGCCCAGCGCCGCGGCGGTCAGGGACGTGCCCGGGTCCTGGGTCACGCCTCCGGTGGTCACGATGCGCATCGTCCCCGAGCCGACGTTGATGCTCTGCTCGATCGAGAGCGGCCCCGTCGTGTCGATCAGGCCGTCGCCGCCCGAGGTGGTCATGCCGTTGGTGAGGGCGAAGCCGTTCGTGTCCGCGGCCAGCGAGCCGACGTCCAGCCCGCTGCGGTCGATGATCTTGAGGACGCCCGCGCTGGTGGTCCCGGCGAAGGTCGCCACGTCGTTGTCGGCGTTGAGCAGCAGGACGTCCCCCGCCGCGTTGACGCCCATGGCCCGCGCGATGATCGCTTCGCCCGGCGTCGTCGCCTGCGAGACGCCCTGGCCCGAGACCAGGCGGATGTCGGCGCTGCCGCCCACGTCGATGGTGCGGTCGATCTGAAGAGTCCCCGCCCCGGCCCGCAGCGAGACGTCGCCCGCGGTGATGACGCCGTTGGTCTGCGCGAAGATGCCCGTCGGCCCGACGCTCCCGACCGTGAAGCCGTCGGTGTCGCGGAAGGCCACCGGCTGGGCCGCGTTGATGACGTCGATCGCGAGGATGCCGACGTTGTTCGACGCGTTGGTGAGGGAGATGGCGTCGGCGGACCGGACGCCCAGCGATCCGGCGACGATCGGGGCCGACTGCGTGACGCCGCCAGCGGGCACGACGAAGCGCGCGGTGCCCGTCGTCGTGATCCCGCTGGTCGCGGCGAACAGGCCGCCCGAGGCGCCGACGGAGCCGATGACCAGGTCGCGGTCGGGCAGGTTGATCTGGAAGTCGCCCGTGCCGGCGTCGGCCGCGAGGGTCATCGCCGTCAGGGTGCCGGGCGTGGAGTTGGCCAGGGGGAGCGAGACCGTGCCCGACGCACGGACGCCCAGAGCCCCGGCCGTGATCGTGCCCGAGCCGGCCTGGAAGACCGTCGCCCCGCTGGCCAGGCGGACCGTTCCCTCGCCGGCGACGATCGGCTGGTTCAGGGTCATGCCGCCGGTGCCGCTGTTGATCAGCACGTCGCCGTCGAAGGCGCTCTGCACGCCGGTCGCGCCGGCGAAGATCGCGCCGTCGGGCGTGACCTCGTCGATCGCCGTGCCGTTGGCCACGCGGAACTGAACCTGAGCCGGCGTGCCGGAGAGCGAGGCGTCGAGCGCGGCGAACGCGACCTGGTTGGTCGCGCTGGTGAGCAGGATGTCGCCCAGCGCCGACACGCCCAGCCGGTTGGCCGAGACCGACCCGCCCGTCTGCGTCACCGAGCCCGGCGAGGCGATCCGGACGATCCCGTTGGGGCTGGCCACGCCGACCGACACGCCGGCGTTCAGAACAATGTCGCCGCCCGCGCCGAGGGTGAACGGCGCCGCGTTGGTGGTCACGCCGTTGGCCGCGGCGAAGTAGGTCGTCCCGTTGTTCAGAGTCTCGGGCCCGACCAGCCCGATCGTGAGCGGGCCGCTGTTGGTGAACGTGACGCCGGCGCCCGCGAGCGAGTCCACCGCGGCGAAGATGTCCGCGGCGTTGGCGATCGCCTGCATGTCCACGGCGCCGGCGGCCCGCACGCCCAGCGCGCCCGCGGTGATCGCCCCTCCCACGGTCTGCGTGATCAGCCCGCCCGAGACGAGCCGGACCGTCCCCGTGCCCGCGTCGATGGGGTTGGAGATCGTCAGGTCCGCGCCGCTGACGAGCGTGATCTCGGCGTTGGTCGCGGTGAACGCCTGGTTGACGTTCAGGGTGCCGCCGGTCACAAGCGCCACGCCGCCGGCGGCCGTCAGCGAGTTGACGTCCATCGTTCCGCCGGCGGGCGTCTGGAAGACCAGGGGGTCGTTGGCGGTGATCGAGTCGATCGACGACGCGGCGTTGCTGTCGTCGCGCCCGATCACGATCTTCGAGAAGCCGTTCTGCAGCGCGCCGAACTCGGTCGGGTCGATCGAGAACCGCGCCGGGTCGTCCACGCCACCCACCTGGATCGCGCGCCCCGGCGACGCGGGCTGGAGCAGGATCGACCCGGTGCCCTGGATCGAGTTGGGGTCACCGAGCGCGACCGCGTCGGCGGTAATCGAGATGTTCCCGCCACCGGAGTTGACTGTCGCTCCCGCGGGCATGGTGAAAAGGCCGCCGTTGCCCGTGCCGGCCTGGATCGCGATGTTCCGGTTTGCCCCCGTGCTCAGCGCCGCCGTGCCCTGGAGTGTGACCGAGCCGCCCGCGCCCCCCGAGCGCAGCGTGATGTGCTGAGCAAAGGCGGTCGTTCCGCCGAAGGTCAACATCGCCGTCCCGGTCGCGCTGCCGATCACCAGCGACGGGAACGGGGAGGCGTTGTTCAGGTCTGCCTGCGAGAAGTTCAGCCCCATCGCCACGCCGTCGGCGACGTGCACCTCGGTGCCCGCGGTGAACGGCTGGAGCGTCAGGACGCTCGATGCGCCCGGCTGGAACGTGCCCGAGCTGACGTCGATGTCGTCCGCGGTCAGCGTCATGTCCCCGCTGACGGAGATCGTCCCCGAGGTCGTGATCGTGCCGGTGGCCGCGCGGGCGTCGAGGTCGTTGGACACCAGCGTGTTGTTCACGATGGAGAAGGAGTTGGAATCGAGGTAGGAGACCGAGTCGACGGCGCTCCCGGGCGCCAGGCCGGCCTGCAGGCTCGCCACGTTGTTGGCGGCCGAGCCGGTCAGGTCGAAGGTTGCCGCGCCCAGGAGCGTCAGGGTCCCCGCGACCACAGGGTCGGTCTGGGTGACCGTGGCCCCGGTGCCGGCGCGGAGGGTCGCGCTCTGGCCCGCCGCGTTGACGCCGAACACGTCCGTTCCGCCGATGCCGGTCACCGCGCCGATCGAGAAGCCGTCCACGTCGGCGAAACTCAGGGCCGCCGTGCCGACCTGGCCCGCGAAGGTGTTGACGTCGTTGGTCGTGTCGGCCAGGGTCAGCGCCAGCGAGGTGACCGCGCCCAGCGTGTCGGCCACGATCGGCGCGGTCTGCTGGATGAAGGAGTTGTCCGAGCGGAGCTTGACCGTGCCGGCGGGGGCGTCGATCCCCGCGGCGTCGCTCCCGCCCACGCCGGTGACCGTGCCGACCACGAGCTGGCCCTGGTTGCGGAACGCAACGGTGCCGGCGCCGGTCAGGCGCGCCGCGAAGACGCCCGCGGAGTTCGACGCGGCGTCCAGCGCGATCCCCGTCCCGGCCGCGGCGCCGACGGCGCCGGCCGTGATCGTCGAGCCGCCGCCGACCTGCGTGACCGTCGTGGACCCCGAGAGTCGCACGGTGCCCGAGCCGGCGAGCACGCTGTTGGTCAGGTTCACCGAGCCGTTGGTCGTCGAGATGTCGATGTCCCCGCCGTTGGTCTGGAGCCGGCCGACGGTGATGTCGCAGGTGTTGAGCAGGGCCGTGCTGCGGATGGTGATCGTGCCCGCGCCGAGCGTGCGGAAGAGCAGGTTCGTGCCATCGCCGCTGGTCGTGAGGTCGATCACGCCCGCGCCCGTCGAGCCGTCGGTCTCGATCGTCAGGCTGCGGTCGTTGACGAGCACCACGTCGGCGCCGGTGAAGTTGCCGGAGGTCGTGACCTGCTGCGTCGCGCGCAGGATGATGTCGGCGTTGGTGCCCTCGATCTCGCTCTCGAAGATGATGAAGGGGTTGCCCGCCGAATCGCCCGCGTTGCCCGGGCCCACGCCGAAGTCGCCGAAGTCGATCAGGCCGAGCACGTTGCTCCCGGCGTCGTGGCGCAGGGAGGAGTTCGAAGCGTTGGTGTGGTCGCTGCCGTCGTTGGTGCCCCCGTCGATCCGGATGAACGCCGGGTCGAACAGCAGCGTTCCCGACGCGCCCCCTGGCGCGCCCAGGTCGACGTTCACGTTCGAACGAAGCACCTCCTTCGACGAGATCTCCGCGAACCCGCCGTCCCCGCCCCGCGTCCCGCCGCGGGCGCTGATGCGCCCGTCGAACCCCGTCGTCCGGTCCGACCACACGATGACGCGCCCGCCGTCGCCCTCGGTCAGGGCGTCGGCGCGGATCTCAGAGTCCGCGCTCACGGTCGTCCGCTCGGCGTTGCGCTGCGGCCCCTTGCCCTGGAAATTCCCGCCCAGGAGGACCTGCCCGCCGCCCGCGTCCCCCGAGGCTTCGATCGTGGCGCCCTGCACGGCCACGGCAGGGCCGAGGATCTCGACCGAGCCGCCCTTGCCGCCGGGCGAGACGTCCGAAACGTCGACCGTCCCCGCGACCCCGACCGCCCCCCGCTCGGCCTCCATCACCGCCTTCTCGGCACGGACCGTGCCGCTGTTCCAGACCGCCAGCGAGTACATGTCGCCGGCGCCGAAGCGGCCCCGGCGCGGGGCGGGGGCGGGGGAACTCTTCGACGGCGCACCGGCGTCGGGGCCGGCCGGCGCACGGGTCTCGATCTTCGCGTACACGTGCCCGTCGTGCTCGCCCATGAGGACGGTGTCACCGGACACCATCATCACGGCGCCCTCGGGGGCCGCCAGCGCCCCGAAGTTGGCCACCTGCTCGCCGGCCAGGCCGATGATCGGGGCGTTGATCGTCCCCTCGTTGATCACGCGACCGCCCGGCGCCGACACGAACCGGTCGATGCCGCGGATGAAGTCCTGGTTGGTGATCGTCCCCGCCGCGGCGTACAGGCCGGCCGTGTCGATCTTCGCGCCCTTGGCGAAGAAGATGCCCGCGGGATTGACGATGTAGACCTTGCCGTTGGCCGTGATGGTCCCGTCGATGTGGGTCGGGACGGAGGTCGTGATCCGGTTGAGCACGCGGCTTGCCGCGTCGGGCTGCACGAACCGCACCGTCTCGTTCGCACGCACGTTGAAGCTGTTGTAGTTGATGATCGCGTTGTTGGACGCGGTGATCGTCGTCAGCGTGCCCTGGCGCTGGAACGACGCGCTGCCGTGCACCACGCGCTCGCCGGCGACCTGGCCGAAGGCCGGGAGGGCCGCCAGGGCGGCCGCGCCCGCCGCGATCGCCGCGGCGCCGGGCCGGCGGAACGAGCCCGCCGTGCCCGCGGCACGGGCCAGCGAGCGGGCGGGGGGGGTGTGCACCAAGGAAGGACGAACCGTGCGCGTCGTGCTGCTGTTCATGACTCACCTTCTGCGTGAGACGGACCCGTGCGGGCGCGCGGGGCGCGCCGTCAGTACGCCAACGTCAGGACAAAGTGGAGGCGGTTGGATCCCGGGGAGACGTACACCCCCGGGTTATCCACCTCGTGAAGGGCAAAGCCCCAGTCGAGGCGCGCGTCCAGGTTGCGGTACAGCTGGAACTCGACGCCCACGCCGGCCCCGATCAGCGTCGAGTTGGGCTCGGTGGCCGCGTCGCGGTCGTTGACGCTCACCCACGCGGCGTCCACGAACGCCCGGAAGATCAGGTCCCAGTCCGCGCGCGAGTACGGCGCCTGCGGGACCCACCGGAAATCGTTGCCCAGGAACTTGCCGGGCTCGCGCGTCGCCATCGCGTTGGGCAGGTGGAAGCGGTACTCCAGATTGCCCAGGTACATGTTGTCGCCGGCGACCACCGACTCGGGGTACCCGCGCACCGTGTACAGGCCGCCCGCGACCGCCTGGTAGTTCGGGATCGTGCGGTAGTCGAAGGCGTACTGCCCGCGGAACGACCACGCGATCTCGTGCGCAAGGGTCATGCCCGAACCGTCGGGCGTGCCCGCCGGGCCGATCACCAGCGGCTCGACGAAGAACGAGTTGTCCACGGTCCAGCGGAACAGCACCCACTGGTTGTCCACGTTGGTGCCGCGACCCAGCTTCTGCACCTCCGACTCGTCCGGGTCGTTGGCGACGAAGTCGAAGTGCCCCTCGGCCAGAAGGCTGGACGCGTCCGTGTAGCGCGTGAGCCGTCCGCCGATCGAAGGGAGCAGGAAGTTGGCCTTGCCCTCTTCCTCGGCTCCGGCCCCCAGCGGGCTGAGCACGCGGTAGTGCTCGTACCGCAGCCCGCCGACGACGTCCAGGAACAGCGGCCCCCGCTGGAACACCGTGCCGATCAGCTCCCCGCCCACCGACCACGAGTTGCCCCGGAACGTGTCCAGGTTCTGCCCGACGTCCGAGGCGGTGTACTCGCTCCAGCTGCCGAAGATCCGGCCCCGCACGTAGTCGGTGTACAGCGGGAACTCGTACGACGGCAGCACGGCGTTCGACGCGTCGAACCCGGCCGTCGAGTAGTCGATCCGGAAGATGTCGTCGTGGTTGGTGACCTGGTTGTGCACGAAGCCGAACCGCTCGCGCCACGTGTTGGTGTTCTCCGTGCCGGTGTTCGAGAGCTGGAAGTAGACCGTCCAGGGCTTGGTCTCGCCCACCAGGTAGTCCACCTGCGCCTCGCCGGGCTCGTCGGCCGAGACGCCCGCGATCGCCGCGTCGACGCGCCGGCCGGGGTGCCGGTTCAGCCGGAACAGGAAATCGTCGAGCTTGTCCTTGCGAAGCTCGCTGCCCGGCTGCAGGGGCGAACGCTCCAGGATGCCCGCGTGCGCGGGGTTGTTGATCTTCTCGCCGTCGAGGTCGCGGTCTCCCGTCGCGACCGTGCGCACGCTCGCCACCGTGGCGGTGAACACGGTAAGTCGGAGCGCGGTCCGGCCCTCGCGCTTGTCGCGGTACGGGGGCCGCTCCTCCAGGTCCTCCGAGTTGGGCGCCACGAACGTCGCGAAAACGCCCCGTCGATTCATCTCGCGCACGACCGCAAGACAGATCTCCTCAATGGCCGACTTGAAGAATTTGCCGCCGGAGCCCTCCGTCACGTCGCTGAGCCGAAGCGTTACCGCCTCGACCCCCGGACGCGGCGCGACGTACCCCTCCTCGGTCCGCCCGAGCGTCACCGTCAGGTTCTGGAACCCCTCGTCCTGAAGGTCCGGAAGGTCCGGACTCTGCGATGGGACCGCGTACTCCAGCAGAATCCGGCTCACGAGGTACGCCGGGCCGTCGTCGATCACACGGTCGGGGCCTTCGACGGCGATCCCCGCGGCCTTCGCCTCCTCCCTTGTGGCCGGAGGAGCCGTTTCGGGGGGCTGAGTTTGAGCCCAGGCGCGGGCGACCAGCGCCATGGCGCCCGCCCCGGCCAGAGCCGCCACCCGACGGCGAGAATCACCGCGGGCGCGGACCGTTCCGCCCCCCTGACGAGCAACCGCGGATCTGGCCATTCACAGCTCCCCTGAATCGCGCCCGAACGGAACGTCCGGACGAGAGAAATCCTTTTCCCGGTGCGCACGGGGCATCCACCCCAAGACCCGTCTTCAACGGCCGCAATCTACCTGTGGCCACTGCCGACCGTCAAGCCGCCTTCCCGATACTCCGGCAGATCTGCACGTCCTACGGAGACAGATACTTGAGTTCATTGACCGCGCGCCGAAACTCCTCGATCCCGGGCGGTCCGCCTGCCGCCGCGACCCTTCCCGACGCCGAAAACGCCAACCGGAAACCGACATCGCTGAACCCGCCGCGCCGGGCCGCCAGAGTCCACCGCGGTGCGAACATACGGGTCGGATCCACCTCGCGGGCCGAGATCGCCGACGCGCCGATCATGCGCACCGTGCCCAGCGACCCCAAGTCGGTCCGGATCTCCCCGCTCGAACGGGGCCGGGCCGGCACCTCCCCGGGCGCTCCTTCAAGCACGAACTCGGAGACATTCCCCACCAGGTGCTTGAACAGGCCCGCCCCCTGATCGACCGGGCCAAACCACACCAGGCCGTCATCATCGGCCACGGCCGCCTCCGCCCGCTTCCCGACCGGGTACGTCTCTTCTCCGCTCGGTGAGGACATCGACTCGGGCGGAGCCTGTCCGGCGTCAGGCCAGATCACCTCGTTCTGGATCCCCTCCGGCCGCAGCGCAAGAAGGTGATCGACCAGACGGCGCCACGAGGCGTCACGCCGGTTGGCGTTCGCCCCGGCGTTCGTTTCGTACGCGGCAAGCCATTCCTCGACGGTCGGGAGCCGGCAGCCGAGCAGTTCGGCCACGTACGCCGCGCCGTAGGGGCTCACATGCTGGATAGGACACGCCGCCGACGGCGGCGCCACCGAGTCGGGATCCGGGTAGTACGGCTGGCCGCGCGTTCGGTTGGCCACCGGCAGCCATCCACGCCCGAGATCGCCGTCGGCCCGCGAAACTCCGATCCTTTGTGCGGGGCCACCCTCGGGCCCTTCGAACTGCCAGGTCCGGGGGGATCGAATTCGCTCGGGCGCCGATTCGGGCCGGAACCCTCGCATGTCCTTGAGAATCTCCGGCCATGCCCCGGCGGCCTCGATCGCATCGGCGAACAGCCCGACGGACATCTCCGTCGTGCACAGGTACGCCGCGCCCGACGGCGCTTCGATGGCGACGAACTCGAGAACATGCTTCCCTTCGCCCGGAGATGAGAACGCCAGGCCCGGTCGGCCGCCGACGGTCCGAACCTCCCCCTTCCAGCCCCGCGCAGCCGGCCCGAACGCTCGAGGATCCGCCGCGCCCTCGACGCCCGGTTCGCGGGGCGACATGGCCCGCAGCGCGGCGAGCGCCGGCTTGACGTCAGGGCGCCCGGCGACACCCGCGCCAAACCCCTCGACCCGCGCGGCAAAAGCCGCCGCGGACTCGGCGGCCTTCGCGGGATCGTTCCACGCACCGGCCGCCCGCTTGAACTCGTGCAGCGCCAGGTTGAATCGCTCGCGCTCCGGCAACTCGTCCGCGGTCACGCCGAAGACTTCACGGACGGCGCAGGCGCCCTCGATCGCCGGCCCGTCGGCCGCGCCGAGGCGCGCGAAATACGCCGCCCACAGCGCCCGCGCCTGTTCGTTCAGGCGCTGCGCGGCCCGTGCCGCGTGATCCCGGTCGGGGCTGGCGCCGAGCCCGCGCCGTATGGCCTCGACCGCTCCCGCGGCGCTCGCCAGGTCCGCCGCGGACGCCGGCCACCCGGCGACCGCCCCCGACGCCAGACGCGACCACGCCGTGACCGCCTCGGCCAGGCCGCCCTGCGCGCCCGCGGCGTGGCGCGCCAGCGCGCCCGCGTCGTTCAAAGCGCCCACGGCCTCGAGCCCGCGCACCCGCTCGGCCAGGCCCTTCACCTCCGGCGCCTCGTGCGCCCCGGCGAATTGCGGGTCGGTGCCCAGCGAC
>CAZCPB010000050.1:0-19194 GCA_964500365.1 uncultured Phycisphaeraceae bacterium
CACGTGGGCGATGGTCGTCAACCGGCTCGCCGACCGCGACATCGACGCCCGCAACCCGCGCACGGCCCGGCGCGCGTTCGCGTCGGGGCGGCTGCCCCTGTCGCGCGGGGTCGCCGTGCTCGTCGCCTGCAACGTTCTGTTCCTGGGCGCCTGTTCGCTGTACTGGTTCATCTTCGGCAACCCGTGGCCGCTCGTCCTGGCCGAGCCCGTGCTCGCCTGGATCGCGTTCTATTCGTTCACCAAGCGGTTCACGTGGCTGTGCCACGTCTTCCTGGGCGGGGCGCTCGCCGCGTCCCCGGTTGCCGCGGCGATCGCCGTCGAGCCCGGTGCGATCGGCCTGGGCTCCGCGCTGCCCTCCCGGCTGGCGGAGCACGCCGCGGTTCCGGCGGTCTGGTGGCTCTCGCTGATGGTCCTGCTGTGGGTCGCGGGGTTCGACGTGATCTACGCGCTGCAGGATGTGGACGTGGACCGTCGCGACCGGCTCTGGAGCATCCCTTCGCGCCTGGGCGTCCCCGCCGCGCTCTGGATCAGCCGCGTGCTGCACGCCGGCGCGTTCGCGGCCCTGCTCATGGCGTGGCGGGCCGAGCCGCGGTTCGGGGCTGTCTTCCTGGGCGCGGCGGGGCTGGTCGGCGTCCTGCTGATCGCCGAGCACGCGGTGCTGGCCCGCCGCGGCAGAGCCGGCCTGGAGATGGCGTTCTTCACGCTGAACGGCGTGGTGAGCTGCGTGCTGGGCGCGGCGGGTTGCGTGGACGCGGTGGTCTGACGGCCCGGGTCCGGGGGTGGCTTGACCGGGCGGCGCTTCGGCCTATTCTTGGTTGGTCAACCAACTAATCGTCGCCCGATGACCCCCGGCCCTGCCCATCCCCCACCCCCCACCGACACGCGCGAGCGGATCATCCGCACCGCGATGGACATGTTCGCGCTCGACGGGTACGGGCCGACCGGTCTGGCGCAGATCGCCAAAAAGGCCGGGGTCAACGCCGGGTCGATCTACCACTTCTTTCCCAGCAAGGAGGACCTGCTGCGGGCGACGCTCGAGCGCCGGCTCGAGTTGCTCGTGCCCGAGGTGCTCGACCCGATCTGGGACCGCGTGGACGACCCCATCGAGCGGGTGTGGGGGCTGATGGACGGGTACCGCAAGATGCTGCAGGTGACCGAGTTCGCGCACGGGTGCCCGATCGGGAACCTGGCGCTGGAGGTCGGGGAGACCCTGCCGCGCACGCGCCGGCTCATCAAGGCCAACTTCGACAACTGGCGGCGCCAGGTGGCCCAGTGTTTCCGCGACGCGGCGGGGCGCCTGCCCGACGGCGCCGACCCCGAGGCGCTCGCGCTCTTCGTGCTGACGACCATGGAGGGCGCGGTGATGCTGGCGCGGACGGAACGGTCGTTCGCCCCCTTTGACTCGGCGGTCGCGACGCTGCGCGACTATGTCGAGCGGCTGCTCGAATCGGGCACCTCGTGGAAGCCCGAGCGCGCCAGCGGGCGGCGGCGGAAGGCAAAGCGGGCGTGATGCGCGCCGGAGACAGGGCGGGCGCGCCGGGGCTCGATGAACAGGTGTTCGCTTCAGGGAGAGTGGCTCATGCGTGCACTGCTCGGCGTCCTCGTGTGTGCCCTTGCCGCTTCGGGCGCGACGGGCCAGACCGGTCGCCCGGACGACGGGGCGTGGGAGTCGTACCGCGCCCACATCGCCGCGGCGAGCGCCTCGCTCCGGCTGGGCGAGACGGGAAACTGCCGGCGCTGGCTCGAGGGAGCGCCGGAGCGATTCCGCGGCTGGGAGTGGCGTTGCCTCGACGCCGCCAGCGACCAGTCCGAGCGAACGTGGCGGCCCGGCACGAGCGTGGGCTGGATCGCCGTCAGCCCGGACGGGACGACCGTCGCCACGACCTCGTACGACGAAACATCGATCCGCCTCTGGGACGCGCCGGCGATGTCGCCGAAGGGCACTCTTGAAGGGCACACCGCCGCGGTCTTCAAGTTCCGCTTCAGCCCCGACGGCGCGCGGCTGGTCTCGGCGTCGAGCGACCGCACCGCGCGGGTGTGGGACCTCAGGACCGGCTCCTGCACGTTCACCTACAGCGGCCACAAGTTCCCCGTGGCCAGCGCCGCGTTCAGCCCCGACGGGGCGAGCGTCATCACGTCCTCGTACGAGATCGTCCCCGACCCGCAGCGCGTCCGCGGCAACGTGCACCTGTGGGACCCGGCCAGCGGCGATCTCCGCGTCGCGTTCACCGGCGGCCGCAAGCCGATCGTCGATGTCGCCTTCACACCGGACGGGACGCGGGTGGTCGCGGGCACGTGGGACTCGACGGTGTACATCTGGGACGCGGGAACCCCGGGCGAACCCGGTGTGACGTGCGAGACCGGGCACAGCCCGGGCGGCTCCGAGCACGTTGACGGCGTCGCGGTGGGCGCGGACGGCGCGATGGTCTACGCGGTCGCCACCGACAAGGCGGTGCATGCGTGGGATGTGAAGACCGGGCGGCGTCTTGCGCGCACGCCCGCGCACGCCGAGGACCCGCTCTGCGTGGCGCTCAGCCCCGACGGCAAGATGCTCGCGACCAGCGGCGAGGACGACGTCATCAAGCTCTGGGACACCGTGACGTGGCAGGAACTCTGCGCGATGCGCGGGCACACGATGGCGGTGCGGTCCCTGGCCTGGGCGCCCGACGGCTCGCGCCTCTACAGCGCGTCGCTCGACGGGACGGTCCGGTCGTGGCTGCCCGAGCCGGCAAAGTACCGCGCCGTCCGGTTCAGCCACGGGACGAGCAACTACGCGGCGAACTTCACGCCCGACGGCACGAAGATGGCCACCGCCGGCAGCGACGGCAAGGCGTCGATCTTCGACACGCGGACAGGCGAGCGGCTGGCGAACTTCGACGCTCACCCCGGGGGCGAGGTGTGCACGGCGATGCTGAGCCCGGACGGCGCCCGGGTGCTCACGTGCTCGTGGGACAAAACGGCGCGTGTGCACGACAGCGCGGGGAAGGAACTGCTCAGGCTCGATCACCCCGCGGGCCTGGCGTTCGCGCGGTTCAACGCCGACGCGTCGCTGATCGCCACCGCGTGCAACGACAAGAAGGTCCGGGTGTGGAACGGCGCGACGGGCGAACTCGTGCGCGAGTTCGACGGGCACGGCGGCGGCGTGAACTGGGTCTGCTGGTCGCCGGACGGCGCGCTGATGGCCTCGTCGGCGCGCGACGGCTCGGTCCGCATCTGGGACGGCGCGACGTACGAGCCGGTCGCCGAGCTCAAGGGCCACCGGGGGACCGTGCAGTCGGTGGCGTTCAGCCCGGACGGCGCGATGCTCGTCTCCGGGGGCGGCGACAACACCGTCCGCCTGTGGGATGCGCGGAGCGGCGCCCCGGTGCGCACGCTCTGGGAGGGCGACCAGCCCGTGAACTGCGTCGCGTTCAGCCCCGACGGGACGCGCATCGCCGCGGCGTCCGAGCACACCGTGATCATCGATGCGCAGCGCGGCGGGGACGTGCTGACGATCCGGACCCCCTCGCGAACGATCTGGAGCCTGGCCTTCAGCCCGGACGGCGAGCGCCTCGCGGCGTGCCCGGTGTCGGGGGAAGTCGAGATCTACGACGCTCCTGCGCGCCCGTAGCAAGAGGTTCCGAAGCCCGGAACATTTCACGCACGCTTCATCCGCGCGGGCGCATACCGGGGCGGCACGGGGGCGAGGCGCGAACCGCGCGGGAGGTGGGCGATGATCATGGCATGGGGTCAGGGACGCTCCGTCTGGATGACCGAACCGCTGTTCGTCGCTCCGCCCCTGGTCACCGACGAGCGGGCCGATGTCTGCGTGGTCGGCGCCGGGATCGCCGGCATCCTGACGGCCGAGGCGCTGCGCCGAGCCGGGCTGGACGTGGTCGTGCTCGACCGGGGACCGGTGGCGGGGGGCGAGACCGGGCGGAGCACGGCGCACGCCACGTCCGCCCTCGACGACCGGCTCTACCAGCTGGAGCGCATCCACGGGCAGCGTGACGCGGCGCTGGCGGTTCAGAGTCACGCCGCGGCCGTGGATCATCTCGAGTCGCTCGCGGGGGAACTGAGCCTTGAGTGCGGCTTCCGCCGCCTCGACGGCTACCTGGTCGTCAACCCTCGCCACGCGGGCCGTGGGGACGAGTTGCTCCGGACCGAGCTGGATGCCTGCCGGCGCGCGGGACTCGCGGACGCACGCCTCGTCGACGGCCTCCCCCGCGGATGGCCGCGCGCCTGGGGCCGTGCCGCGCGCTTCCCGAACCAGGCGCAGCTCGACCCGGTGCGCCTGGTGTGCGGGGTCGCGCGTCACCTGCGCGACCGGGGAGTCCGCGTCTATACCGGCTCGCACGTGTCGGCGATCCACGGGGGGGCCGACGCGGCGGTCGAAACGCGGGGCGGGGCGAAGGTTCGATGCCGCCACGTCGTCGTCGCGACCAACACACCGATCAACGACCGGGTCGTGGTGCACACGAAGCAGGCGGGGTACCAGACGTACGCGGTCGCCCTGCGGGTTGCGCGCGGAGCGATCGAGCCCGCGCTCGCGTGGGACGGCCTGTGGGAGGACGACGAGTCATACCGGTACGTGCGGCTGGCCTCTCCCTCCGATGCGGCCCCGGACGCCGACGACCTCCTCATCGTCGGGGGCGAGGACCACAAGACCGGGCAGGACGGCCACGACTACGGTCGATACACGCGCCTTGAAGCATGGGCCCGCGAGCACTTCCCCGGACTGGGAGCCGTCGAGCACCGCTGGTCGGGCGAGGTGATGGAGCCCGCCGACGGCCTGGCGTTCATCGGGCGCAACCCGCTCGACCATCCCAACGTCTACATCGTGACGGGCGACTCGGGCAACGGGATCACGCACGGCGCGATCGCGTCGCTGATCGTGCCCGACCTGATCGCCGGGCGCGCGAATCCCTGGGCCGACCTGTACAACCCCGCCCGGAAGATCGGCACGGGCGCGCTGCGGGAGTTCGCGCGGGAGAACCTGAACACCGCCGCGCAGTACGCCGACTGGCTGCGGCCCGGCGAGGTGAGCGACGAACGCGAGATCCCGCCGGGCAGCGGCGCCGTCGTGAACCGGGGCCTGCGGAAGATCGCGGTCTACCGGGACGATGCCGGGCACTGCACGCGTCTGAGCGCCACGTGCCCGCACCTGGGCGGCGTGGTGCGATGGAACGCCCAGGCGTGCACGTGGGACTGCCCGTGTCACGGCTCGCGCTTTTCAACGGACGGGGCCGTGGTGCACGGGCCGGCCAAGTCCGACCTCGCCCCTCTGCATGACCGCCCCGCGGCACCTGGGGCTGAGGCGCGGCCCCCCGGATCGGCGCACTGACCCGGTCACGCGGGGACCACGCTCCGGTACCACTCGACAGTGCGCTTGAGCCCTTCGCGCAGGTCCATCTTCGGCTCCCAGCCCAGGAGTTTGCGGGCGCGGGCGATGTCGAGCGAGCGGTGCGGCTGGCCGTCGGGGCGGGAGTGGTCCCAGGTGATCCTGCCGCGGAACCCGGTGAGCTTTGCGATCGTCTCGGCCAGTTCGCGGATCGAGACTTCCTTGCCGCTGGCGAGGTTGACGGGGATCGGGTCGTCCATGACCTCTGCCGCGCGGACGACGCCCTCGGCGGCGTCATCGACATACAGGAAATCGCGCGTTGGCGAGCCGGAGCCCCAGCAGACGACCTCGTGGTGGTCGTACAGGGCGGCCTCGACGAACCTGCGGATGAGGGCCCCGGCGACGTGCGAGTTCTCCGGGTCGGCGATGTTGTCGCCGGGGCCGTAAAGGTTGACGGGGATGACGTACGCGCTCTTGAGCCCGTGTTCCATGCGGTAGGCGTCGAGGAGCTGCCAGGCGCAGAGCTTGGCGACGCCGTAGGGGGCGCTCACCGCGTCGGGGTAGCCCTTCCAGAGGCTCTCTTCCTTGTAGGGGATCGGGGCCTCGGCGGGGTAGGAGCACATGGTGCCGACCTGGAGCACGCGCAGGCCGCGCTCGATGAGCCCGCGCTGCTCGGCGTGGCGCACCAGGTTCAGGGACATCAGGATGTTGTCCATGAAGAACTTCGCCGGGTGACGGCGGTTGCGCCCGATGCCGCCGGTGAAGCCCGCGGCGTGGATGATGACCGAGGGTCCGGCGCCGGGGAAGGCGTCGGCGTAGAGGCGGCGGCAGCCGTCGTCGGTGGTGAGGTCGTAGTCGCGCCGGCGGGGGACGAAGACCTTCGAGTCCTCGACGCCGCGGGCGCGGAGCACCTGCGCGATGGCGCGTCCGAGGAATCCGGCGCCGCCGGTGAGGATGATGCGGTGTTGGCGGAGTTGGATCACGGGGCGGTCCACCACGGACGCCGGTGCGCCCGTCCCGGGGGCAGTGTAGGTTGGCCAGGGGACGCGCCGGTACGGTCCGAGGTCAGCCGCGGCCTGAGGCGCGCCACCACTCGATCGTCTTCTTCAACCCCTCCTCGAACGGCATCCCCGCCTTCCAGCCCAGCAGTTCCTGAGCCCGCGACGTATCGAGACACCGGCGCGGCTGCCCGTCGGGCTTGTTCACGTCCCACACCAGTTCGCCCGTGAAGCCGCACAGCCTCGTGATCAGCCCGATGAGGTCCTTGATCGTGATCTCGAACGACGCGCCGAGGTTGATCGGCGTCGGGTCGTCCATCACCTCGGCGGCGCGGACCACGCCCTCCGCCGCGTCGTCCACGTACAGGAACTCGCGGCTGGCGCTGCCGGTGCCCCACACCTCGATCTTCTTCTCGCTGCGCTGTTGCGCCTCGACGACCTTGCGGATAAGCGCCGGGATCACGTGCGACGAGCGCGGGTCGAAGTTGTCGCCCGGGCCGTACAGGTTCACCGGCAGCACGTACGCGCTCTTGAACCCGTACTGGAGGCGGTACGCGTCGAGCATCTGCCACGCGGCCTTCTTGGCGACCCCGTACGGCGCGTTGGTCTCCTCGGGGTAGCCGTTCCAGAGGTCGTCCTCCCTGAACGGCACCGGCGTGAACTTTGGGTACGCGCAGATCGTCCCCACCTGCACGAACTTCGCGCCCCGCTCGGCGAACCCGTCGAGCCTGGCCTGCTCGATCAGGTGCAGGGCCATCGCCATGTTCGCGTAGAAGTACCGCCCGGGGTTCTCGCGGTTGGCGCCGATCCCCCCCACCTCCGCGGCGGCGTGGATGATCACGTCCACCTTCGCGCCCTTGAACGCGTCGCGGTACAGGCGGCGGGCCGCCTCCTCGGTGGTGAGGTCGAAGTCTTTCCGTCGCGGGACGAAGATCCGGTCGGCCGGCACGCCGCGGGCGCGGAGCACGCGGCAGATCACCGAGCCCAGGAACCCAGCCCCGCCGGTGACGACGATGCGACTATCTTTGAGCGGGCGCGGCGGCGTTGGTGCTGTCTGGCTGGTCGGCACGTCGATCCTCCGGTGACGTGCCGAGTGTATTCGGCGTACGACACACGATGAAGAGCGCGAGCGGAGAACACGTCGGGCCCGGCCAGTCCGCCCCGCGTCGCCTGGCCGGGCGGGCGCTCGGCGTGCTGGCCCGACTGCTCGGGGTCTTCGTGGTGCTCGGCCTGCTGCTCAAGTTCGCGGGAGAGGCCGTCAGCGACCGGTTCTGGTGGTCGCAGTGGCTGGAGTGGACGCCGAACGTCCTGGTCTTCGCCGGGACGGCGGCGGTGCTGATCCCCGCGACGCTGCTCTGCCGCGCCGCGCGTCGGGTGGCCCGCGCAGGTCCGGCGCCGGGCACGGCGTGGGTGCTCGGCGCGGGGTGGGGGCTCCTGCTGGCGCACGGCGCGTACACGGTGGCCGTGGACGCGCCGTTCTATCGCGCCCGCCCGCCCGGGCCGGGCGCGAATGAGGCTTCGACCCGCGTGGTTTTCTGGAACGCGGGCGCGAGCGAGCGTGCCGGCTGGGACGACCTGGTTTCGGGCGTCGATCCCGACCTGGTGGTGCTCGTCGGTCTCTCGAACCGCGAACCGGTGCAGGCCATCCTCGGCCGGATGCCCGAGGGCGGCCAGCGCCTGGCGTACGACCGGTTCACGGTGCTTTCGGCCCTGCCCATGAAGCGGTTCGGGTTCACGCACCTCAACATCGCCCCGGGGGCCGGCTACGACCCGCGGCTGCCCGAGGGTTACAAGTCCCGGCACGACCCGGGCGCCGCGATGTACCTGGAGACCGCGGCGACCCGCGCCGGCGCGGGCTCGATCGTGACGTGGATCATCGACCTGCCCTCGGACATCAGCCTCGGGCGCGACCTGGTCGCGCGCGAGTCGCGCGCGGCCATCGATGCGTTCGACGGTCAGCGCATGGAGCGGGGGGAGTCGGGGCACTGGTCGATCGAGCCCGGCACCGGGCACGCCGGCCCCAAGGGTTTTCCGACCCCGGACCTGATCGTGGGCGACTTCAACATCCCGCGCGGGGCCGCGTCGCTCTCGCACCTGCGCCGCGGCTACCCCGACGCGTTCGAGCAGGCGGCGACGGGGTACATGGCCAGCTTCCCCCGCCGCGTGCCGCTCTGGCACCTCGACCAGGCGTTCATCGGCCCGCGCTTCCGGGCGTGGCGGTACCGGCTGCTCGACGCCGGGAGCAGCGAGCACCTCATGCAGGTCGTGGACCTCGCGCCGCGCTGAGCGGGCGCGGGGTCACGGGGCCGGGGGCGGCGCGAGGGACTTGCCCAGCAGCCATTCCACCGCCTCGTCGAGCCTGGCGTTGACGAGCAGCGTGTGGCCGTAGTGCTCCGCTTCGCGGAGCTCGAGGGGCAGGTTCTTCGACCGGGCCTCGTCGAGCGCGGCGCGGATCTGGTTCGAGCGCGCGATCGCGTCGAGCCCGCCGGTGTACGCCAGGATCGGTGCCGTGCGGAGCCCCGGCCTGCCCAGGCCCGCGAAGCACACCGCGCCCGCGACGGCGCGGGGACGCGCCCCCGCGAAGTAGGTCGCGACGCCCGCGCCCATCGAGTGCCCGATGACGTACACGCGCGAGCGGTCGATCGCGTAGTCGCGCTCGAGCTGCGCGAGGAGGAGATCGAAGACCTCGCCGCGCCCGGCGAGCTTGTACGACTGGACGGACGCGACGACGAAGCCCTTGTCCTCGGCCAGTTGCGTCAAGCGGCCGGCGCCGAAGCCGCGGATGAACATGCTCGCGTCGCCGCCGGCGCCGTGCAGGGCGATGACGAGCGGTCGCAGAGTGTCGTCGGCCGCGACGGAGGGCGCGTACACCACGCACGGCACCGGCTTGCTGTCGGGCGTTCCCTTCCCGACGATCGGCCGGTAGACCTCGCCGACCCGGCGCGCGTAGGGGTTCCGGCCCTCTTCGATCGCGGCGACCTCGCCCTCGAGCTCGGCGCCAAGAGCGGGGAAGTCGGCCATGAACTCGGCGGGGTCCACCGTGCCCGGGTAGTCCGTCAGCAGGCGGTTTCGGACGCGGCAGAGCGTGATCACGTCGCCCAGCGCCGGGTGCGCGGTCCGCGCGGCGTTCAGCCGCTCTTCGTGGGCCTTGCGTGATTCATCGAGCGACCCGGGAACCACGCAGTACCGCGCCCGGCTCCATTCGCGCCGGCCGAGCACCCGGGCCTCGACGAAGTACGTCCCGACCGCCCAGTGCTCGCCGCCCCCGGGCCACGGGCCGAACTCTTCGAGCGCGACCTCGAGCGCGAACGCTTCGCCCTTCTTCAGCACGATCTCTTTTTCGGTGCGCGGGCGCCCCTGCGGAGATGCCCGGCCGTCGGTCCAGGTCAGCTCGACCGTGACCTTGCCCTCGGCTTCCACCGGCAGGCACGACCCGAGGCGCACCCGCGGCGTGGCCGGGCTGCCCGGCCACCAGACGGGCGGGTCGACCGAGGCCACGATCGGCGCACCGATGCTCGGCGGGATCTCGCCGCCTTCGGTCGTCTGCATGCGCTGGCCCAGTTCGTCGAACCGGGCGATCGCCCCCGGGTAGTTCGACGCGAAGAACTGGATCGTTGCCGCGTCGAACTCCCGGTTGAACTCGGCGATCTTCTCCGGTCCGACGCGGCGCGGGCCGTCCCCGATCAGGGGCATGAAGAGCGCGTCGACCCAGAGATAGTGGTTCGCCATGTGCACGCGGCTGGCGACCGCGGGTGGCGGCCCCGGCGGGGGCGCGGGCTCGTCGGCGACCGGATCGGCCGGGGGCTGGACCGGCGGCTGCAGCCGACGCACGGCGGCGTCGATCACGAGCGCCCGGGGCACGTTCTCGTGATCATGGCGAAGGCCGGTCTCGCCCTGCGAGGCGACCGGCGCACCGACGGTGCCCGCCAGCGCCAGCATCAGCACAACAACCGGGCCGCTCATCGCTTGCCGTCCTTGCCCGGCGCGCCCGCCGCGTTCTTCTTGCCGATCATGGCCGCGACCTCCGGGAGCAGGTCGTTGGGCACCGGGACCGAGAGGTTGTACTGCGCGATCTTCCACGCCCCGTCCGAGCGCACGAGGACTCCCGAGCCGCGGCATTCCCCGTACTTGGCGTTGTCGAGCATCTCGTCGAACCACGCCACCGATCCGTCCGTCGAGATCGTGATGAACCTCGCGTTGGGGCGCGGCAGGTAGGTCCAGCCGCGGCCCTGCGAGAAGTACGGCTTGGCGTACGCCCGGAACTGTTCCTTCGTCCAGCGCTCGCTCCCGTCGGTGCCGAGGAAGACCCCGTCGTCGGCGAAGAGCCCGAAGTACTCGTTCTCGTCGGCGCGGCTGGCCGCGTCGTGGAACTTGTCGAGGACGGCGGCGACCGCGTCGGGCCCGCGCGAGGGATGGGGTTCGTGCATCGCCGCTGCTGCGGCCAGGGCCGCGGCGAGCGCCAACGCCAGGAACGAAGTCTTCATGGATGGGTCTCCGTGTGCGGCGTAAGTATGCGCCGGCTCCCGGGCCGGGTCGATCCCCGACCGCGCCGGTCCGCCTTCACGAAAGCTTCAGTCCGGGTCCGTGCGCGGTTCGGCGTCCGGCGGTGGCGGGGGTTCCGGCTGCCCCGGCGCGGGGCTCTGCGTCGCGCCCTGCGGCGAGACCGTGGTCGTGGGCTCACCGGGTTCGCTTGGTGCCGGCTCGGGGATCCGCATGGTCTTGACCTGGTCGTCCTCCTCGCCGGGCCCGAGCCGCAGAACGTCGCGCTTGAACTGAATGTCGGCGTCGGGGTCGTCGAGCGTCTCGAAGCGGATCTTGCCCGCGCCCAGCAGCGTGCCGGTGGCGAAGGCCAGGTCCACCTGCGAGATCTGGTAGTCGGTGAGGGCCTGGATCTCGGAGAACTGGGCCTCGGCGAGCGCCGTCGCGGCGTCCAGCACGTTCCGCGAGGTCGAGGCGCCCAGGTCGAACTGGCGCTGCTCCGCGGCGAGCGTCCGGGCGCTCAGGATGGTCGCCTGGCGGGCGGCCAGCACGCGCTGCCACCCGGCCTGGATCGAGTCCACCGCGTCGAAGACCTCCTGGCGGATCGCCTGGTCCCGGGCCTCGCGCGTCGCGAGGCGCTGCACCCGCTGGAGCACGGCGCGGCGGACGCCGGCCAGGGCGGTGTTGTTGCCGATGGGCACCTCGGCGGAGAGCCCGACCGACCAGTCCTCGAAGTTGTTCTTGGCAAGTGTCTTGAACGCCCGGTTCCGCGTCGACCCGAGCCCGTTGATGGTGTAGGCGTAGTCGAGCGTGAACAGGGGGAGGGCCTGGTTGCGGGCGAAGTCGATGTTCACCGCGTCGGCGGCGAGGCGCAGCTCGAGCTCGAGCATCTCCATCCGGTTCTCGACGGCGCGGTCGGCCAGTTGCCGGGTGTCGAAGACGTACTCGACCGGGTCGGGCGGGGTGCCCGTCAGGACGAGCGTCTCCGAGCCGATCTCCAGGCCGGGCATGTTGATGATCCGCTTGAGCTCGCGCTGCTGCTGGAGCACCGCGTTCTGCGCGATGATGATCGCCTCCATGCGGTCGGCCCGCCCCGACTCGGCGCGGATGACCTCGATCTCGGGGGCGTTGCCCGCCGCGACCAGCCGCTCGGCGGCGCGCAGCTGCGTTTCGGCCAGCTCGTACTGCTTCTGCGCGACTTCCAGGCTCTGGCGCGCGCGGAAGAGCCTCCAGTACGAGCGGTCGACCGCGGCGATCTGCCGGATCGCTTCGAGGCGTGTCTGGGCGGCGACGGCCTGGGTGTTGTAGCTGGCGACGCGGATGCCCGCGGTGTTGGCCCGGCGCCCCGCGCCGCGCAGCAGCGGCTGGGTCACGGAGAAACGCAGGTCCGCCGCGTACGACGGGTTCAGCGTCGAGAACTGGTTGTCCGTCTCGGAGCGCGAGAAGGGCAGCGTGACGTTGATGGTCTCGCCGGTCCGCAGGGGCAGCCGCACCCCGGGCTCGATCAGCCCGAAGGTGCTCTGGGCGCTGTCCAGCTCCGACGCCGTGGCCGAGTCGTTGTTCTGGTAGAACGACCGCAGCGTGAACGCCGCGTCGAACCGGCCCTCCTCCTCCGAGATCGACTGGCGCGCGATCGCCGGCGACACCAGCGCGACCTTCAGGTCGAGGTTGTTCTCGAGCGCCGACGCGCGGCAGGCCTCGAGCGTCAGCTCCGCCGATCCCAGCCCGTCGAACCGCGCCCGCTGCTCGGCCGCGATCTCCTCGGCCACGCCGGGCCGGCTGACGTCGGGCAGCGGTTTGGCCCCGTGCGTCTTCCGGTACTTCTCCAGGTCGACCGTCTCGAGCTCCTTGAAGCGGTCGAGGGGCACGAGGCGCCCGTAGTCGGACTCGTCCGACGTGAACGGGTTCGTGCACGCCCCCACGAGGGCGGCGGTCCCGCAGAGCAGCATCAGCAGGGGCGGCGCGGCGGATCGTCTCATCTCGTCTCTCATGTCGGCTGGGTCACCACGGCGATCACGGGGCTTCGCGGAGCGTCGCGGAGAATACCGCACCGGGCGGGTCGCGCTTGTTGGCCGGCCGCCGGCGGCGCTTTCAGTCCGGGTCGCGCGCCGGGCCGGGGTCCCTCGTGATCGCTCCCTATTCATGCCGCAGCGCGTCGATCGGGTTGAGGCGCGCGGCCTTGACGGCGGGGAACATCCCGAAGAGCACGCCCGTCGCGGCGGAGAACCCGACGCTCAGCACCACGGCCCACAGGGGGGTGGAGGCGTCGGACACCGGGCTCTTGGGGATCAGTTTCATGGCCAGCACGGCGGCCTGCCCGATGACCAGCCCGACCGCGCCGCCGATCAGGCAGAGCGTGACCGCCTCGACCAGGAACTGCATCAGGATGATGCCGGGCTTGGCCCCCACGGCCTTGCGGAGCCCGATCTCGCGCGTGCGCTCGCTCACGGACACGAGCATGATGTTCATGATCCCGATCCCGCCCACGAGCAGCGAGATCGTGACGATGCCGGCCAGGAAGATCGCCAGGCCCGTCGAGAGCTTCTTGAACTGCGCGATGATCTGCTCGATCGCCTCGACCCCGAAGGTGTTGGGCTCGTCGGGCTTGAGCTGGCGCGCCCGGCGCATGTAGAACTCGACCTCGGCCTTGGCGTCCTCGTACAGCTCGGGGGCCTTCGTCTGCGCGACGACGTACATCCGCGGCTCGGGGCGCATCATCAGGCCCGTCTGGAAGGGGATGAACATCTCGCTGCGCGCCTCGTCCCCGCCGAACATGGGCGAGACGGTCTTGGTCTCGACCACGCCGACGATGGTGAACTTCCTCCCGCCCAGCAGGATCGCCTGCCCGATGCAGTTGGTGTCGAGCTTCAGTTCCCCGATCGCCTTGTCGTTGATGATGCAGACCTGCCGCCGCTGCTCCTCGTCGAGGCTGGTGAGCTGCCGCCCCTGGAGCACGGACCGGTCCTCGATGTCGTGCCACGACGGGCGGACGGCCTGCACCGAGACCACCTGCAGGAACACGTCCTTGGACTGGGCGCTCGACGAGAGCTCCATGATCGGCGTGAGGCGGGCCAGCGACGGGCAGCGGTCGAGCATGCCGTCCACTTCCTCGATCTTGATCCGCAGCTGCCGCCAGCTGTAGCGGTCGCGCTGGCCCTCGGGGCGGCGCGGGAAAATCCACACCTTGCTCGCCCCGACCGACGCGAACTCCTTGAGCACGAACTTCTGCAGGCCGTCGGTGGCCGAGACCACGCTGATCACCGCCGCGACGCCGATGATGATGCCCAGCGTCGTCAGCATGGCGCGGACCTTGTTGGCCCAGATCTGCCCGAGCGCCAGGAACGCGGTCTGGAAGATGAGCCGCACGACGATCACGCGCCGGCCCCCGGCGCCGGGTGCGCGGCCTGCCCGTCGACCGCCGTCCCCGCCGCGGCCGTCACGGCGTGCTCGGCCGCGCGCCGCAGATAGTCCTGGTGGATCGGGTCGGTCTCGGTCGGGTGGTCGGACACGACCTTGCCGTCGCGGAGCCGCACGATGCGGCGGGCGTGCCCGGCGATGTCCTCCTCGTGCGTCACCATGACGATCGTCTGCCCCTCGGCGTGGAGCTGGCGGAAGAGGCCGATGATCTCCTCGCTGGTCTTGCTGTCGAGGTTCCCCGTCGGCTCGTCGGCCAGCAGGATGCTGGGGTTGCCGACCAGCGCCCGCGCGATCGCCACGCGCTGGCGCTGACCGCCCGAGAGCTGGTTCGGCCTGTGCCGCCAGCGCGGCGTCAGGCCGACCCGCTCGATCGCGCGCCGGGCCATCTTCGTCGCCCCCATCCAGTACTTCTTCGAGTAGATCAGGGGCAGCTTCACGTTCTCCAGCGCGTTGGCCCGCGACAGGAGCTCGAAGGACTGGAAGACGAACCCGATCTCCTCGTTGCGCACCTGCGCGAGCTGCGCGGCGTTCATCTTGTGCGTCGGCTTGCCGGCCAGCTCGTACACGCCGCGCGTCGGCCGGTCGAGGCACCCCAGGATGTTCATCAGCGTGCTCTTGCCCGAGCCCGAGGCGCCCATGATCGCGACGAACTCGTTGCGGCCGATGTCGAGGTCCACGCCCGCGAGCGCGCGCACCGTCTCGGCGCCCATGCGGTAGACCTTCTCCATGCCCCGGATCCGGATCACCGGCGAGCCCGCGCCGGACGCGGGGGGCCGGGCGCCGGACTTCCCGGCGCGAGGTTGGGCGGTGGCGACGGTCATGGCGTGATGCTCAAAGGTCTCCGGTCGCGGTGTCGCGGGTCACCCGGCCGTTACGCCCCTCCCTTGTCCGCGACCTTGGTCTTCCCGGCTTCGTCCTTCTTCGGCAGCGTCGTCTCGTCCACGATCCGCTGGGCTTCCTTGAGGCTCAGGAGAGCCTTGAACGGGCCGGTCACGATCGTGTCCCCTTCCTTCAGTCCGCCCAGGATCACCGTGTGAGTCAGGTCGCTGGCGCCCACGCTCACGGGCACGGTCCTGGCCTTTCCGTCGTTGAGCGTGTAGACCACCCGCGCGAACTTCTTGTTGCGGTCCACGTACTGCGCCCCGTCGCGGAGCTCGAGGGGCAGCTCGTCCACCGGCCGGTCGAGCACTGCCTGGCTCGGCACCCGCACCACGTCGCGGATCGTCTCGACCTCGATGTCCGCGTTGGACTGCAGGCCCCAGAGCACGCGCGTGCCCTTGGGCACCTCGAGCAGCAGCTCGGCCTCGAAGTACGTCGTCCCGTCGCGGTCGAGCTGGCGCTGCAGCCTGATCGCCTGCACCTCGGCGCTGAAATTCTGGTCGGGGTAGGCGTTGAACGTCACCCGCGCCTTCTGCCCGACCCGCACCGGGGCCACGTTCGCCTCGTCCACCTTGGCCTTGACCAGCATCTCCGACAGGTCGGCGATCTGCATGATCACCGTTCCCGCGTTGTTGAACGTGCCCACCACCACCAGCTCGCCCACCTCGGCGTTGCGGATGATGATCGTCCCGTCGATCGGGCTCGTGATGATCGCGTTCTCGAGGTCCTTCTCGGCGCGGCTGATGTTCGCGTTGGCGATCTCGATGGAGAACTGGGCCTGGCGCAGGGCGGTCTCGGCCCGCGTGTAGTCGACCTCCGCCTGGTCGAGGTCGGCCTTGCTGATGTCCTTGCTCGAGAAGAGCTCGCGCCGCCGGCCCAGCTCCGACGCCGCGTTGGCGAGCTGCGCCGAGGCGCCCTCGACCCGCGCCTGCTCGATCTTGAGCTGGGCCTTGGCCGAGTCGAGCGCCGCGGCCAGGTCGCGCGCGTCCAGCCGCACGATCACGTCGCCCTTCTTGACGTCCTGCCCCTCGCGGAAGGGCATCGCGATGATCCGCGCGCTCACCTGCGCGCTGATCGACACCTTGGTCTTGGGCTCGGTCAGCCCCGGCGCGCTCACCGTCCGCACCAGGTTCCCCACCGCGCACTTTTCCAGCCGCACCGGCGTCGCCTTCAGGTCCGGCCGGAACTGCTCCATCACTTTGTCAAGCCGGCCCGAACTCTTGAACCACCACCCGCCCCCGGCGCAGCCGGCGACGATCACGAGGAACACCGCCACCAGCCATTTCCACACGCGGAAGCTCCCCTCCGGAGAGGGCCCGACCTGCCCCGGGGCGGGCCCGGCCCATCCGGTTCCCTATCACTTGGATTCACGCCTGCCGGGTTTCCGGCAGCAGGACCCGGCCACGATGCGTTTCCACCACACGCCACACGAACAACGATTCTACAGAGCGACTCTTCTCTAAGCGCTGTCGGGAACTCACGTTCTGTGACAATTCGGGTTGTCAAGCGCGGCCGCCCCCGTTAGGCTGAAACAGACTTCATGCCCGGAGCGGTCGGTACGCGTTGTGACCGGGAACTTCCAGAGCACACGGGCCGTTTTCGAGCAGGAGAATAGAGCAATGAGATCAGGACTCTTGGTGCTTGCCGCGGCTGCGGCCGTGGCGGTCGTGGGCAGCGCCCGCGCCGACATCGTGGTCTGGAACATCACCCTGAATTCCGCCCAGGAAGTTCCCCCCAACGCGTCCACCGCGACCGGCACCGCCCAGGTCACGCTGGACACCGTGACCCGCAACGTTTCGGTCACCGGCACCTACACCGGGACGACCACGTCCGTCACCGCGGCGCACATCCACGGGCTCGCAGGGCCCGGCGTCAACGCCGGCGTCATCGTCGGCCTCACCCCGACCGGGGGCACCAGCGGCACCATTTCCGGCTCGGGCACGCTCTCGGTCGCCAACGCCAACGGCATGCTCGCGGGGAACACCTACATCAACGTCCACACCAGCATGTTCCCGGGCGGCGAGATCCGCGGCCAGATCCCGCCCCTCCCCGTCCCCGGCGCCTTCTCGCTCCTCTCGCCCGACGACTTCGCTCTCGATCAGTCCCTGACCCCGACGCTCTCCTGGTCGAGCGCGACCAACGCCTCGACCTACACGGTCAAGATCGCCGACAACCCCGGCCTCACCAGCCCGATCCTGACCGCCTCGGGCCTTACTTCGACCTCCTACGTCGTTCCCGGCGCGACGCTCGCCGACTGCACCACGTACTACTGGGGCGTCACGGCCGTGAACAACTCGGGCTCGACCGCCTCGACGCCCGCATCGTTCTCCTTCACCACCCGCTACCCGGCCGACTTCAACCACGACGGCTTCGTGACCGGCGAGGACTTCGACGAGTTCGTGGCGCTCTTCGAGATCGGTGACATGGGCGCTGACTTCAACGGCGACACCTTCGTCACCGGCGAAGACTTCGACGAGTTCGTGCAGCACTTCGTCGATGGATGCTGAAGTCTGACGGAATGGCGAACCGCCCACGGGGCAACACAGGGGCGACCCGGCCGACCGGGTTGCCCTTTTTTTTCTTTTAAGCACGCCGACGTTCTCCGCGGGGTGCCCCGCAAGGCTCCAAGAGGGCCCGGTACCGGATCGATGCCGAACCCAACTCGCCAGATTCCAATTGCAACACTGCACCCGCGCGGTATTCTGGGGCCGTTGATCTCCCGGTGCGGTCGGTACGAGTGGTACCCAGGAACTTCCGCGCCTGCGCATCCGGGCACATTTGGTGTAGGAGAGACGACATGCGCTTGGTTCCCCTCGCCGTCGCCGCCGCGGCCGGCCTCGCCCTGACCGGCGCGGCACAGGCGGACATCATCACGTACGAGTTCATGATGGACGGCCTGCAGGAAGTTCCGCCAGTGGCCACGCCGGGCTGGGGTGAGTGCACGGTCCAACTCGACACGCTGTCGGGCGCGGTCACCGTGAACGGCACCTTCAACAACCTGATCGGCAACGTCACTGCCGCGCACATCCACGGTGCCGCGGCACCCGGCGTCAACGCCGGCGTCATCGTCGGGCTGACGCCCGTCGGCGGCACCTCGGGCACGATCTCCGGCAACGGCGTGCTCACCGCCCAGCAGATCCAGGACATGATCAACGGCCTCACCTATGTGAACGTGCACAGCGTGTTCCGCCCGGGTGGGGAGATCCGCGGCCAGGTTGTCCCGGCCCCGGCCTCGCTCGGCCTGATCGGCCTCGGCGGCCTGCTCGCCGCGCGCCGCCGCCGCTGAAGCCTCTGAACGCCACGGATTCTCACGAGGGACAGGCTCACCCCTGTCCCTCGTCGTTTTTGCGCGCCCCGTGACCCCTGACCCCCGTCCCCGCCCGAATACCCTTGCACCGGCATGATCTACCGCGTCTGCAAGTCGTTCGAGGTCGAGACCGGCCACATGCTGATGAAGCACGAGGGCCGCTGCCGCCACCCCCACGGCCACAGCCGGCGCATCGAAGTCGTGATCGCCTGCGAAACGCTCGACGGCTCGGACATGGTCTGCGACTTTGCCGCGATCAAGGCCGCCGTCCGCGCCATCATCGACCGCTTCGACCACGCCCTGGCCGTGAACTCGCGCGACCCGGCCGCCCGCGCGCTCCGCGAGTCGGGGTCCGCCGGCGAGAGGCTGGTCGAGTTCGAGGACCAGGACCCCACGACGGAAGTCCTCGCCCGGCACATCTATGAGGAACTGGCGGGGGTGCTCGCCGCCGGAGGGGATCTTTACGGCGAGAACGGGCGGACCCACCGCCTCAGGCCGGAGCTGCGCCTCGAGCGCATCCGCGTCACCGAGACCTCGTCCACGTGGGCAGAGTACGGCCGGACATGATGCGCCGGCCCGGCGCTCGTCGGGATGCCGGGTCCCCCGTGCCGAGAACCGCCCCGACCGTCAGGGAGTACCACGAGTATGACCCGATCCATCGCACGAGTCGCGCTGCTCATCGCCGCCGCGCTCTCGACGCTTTGTCCCGCCGTTGACTGCCGCGCCCAGGCCGTCGCCGACCCGACGCCGGCGGAAGTGAACTACGCCCGGGGCCTGTCGCGCGTCTTCCAGTC
>CAZCPB010000051.1:0-19146 GCA_964500365.1 uncultured Phycisphaeraceae bacterium
CCGTCGATGCCGCCCAGGTCGATGAACGCGCCGAAGTCGGCGATGTTCTTGACCTCGCCCGAGACGATGTCGCCCTCCTTCAGGGTCTCCATCAGCCGCTTCTTGGCGGTCTCGCGCTCCTCCTCGATCAGCTTGCGCCGCGAGATCACGATGTTGCGGCGCTCCATGTCGATCTTCAGGATGCTCGCCCGCACCTTGCGCCCGATGTAGTCGCCGATCTCGCCCGGGCGGCGCACGTCGACCTGCGATGCGGGCAAGAAGACCGGCACGCCGATGTCCACCAGCAGGCCGCCCTTGATCTTGCGCATCACGGTGCCTTCCACCACGTCGCCTTCCTTGGTGGTGTCCATGATCCGCTGCCACGACATCATCCGGTCGGCCTTGCGCTTGGAGAGCTGGATCAGCCCCCCCTCGCCCTCGACCGACTCGAGCAGGAAGTCGTGCGTGTCGCCGACCTTGATCTCGATCCCCTCGAACTCCTCCTTCGGGACCAGGCCCTCGCTCTTGAGGCCGACCTCGACGACCACGTCGTCGCCCGCGTACCCGATGATCTTGCCCTTGATGACCCGGTTGGGCGAAAGGTCCGCGACCTTCTGGTCCAGCAGCGAGTCCATGTACGTGGCCCCGCCGCCGAGCTTCTTGCCGTAGGCCTGCGCGACCATCGCCTCGGCCTCGGAGTCCGACATCCCCAGGGACGCGATCAGGTTCTCATCGATCATGTTGTGCGTGCTCTCTTGGACGCCCTCTCGACCCCCGCCGCGGCCGATCGGCAGGGAGAGACAGCATCACGGGCCCCGGCCCGCACGCCCGTCCGCGGCAGGGAACGCCGCCGGACCGCGCGCCGACCAATGACCCGGCCCCGAAGGGGCGGTTCGGTGACTCTTCAGGGTTCCGCTGACGCGAACGCGCCACACACAACGGACCGGCCGACCCACCGCGGCAAGTGTAGGCGGGCACGCTAAGCTCAATCCCGAACGTCACGCCCGTACGGGCTCCTGAGCCCGGCGGCGCCGAATGCCCCGGGAGGGACCGTCATCCGTACGGGGGCCGACTCGGTCCGCATCGCTCCAACGCGTTCCGCGATCTGCACCGCGTTCAAGGCGGCGCCCTTCCTCAGTTGGTCTCCACACAGCCAGAGGCTGAACCCGCGCGTCCTCCCCGCGCCTGTCACCGCGGCCGCGGGATCGCGCCGAACGCGCCCGACGAGCACCCCGTCTCTCCCGGTCGCCTTGCGCGGCGTGGGGAAACAGTTCCCCGCACGATCGTCGATTACCTCTACGCCGGGCGCCGCCCTCAGCGCGGCACGGACCTCCTCGACTGTCGCGTGCTCGTGCACCGTCACCGTTACGGCCTCGCTGTGCGCCCGCAGCACCGGCACGCGCACGCACGTCGGCGAGATGGCCACCGACTCATCGTTCCAGATCTTCCGGGTCTCATCGATGAGCTTCTGCTCCTCCACGTTGAGCCCGCTCTCGACATCAACCGCCGAGTTGTGGCTGAACACGTTGAACGAGCAGGGCTCAGGAAAGATCGAAGCCCGAGCCGTGCCACGACTTTCCGGTTCCTCCGGATGAATACCACTGGCGTCCGCCGTCACGCCGTTCGCCGCTCCGCACGACCATCGCGGAGGCACCGCCAACGTCGCGGCACGATTGACCGTCGCTTCACACAGTTCGCCTCTAGTCTGCTCGACCAACTCCTCCATGCCCTTGGCCCCCGCCCCCGACACCGCCTGGTACGTGCTCACCACGATCCGCTCGATGCCGAACGCGCGCCGCAAGGGCTCGAGCGCGACCAGCAGAAGGATCGTCGAGCAGTTCGGATTCGCGATGAGCCGCCCCGCATTCCCGTCCGTGCCGTCGATCAACTCCCCGTTCACCTCCGGCACGACCAGCGGCACACCCTCCTGCATCCTGAACGCCGACGAGTTGTCCACCACCAGCGTGCCGCGCTCGACCGCGCCCGGGATAAAGCGGCGCGACACCGCGGCGCTCGCGCAGAACAGCGCGAGGTCGGCGCCCTCGAGCGTGCCATCGCTCGTCTCACGCACGGTCAGCATCCCGTCGGCGTATTCGATCGCCACGCCCTCGGACTTCGCCGACGCCAGCGCGAGTACGCGCTCCGCCGGCACACCACGCTCTTCGAGCAGGCGCAACACTTCGGTCCCCACGGCGCCGGTGGCGCCGACGACCGCGATTCTCTCGAACGATTCCAGGCTCATGGCGGCTCCTGTTTCAACGGGCGAGCATCAAAGGCGAACGAGGAGGGCGCGAAGTGTCGCGGAGCGGCACGGAGAAAAGGCACGGTCCTCAACTCGAACGCACGGAGGAGCGCGAAGGCCTCGACGAGATCAACGCGGGCGCTTCTTCGCACGCTCCGAGCCCTTCGAGTTCCCTCGGCTTCGACTGCGCACTCTCTCCGCGTCCCTCCGCGCTCTCCGCCCGCTCCGCGTTCTCTTGGCTCGGACTCATCAGCGCGCCGTCCAAATCCGCGATCAGGTCCTGCACATCCTCGATCCCGATCGACAGCCGCACCAGGTCTTCGGGCAGCTCGCGCGCCAGCCGCACGCGCTCCGGGATGCTCGCGTGCGACATCCGGCACGGCAGGCTCGCCGACGACCCCACGCCCCCGAAGCTCACCGTGATCGGGAACAGCTTCAGAGATTCGACGACGCGTCGCGAGCGCTCGAGCGATCCGGTGGTGAACGACACCACCGCCCCCGGCCCCCGCGCCTGCGAGGCGTGGAGCGCGTTTCCCGCGCACTCTTCGAGCCCGACAAAGAACACCCGCTTCACGGCCACGTGCCCGCGCAGGTACTCGGCGATCCTGCGCGCCGACGCCTGCTGCGCCTCCACGCGCAGCGCCAGCGTCTTCATGCCGCGCAGCAGGAGGTACGAGTCGAACGGCGCGAGCCCCGCCCCTTCGCCGTTCTGCACCAGGTACAGGCGCTCCGCGATCCCCGCCTCCCGCACCGAGACACTCCCCGCCGACACATCGCTGTGCCCGCACAGGTACTTGGTCGCCGAGTGGATCGAGAAGTCGGCGCCCAGCTCCAGCGGCTTCATCAGGTACGGGCTCATCGCCGTCGCGTCCACGCTGAGCAGCGCGCCGTGACCGTGCGCGATCGAGGCGAGCCCGCGGATGTCGCACACGCGCTGGAGCGGGTTGGTCGGCGATTCGCAATGCACGAGCCTTGTGCGCGGCCCGATCGCCGCGCGCGCCTCATCCAGGTCCGCGAGGTCGGCGTACTTCACGATCACGCCCTGCGGCTCCAGCAACCTCGACAGCAGCCGGTACGTCCCGCCGTACAGGTCGTCGCCCGCGACGATCTCATCGCCGGGCTTCACCAGCCTCGTCACGGCGGCGATCGCGGCGAGCCCGCTCGAGAACGCGAACGCGCGCGTCCCGCCCTCGAGCCGTGCGATCTGCGCTTCGAGCACCGCCCGCGTCGGGTTCCCGCTGCGCGAGTAGTCGTAGCGACCGAACTCCAGCGCCGAGTCCTGCTCGAACGTCGCCGTCTGGTAGATCGGGGTCGCCACGGGACGGAAGGGATCGTCGGGACAGCCTTCGAACGCGACCAGTTGCGTCCGGATGTTCATGCGGCGTCTCCGGTGATGGGACACAAGGCCGCGTTCGAACCGCTCGCCGTGCCGATGCGTTGATCGAGCGACCCCGCTTCCGGTTCATCCTCGAACACCGTCGGTCCGCGCCCGACCAGCGTGCCGCGCCCCCCGCCCGGCGATCCGACGTAGAACTCCAGCCCGCGGTCGCGGGCAAAGCGCACCGCCTTGTGCTGCACGATCCCTTCGCTGAGCGAGAGCGCCTCTTCCCACGTCACGTCGAGGAACTTGCGGGCCAGGGCCGGCTCGGCGGAGGGGTCGCGGTCGTAGAGCCCGTCCACGTCCTTCACCAGCCGCACCGCGTCGGCGCGAAGCCGGTCGGCGATGAACAGCGCCGTCAGGTCCGACCCGCCGCGCCCCAGCAGCGTCGCGCGCCCGAGCGAATCGCGCCCGATGAACCCGGGGATCACCAGCACCGGACGGTCCGCCAGGGCCCGATGGACGGCGACCACGTCGAGATCGGCGGCCGTGGCGTCCGTGCGCTTCCCGCTGGTCTCGAGGCCGATCGCGCCGGGGTCGAGGACGTTGGCGGGAAGGCCGGCGCCGCCGAGCGCGAGCGCCAGGAGCGCGGTCGCCGTCGCCTCGCCGGTCGCGAGCAGCGCGGCGTACGCGACCTCGTCGGCCTCGGTCGTGACCGACGCGGCCTTGGCGATCAGGCGGTCGGTGGTGTCACCGAGCGCCGACACCACCGCGACCACGCGGTACCCGCGCTCGCGCCACGCACGGATTTCCTCGGCAGCGTCCGCGAGGCGTGATTCATCGGGAAGAACGGAGCTTCCAAACTTCAGGACGGCGATCGTGCTCACGCTCATCGCGCACCTCCCTTCGCGCCGGCGAGGACAGGTGCGACGGAGCGCCCATCGTGCCACGACTTTACCGGTTTCTCCGGCAAAGTCGTGTCGAGCAACTCCGCTCGTGTATTCGATGCCGACTGACGCTCGGCACGACTATGGGGAGGAACCCGATGGTCGTGGCACGTCGAGTCGCTCGCCTTGTCGAGCGCCTGCGCGAGGTCGGCGATGATGTCCTTCGGGTCTTCCAATCCGACGGACAACCTCACCAGCCCGTCGCTGATCCCGACCGCGCGCCGCTGCGCCGCCGGGATCGACCCGTGCGTCATGGTCGCGGGGTGCGTGATGAGCGTCTCGACCGCGCCGAGGCTCTCGGCCAGCGAGCACAGCCGCACGCTGTTCATGACCGCCCGCCCGGCACACTCGCCGCCGCGCACCTCGAACGCGATGATGCCCCCGTCGCGCAGATGCTGCTTCTTCGCGAACCCGCGCTGCGGGCAGGTCTCGAGGCCCGGGTACTCGACGCGCTCGACCAGCGGATGCCGCTCAAGCCAGCGGGCCACCGCGAGGGCGTTCTCCGAGTGCTGGCGCAGGCGGATCGGCAGCGTTTTGACGCCGCGCAGCGTGACCCACGCATCGAAGGGCGCCTGGATCGAGCCGACGGTCTTGCGGATGAAGCGCAGTCTTTCGAGCAAGGCCGCGTCGCGCGTCGTCACGGCGCCGCCGATCGCGCCGTTGTGTCCCTCGATGTGCTTGGTCGTCGAGTACACGCACGCGTCGGCGCCGAGGTCGAGTGGGCGCTGGCCGCAGGGCGTGAGAAAGGTGTTGTCCACAATCAGGAGAGCCCTCTGCGCGTGCGAAATCGCTGCCGCGGCGCGGATGTCGGAGAGTTTCAGCGTCGGGTTGCCGGGCGTTTCGACGAAGACGAGTTTCGTCGTCGGTCGGAGCGCGCGGGCGATCTCCTCGGGGCGCGACGTATCGACGAAGCTCGCGCCGACGCTGAAGTTCATCAGCACTTCTTCGAGCAGGCGGTACGTCCCGCCGTACACGACATCGCTCACGACGACGTGGTCGCCGGACTTCAGCGTTGCAAGAAAGAGCGCGTGCGTCGCGGCGAGTCCGCTCGCGAAGCACGCCGCGGGGAGCGCGCCCTCCAGCGCGCCGAGCGCGGCTTCGAGCGCCGACACCGTCGGGTTGCTGGCGCGCGAGTACGTGTGGCCGCGATCAAGCCCGACAGCGTCTTGTACGTACGTCGTGCTCTGCACGATGGGCGGCACGATCGCGCCGCTCGCAGGGTCGGGCGAGAGCCCGCCGCGCACCGCGAGCGTGCTGAGCGCGGGCACGGTGCCACCCGTGCCCGCAGGTTCGGTGCCTGAACAGTCGGACAACTCGGACGCTTCAGAATGTGTACGGAGCGACATGCCGTGAACTCCTCACGGCATCAATCGCGGGCCGGCCTTGGGCAAAGAGGGAGAAAACTCCCTGTTTTGCTGGGTGCCACGGGCACCCGGCCGCATCGTTCCCCTTTCGGGGCTGACCCCGGCACCGTGGCTCACGCGATTTCGCGGGCTCGGTTGCCGCCCGGAGCTTGGAGCGCCTCCGGGACTCTTGATGCACGGGGTGAGGATAGCGGCGGAGTGGCCGGCGTCAATATCGGCTCGCACAGGAACTCACGGTGTTCATTCAGACTGGGGGACCGGGATCCTCCGTCCCGGCGTCAGCGCCATCTTCCGATTCGTCAACCCCGGCGTCCTCCTCCACTTCCGATGCGGGGGTCGGGTTCTTCATCTCGCGGTCGATGTGACCGAACATCACGATTCCCATCAGAAAGAACGAAATAAATGTCGCGAACGTCAGGGCCCGAACCATGCCCCGGTCGCTCCTGAAGAAGATGTAATAGAGCACACCGAAATAGGCCACGCCGAACACCAGGGAGAGGATTCCGAGGATGGCCCAGCCGCCGTCTTCATCCTTGAAGGCGCAGACGATCATTGTGATCAGAGCGGCGTAGTACATGCACGCCGTCGCGATGCCCATGAGCACCGTGCCGTGGATATCGGTGTACGAATAGGCCGCGAGGCCGACCATACCGAGCACGAGCACGGTGAACACATGACCGGGTTCGAGCGTGATGCTTACACCGATCCTGCGTCGCTCTTTGACCGGCTTCTCCACGGCGCTGCGCTCGCGGGCCGAGAGCTCTTGAACGCGCGTCTTGATCGCCTTGCCCTTGCTCAGGTCAAACCCGCAGTTCGTGCACAGCGCCGCGTCGGGCTTGAGCAGCGTCCCGCAGCCGGGACAGGGCGACATGGCCGTCTGGTCCACGCCCGCCAGCGCTGCGGCCAGGCCCGGGTCGACGCCGTTGGCGTCGGCGCTCGCCGCCGCGCGCCCGGCGTTCCCGTCCCTTGTCTTGGCCTTGTCCAGACACTCCTGGCAGACGTACCGCCCCTGCGCATCCTTCTGACGCGGCTTCTTCGAAACGTCCTGATTGCAGACGCGGCAGACCTTCGCCGCGGGCGTCGCTTGATTGTCCACCTGAACCTCCCCCCACAGAATACCCCAAATCAACGCCCGCGCGCGACGCCCGTACTCCGATCAGCGCCCCCCCTGCCCCGCCCGCTCCGTCAGCCCCGCCAGCACCTCCGCAAGGTTGCGGTCGAGCGCTCCACGCGCCAGCACCCGGTCTGCCCCGGCTTTCCTCGCCCTCTCAAAGAGCTCCGTCAGCACGTGCGGTCCGAACGCGACGATGCGGACCCGTCGGTCCGCGTCCGTGGCCCGCGCCCCGCGCAGCCGCTCCACCATCGCGAAGGCCTCGTCGGGCTTCTCGAGGTCGAGAAGAATCGCATCGATCGGGGCGGCAGGGGTGCGTTCGGCAAGCCGGGCCTCGAGCATGTCGAGGGAACGCACCGGGCGGGCCGGGATGCCCAGCGCCTCCGTCGCGCCCTTGATCTTCGTCGCCCAGAGGAGGTCGGCCGCGAGGTACAGGATCATCGCCGATTGTTGGGCGGGTCGCGATCGTCACGAAAGCGGCGGCCCGGCGCCCTAGCATCTGGACCCCGCGGACCGTGCCACGGGGGCCGGGAGGGAGCCCCCGGATGCGCCGTCTCCCCCAGCGCCGCGGGCCGCCGCCCCCCTCCCCGGGTCGCCCGCAAACGCTCGAAGGAACCCGACATGTCAGCCGTTGCCACGCCGTCGAAGAGTCCCAAGGTCAAGAACGCCGCCCCCAGCCAGTACTCCAGCCCGATCTACGACGAGCTGTCCTTCCCGACCGACCCCAACAACCTGTACCGGCAGACGGTGGGCTCGATGCTCTACGCGGCGGACGTGATGGAGCTCCCGCACTACCTCAAGATCATCCTCGCCCAGCCCAAGAACGAGATCATGGTGAACTTCCCCGTCAAGATGGACGACGGGAAGTTCAAGCTCTTCAAGGGTTACCGCGTCCAGCACAACAACGCCCTGGGACCGTACAAGGGCGGCCTCCGCTTCCACCAGGACGTGCACCTCGACGACGTCAAGAGCCTCGCGTTCCTCATGACCATGAAGTGCTCGCTGGTCGGCGTCCCCTACGGCGGCGGCAAGGGCGGTATCAAGGTGGACCCGCGCCAGCACAGCAAGACCGAGATGGAGCGCATCGTCCGCCGCTTCACCAGCGCGATCGCGCACAACATCGGCCCCGACTACGACATCCCCGCCCCCGACGTCGGCAGCAACGCCCAGCACATGGCCTGGATCGCCGACACCTACACCTTCCTCTCCGAGATCGGCGGCAAGGACGCGACCGCCGTCATCACCGGAAAGCCCGTCGAGTACGGCGGCAGCGTCGGGCGCGAAAAGGCCACCGGCCAGGGCGTGGTGGACACGCTCATCGAGATGCTCCCCGAGCTGGGCCTGAAGCCCGAGCAGTGCACCTTCAGCGTCCTCGGCTACGGCAACGTGGGCTCGTGGTCGGGCAAGATCTTCCAGGACAAAGGCGCGAAGATGATCGCCGTGGCCGACCACACCGGCTTCATCCGCAGCGACAAGGGCATCGACGCCCACGACCTGGCCGACTACGTCGCGCAGCGCGGCGGGGTGAAGGGCTACGCCAAGGCGAGCGCGATCTCGAAGGAAGAGTTCTACAAGACGCGCGTGGACGTGTTCATCCCCGCCGCCCTCGAGCAGATGATCAAGGAGACCGAGGCCGGGTGGCTCGACTGCAAGGTCGTCGCCGAGGGCGCCAACGCCCCGACCACGCCCGCCGGCGAGAAGGTCCTCATGGAGCGCGGCGTCGAGGTGCTCCCCGCCATCCTCTGCAACGCCGGCGGCGTGACCGTCTCCTACTTCGAGTGGGTGCAGAACCGGACCTGCCAGACGTGGGAACTCCCCGAGGTCGACGAGAGGCTCAACAAGCACATGGTGGGCGCCGCCCGCCGCACCCGCGAGGCGCGCCAGAAGCACAACTGCGATCTCCGCACCGCCTCGTACATCGCGGCCCTCCAGCGGCTCTGCCAGGTGTACGAGCAGCGCGGCATCTTCCCGTGAGACCCTGAGACGCCGACCGCTGAACACGCCCGGCCTTGAACGAGCCCCGCCCCGCACGGCGGGGCTTTTTTCGTGGCGCGTTCGTGCCCGCTCACTTCGCGGCCCATGCGCGCAGCGCGCAGGTTTTATTGACAACCGTCCGAAAGCGCGCCATGGTTAGCAATGAGGCGCGGCATAGGCGCGACCGGACGGGAGAGTGGCCGTGCTCAGGGCGGGCCTCCTCATCCTCGTTCTGGCCCGGGTCCCGGCGGCGGGGGCGGAAACCACCCTGCCGCGCGACGGCGATTGGCACACGCACGCCGGCGCGGGCGGCTCTCTGTTCATGATCGAGGACGCGCACAGCGCCACCGGCCTCATCGCGCGGTCCGGCCGCGGCACCATCGCCGCGGCCAGGGCCATCGTCCCTCTCGACCTGATCGGCCTGGAGGCGTGCGGCGGCGCCGGGGCCGCGCCGGAGTTTCAAGGCCCGGGCGCCGCGTGGGCGCTGACGGACCGCTCGGGAAACTGGATGCACGGCCTGACGGTGCGTCTCGACGCCGATGCGCCCATCACCGTGATCGAGGCGTACTCGAGCACGGGGATCCTGATCGGGCGCGTGGTGGGGGGGCCGTCGAGCGTCCTGCGGCTCGACTTCCCCGGCTCAATCGGGCGCGTGGTGGTCCGGGCGCTCCACGGGTGCGCCGCTCCGGCGGCCGAGCCCGCGGCGTGCTGCCCGGCGCCCGGCGCTCACGCGGCACTCGTGGTCGGCCTGGTGACGGCCGCGCACCGGAGGCGCGGGCGCGCACACTGAACGTCAACGTGTTCCGGCCGGCCTCAGCGGGTGCGCCGGCGGAAGGCCAGGAGACCCAGGCCCGCCAGGCCCGCCCCCGCCGCCGAGGGGAGCGGGATGACCACCAGGGCCGAGACGATCGACGTCGTGATCGTGAAGTTCGACTGGGTGGTGTGGCGCTCCGCGAAGAAGAAATCGAAGTTGTACGTCTGGCCCGGGGTGAGGCCGAGCGTGTCGAGGTTGATTGAGGCGCTCTGCGTCGTATGCACGCCGCCCAGGTCAACGACGAGCTGGTCGTTGATAAAGACGAAGACGTCATCGTCGCCGGAGAAGGTGAAGAACTGACCGGGCTCGTAGGTGAACTGGTTGTGCAGCTCGAACGTGAAGTGGTAGTTGTGCGAGAAGCCGGGGGTGTTGCCGAAGAGCTGGTTGTCGATGGGGAAGAAGCTCCCGCTGGTGAACGTGTAGATGCTCCCCGAGCCGCCGTTGTCGAGTTGGAACGAGTGGCCGAGCGTCATGTTGACCCCGGGGGTGTCGCGGTACCACTGGTCGAACGCCGCGGCCCCGTGCGTCGTAAGGGTGCCCGCGCCGCCGGCGTAGACGGGCTTGCGGCCCGCGCCGATGGTCGGCGCCACGAAGCCCTTGTCCGTGCCGATCACGTTCTGGAAGTCGATGTGGCCGCCCGCCTCGTTCCAGCCCTTGAAATCCCGGATGGTCGCGGTCAGCGAGATCTTGTCGGCCAGCGCGACGACGGGCAGGGCGCCCGCGCAGAGCGCGGCAACGGCGGCGGCGGAACGGCGCATGTCTTTCTCTCCCTTTGAACGAAGCCGGTGCACGCGGCGCGAGCGCTCTCTCCTGATCGCTCGCGAGCGGGCGGAACAGTTCAAATGTACCGGCCCGTCGCCATCGTTCAAGTCTATTTGCTGCAAACACTTACGCGCATGCCGTCGCTTCGCCGGCGTCCGGTAATCGGCCGCGCGGGACCGCCCGAAGCGCAACATTCCCGGGCGTGCTTCGTTCTCGGCCCATGGGATTTTCGGTCGGTCCGCCGTCGTTCAGGACTCGGTCGGCTCGATCGTGACGGTCAGCCGCTTGGTCCGGAACTGGTCGCGGTAAAGCTCGGCGCGCTCGCGGTGCGTCACCAGAACCAGCGCGACACCCGTCGTGTGCGCTTCCATCATGACGGTGAAGGCGCGGGTCGAGTTCAGAGGCGTGAGTTCGACGAGAGTCGCCACGACGTAGTCCATGGTGGGCTCGTCGGCGTTGTGGAGAAGCACGCGCCACGGCGGAAGGTGCTCGACCCTGCCGCGCGACGGGGCGGGACGCTCCTTGACCGCGGTGGCCGATTCGGGCGGCGCGGGGATGCTCTCGGGCTGCGGGAGGTGCGTGTCTTCGGAGACGGGGAGGGGGGTGCTGGGGGTGCTGGGCATGGGCTGCATTGTCCCGGGGAGGCGGGCTCGCGGCCAGCCGATCTGTGTGATAGTCTTGCGAATCCGGGCGGGTCATGGAGGACCGGCATGGCGGTGTTTGCGCACAACGGGGAGGCGATCTCGCTCCAGCGGTTGCTCCTGATCGTCACCGGGGCGCACCTGCGGGCCGAGACCTACGACCGGGCCATCGCGTACCGGCTGCGCGAGCGGGTGATGGCGCGCCTGAACGAGCGGTTCGGGCCGGAGAAGCACGGCCGGCCGCACCCGCTGACGCCCCTGGTGTGCTCCGACCTGTGGTACCTGAACAACGAGCCGCTGCGCTCGCGCCCGACGATCTCGGTGGGCGGGCCGGACGTGAACGCGCTGACGGCGTACCTGGCCGACAAGCTCCCCAGCGTGCTCGCGGTCGAGGATGTGTACCTCGTCCAGATGGACCCGGACCTCGTGGACGTCGCGGCGTGCTGCTGGGGAGCGGACGCGGAGTCGACGCTGGCCGCGGTGGAGGCGTTCGAGGCGCGCTACTTGGAGGAGTTCCTTGAAGAAGCAGCGAAGGTGAGGGGTTGACTTCTCATCGACGTCTCCTCCATCACCTCCATCAGCTTCATCACCCCAGCGGCGCCTACTTGCCAACGCAGAACGTCGAGAAGACGCGGCCGAGAATGTCCTCGATGGAAAGGCGGCCGATGAGCTCGGACAGCGGCTCGGCGGCTTCGCGCAGGCGATCGGCGACCAGTTCCGGGTTATGACGCGATCCCGGGGCGAGGCCCGCCGCGGCGGTGAGAGCTGTGAGCGCCGCGAAGAGGGCGCGCCGGTGGCGGGCGGGGACGGTGGACGACGCGGCGGTGGATGAGCCGCGGGCCTGGTCCGCGATGGCGCGGCGCAGGGCGCGCAGGTTCCAGCCGTCGAGAGCGCACACCGGAATATCGGAGGTCGAAAGAGAAAGGTCGGACGCCGGGGCGCTGTGTGCGAGATCGGCCTTGGTGCGGACGCGGATGATGGGTCGTCCCGGGCGATCGCGGTCGACCGGCAGTTCCGATTCGGCGAAGCGCCCGGCGGGGTCGCAGTGGATGATGAGGTCGGCGCGGGAGATCTCGTTTCGGGCTTGTTTCTGTGCCGCGGCGTGGATTCCGGTGCCGGGCGCGCCGTCGAGCCCGGGGAGATCGATGAGCGTGACGGCCGGCGCGCCGGGGGCGTCGCGCGAGAGGTCGAGCGTTTCGCGGAGCGCATCGCGGGTGGTGCCGGCCTCCGGAGACTCGATCGCGCGCCGGTGCCCGAGCAGCGCGTTGAACAGCGTGCTCTTGCCGGCGTTGGGTGCGCCGGCGAGGACGACCGTCGGCGCTTCCCGGGCCGGTTCATCGCCCGCGGCAGCGCCAAGGTGTGCGCGGATCTCGGCGATCAGCGCTTCGAGGCGGGCCGCGAGCGACTCGGGCGCGATGGCGACGACGTCCTCCTGGTCGGTGAAGTCGATCCCGGCCTCGACAAGCGCCAGCAGCGCGGCGACCTCCGCGGTCCAGCGGCGGTGAAGGTCGCCGGTGCGGCCCTCGGCGAGCCGCCGTGCCGCCGCAAGTTCTTCGGCATTGCGCGCGCCGATCAGTGCGCCGACGGACTCGGCCCGGTCGAGCGTGAGCTTGCCGTTGAGGTACGCGCGGGCGGTGAACTCGCCGGGCCTGGCCAGGCGCACGCCGGGAGTTTCGAGCAGGCTCGAGAGCACACGCTCGCCGAGCACGGGGTTGCCCGGGATGAGGATCTCCGCGGCGTCCTCGCCGGTGTAGGAGCGCGGCCCGCGGTACGTGAGGAGAAGGCAGGGGAGTTCGAGGGAACCGGCGAGGCGGAAGCGAGCGGTCATCGCGCCCGCGCCGCCGACCTCGTGCCCAACCGCTTCCGTGGCGTGGACGAATCGATCTCTCAGCAACGGCCGCGTGCCCCGGCCCGAGATCCGAACCACCGCGCGCGCCGAGCGCCCCGGCGGTGACGCGATCGCGGCGATGGTGTCGAGGGCATTCACGGCGAGAAATCAAAGACTCGGCTCGGGGGCAAGGCGATCCGATTCGTTCATCGGGATCGGGCCGTGCAACTCCTCGCCCGGAGGGCGTGCCTGGCAACGCGGATGTGCTCAGTCTTTCAGAGTGCCGGTGAGCCCGCGGATCTTTCGCGCGCGAGTTCTTCGGCCACGGCTGCCGCGAGGTATTCGTACTGCCCGACCGAGTTGTACACCTGCGCGCTGATGCGGATCGTCCGGCCCTTACCCGCGACGTTCCAGACCGGGACCTGGATGCGGTGGCGTTCGATCAGTGCTTCCTGCAGGGCGTCGTGGTACCTGCTTCTTCGGGCCGCGAGCTTGGAGCGCAGAGGTTCGGGGTGCTCGGGGAGGCGCAGCGTGCAGAGGTTCCCGAGCATCGACTCGGGGGCGGGGGGCTCGACGTTCCACTCGCGACAGAGGATCTCGCGGGCCTTCAAGAGCAACGCCCGGTTGTGATCGAAGACGGCGGGCCAGCCGTCGCGGAAAAGTTTGCCCATGAATTCGATCGCGTCGGGGATCGCCATGAACGGCGTGACGTCGTTGGTGCCGACAAAGTCGAACTCGGTCAGGAAGGGCTCGCGCCCGGGCATGGGCTTCTCTGCGAAATTCGAGAGCACGAGCGGACGGAATCCCTTCTGCCGGTCTTCGCGCACCCACAGGAACGCGGAACCCTTGGGGCAGCAGAGCCACTTGTGACAGTTGCTGGTGTAGTAGCTGGCGCCGAGGGCGGAGAGATCGAGGGCGCGGACGAAGCCCGCGGCGTGGGCGCCGTCGATGATCGTGCGCACGCCGCGGCGTTCGAGCTCGGGAACAAGGCGGTCCACGGGGAGGATCAGGCCGCTGGGGCTGGTGACGTGGCTGAGCAGCGCGGCCTTCGTGCGCGGCGTCACCTTCGACATGATGAGGTCGTGGACCTGTTCCGGGCCGGAGACGGGGAACGGGATTTCGACGGGGACGACTGCCGCGCCGACCATGGCGCAGACATCGCGCGCGTTGTTGAGGCACGCGGGGTATTCGTGGTCGTTGACGAGCACTTCATCGCCGGCCTTGATCGCACCGGTGCGGGCGAGGTGGTGGAGGACGGTGGTGACGGCGTAGGTCGCGTTGGGTATCGGCGCGAAGTCCTGCGGGCGAGCATGGAGGAAGGCGCCGAGAGCCGCGCGGGCGCGGTCCATCAAAGACCAGTAGTCCTCGACGAAGAAGCGGACCGCCTCGGCCTCCATCCGGTTGCGAAGACGCTGCTGCGCCTGCAGGACCGCCGTCGGGCACGCGCCGAAGCTGCCGTGGTTCAGGTAGACGATCGAGGGGTCGTGCTGCCAGTGAACGGCCAGCGGGGAGGGGAAGGGCGGGTGACGGTCAGGCATGGTTTGATACAGTAGGAAGTGACGAGATTCACCACGGAATCAGCACAGTGTCTCTGAGGTGAACGTCTCTTCCGATGAACGACCACCGCACCAACCCCGCGAAATCCGCTCTCTTCCTTGCCGCGGCGACGTTTTCAGCGACGCCGTGGTGCCCGCCGTGGCTCGCGCTGGGGCTCGGGATGGCGCTCGCGCTCCTGGGCTGGACGGTGTTCGATGCGTTCGCGAAGAAGGCCTCGCGCTTCCTGATCCAGGCGTGCATCGTGCTGCTGGGCCTGCGGCTGGCGATCGGTGAACTGGCGCACGCCGCGGCGTCGGGCGTCGTCTTTGCCGCGGCGACGATCGTGGGGACGCTCGCCCTCGGCGTTTTCGCAGGCCGCGTCCTGAAGGTCGAGCGCGAGGCCGGCGTGCTGATCTCGTCGGGAACCGCGGTGTGCGGCGGCTCCGCGATCGCAGCGGTGGGCGCCTCGATCGGGGCGACCTCGGCGAACATGGCCGTCGCCACCGGCGCCGTGTTCATCCTCAACGCGATCGCGCTCTACGTCTTCCCCCCCCTGGGGCACTGGCTGGGGCTCAGCGAGGCGCAGTTCGGCACCTGGGCCGGCGTCGCGATCCACGACATGTCGTCGGTGGTGAACGCGGCAAAGGTCTACCACGCGCCGGGAGCGCCCCCCGACTCGGCCGTCGCGCTCGACACCGCCAACATCGTGAAGCTCTCGCGCGTGATCTGGATCGCGCCCATCGCGCTGGCGGCGGGATGGTGGATGCGCCGGACGCGGGGCGGCGAGGACGGACCCGGCGAGCAGGACCGAGGAGACGCGCCGCCCGCGCCCGCCAAGCGCCAGCCGATCGTGCCCCTCTTCATCGTGCTGTTCCTGGTCGCCAGCGCAGTGCGCACCGCCGTCCCGGCGCTCGCGGTGTACTCCGACGAGATCAAGCTCGTCGCCGGGACCGGCTTCCAGGTCGCGCTCTTCCTGATCGGCGCGGGCCTGTCGCGCAAGGCCGTCGCGAGCGTCGGGCCGCGCGGCCTGGGGCTGGCCGTGGTGCTCTGGGTCTTCATCAGCGTCACAGCGCTGCTCGTCGTGAAGGCGACGGTGGATTGATCCGGCGCGTCAGCCCGTGACGTCCACGCGCCGGCCCAGCGAGACGCCCGTCGCGGCGATGTTGCGGTCGGCGGGGTGGCGGTACATCGGCAGGGCGCCCGGGCTCGCCGCCGGTCGCGCAGTCTCGAAGTTCACCGGCACATCGACCGTCGCGGCAACCAGCCTGGAAACCCTCGCCGTGCCGGGGGCCGGCCGCGCCGAGAGCGCGGCCGAGGAGAACTCGATCGAATCGCTCCGCTTCGCCGCCAGCGACTCGGCGATCGAAACGGGCCTGACCGCCGCCGGCACCGTGCGCGGCACGGCGCCGATTGCGCTGGGGAAAGGCAGGTTGGAGGGGATCGTCCCGTCCATGGATCGCGTCACTGTACCAGCCCGCTGGAGTCATGGAAACGTCCGGCGGAGTTATCGCACGCGGATGCCCCGGGCGTCCCCCGGGGCGGGAGTTCTATCGTTCCGCGCCCGGTTCACACTCGAAAGGATCAGGATGATCACCCGCCTGTTCGCCGCCGCGTGCGTCCTGCTCATCGCGGGCGCGTCCGGATGCTCGCACGCCTACGAGTCCGTGCCGCTCTCGCTGACGGCCCGGGGGACGGGCGAGGTGGGCGTGGCCGTGCTCGACCAGCGGCCGTACATCCACGCCGGGGGCAAGACGCCGGACTTCGTGGGCGTGCAGTACTCGCTCGAGGGGATCCCCTTCGACGTGGGAACTGGCTCCGGCCGGCCGCTCGCCGACTCGTGGGCCGAATCCGTCGTGGCGGCGCTGCGCTCGCGCGGGTTCGAAGCGCGGGCCGTGCCCACGACCACCGCCATGGACCGCGGCGCCGCGGCGCGGGCGCTGGGCGCGGCCGGTTCGCCGGGCCTGTTGATCGGGATCAAGGAGTGGAAGGTCGAGGCGCGCCGGTCGGCCGACCTCGACTACGCGATCACCGTGCAGGCCGTGGACGGGACCGGGAGCGTGATCGCCGAGACGGGCCTCGGCGGGCGCGACTACCTCGGCGCGGACTTCATCAACGGCGCCACCTTCGCGCGCGACGAGTCGCTCGCCGCGTTCCGCGCGAAGATGGAGCAGCTGCTCAACGACCCGAAGATCGTGGACGCCCTCGGCGGGGGTCCCGCCCCGGGGAACTGAGGCCGGAGCGCCGCGCCCAAGCTCGGAGTCCGAGAACGACCCCGGCGGGTGACGATGCAGCCCGGACGGGTCGATAAGCACCCGGATGCGCGCCGTGCCCCCCGGGAGACTCCGCGATGGACCGAGTTCGCCGCTCTGACCCGGAGCGCGCCGCCAGCAGCAGGGCGTGCGACCGAGACCCGCCGCCGAGCCCGCGAGCCCCGCGCTCCTGGCGGGCGCTGGCCGGCGCGGCCGTCATCGGCGCGGCGGCGTGGCCCGCGGCGGCGACGGACTACTACGTCTCGACGAGCGGCAGCGATTCGAACAACGGGCTCTCGGCCTCCACCCCGTTCAAGACCATCGCCAAGGCCGCGACGGTCGCGGGCGCGGGGGACACCGTCTACATCCGCAGGGGAACCTACAAGGAGGCGGTAACCTTCTCGAACGACGGGACCGCGGCCGAGCCGGTCCGCTTCATCGGCGACACGAGCGGGTCCGTCTTCGCCACCAAGAAGGGAACGATCACGATCCAGAAGTCCGGCGGCACCGCCGCGACGGTCAACGCCGACCACCTGGAGTTCTACAACATCCGGTTCAACAGGAGCGCCGTGAACGTCCGCTGGAACGCGGCGACCGGCGGGCTCATGAGCGGGTGCCTGATCTTCTCGGCCTCCGGCGACGGCCTGCAGGTCGCCGGCGCGACGCTCACGCTCGCGGCGTGCAAGCTCTACAGCAACTCGGGCGACGGCGCCGAGATCGCGCAGAGCTCGGCCGTGACCATGACGCAGTGCTCGGTCTACAAGAACAAGCAGCGGGGCGTGAACATCACGCCCGTGGTCGGGTTCGGCGCCGCCGCGTACGCCGTGCTGTCGAAGTGCTCGGTGTACAACAACACGCAGCACGGCGTCGCCGTGGACGGGGGCGAGGCGCACGTGTACAACGGGCTGATCTACAAGAACAAGCAGAGCGGGCTGTCGGTCGGCTCGTCGTCGGGCTCGACGCTGGTCTCGTGGAACTGCACCATCGCGCGGAACACCTCCGACGGCGTGACGCAGAACGGCGGGTCCTCGACGATCAAGAACGCGATCATCGCGTTCAACGCGGGCTTCGGGCTGAAGCGATCGGGCTTCTGCTCCATGAACCACAGCAACATGGTCATCTGGTCGAACTCCGCCGGCGCCTACAGCGGCACGCCCGCGGGCGCGAAGGAGACCGCCGCCGACCCGCAGTTCACCAGCGGCTCGGCGTACACGATCAAGCCGACGTCGCCGGCGATCGACATCGGCGCCAGCCCGGGCGGGCTCTTCGACGACGACTACGCCGGCACCTCGCGCCCGCAGGGGCTGACGTTCGACTGCGGCGCCTACGAGGGCGCCGGGACCGACATGTTCATCGACGTGTCGTCCGCCGCGGGGTTCAACCTGGTCACCACCACCTCGGACTCCGACGGCTCTGGCCTGCACTGGGCCGACGTGAACGACGACGGACGGCTCGACTGCCTGGTCACGGGCTCGGTCCCGCGCCTCCTGACCGGCAACGCCGGCGGGAGCTTCGCGTCCGTCGTCCTCGGCGCCGGCGGCGCGCGCCGCCAGGGCGCCTGGATCGACGCCGACAACGACGGCGACCCCGACTTCTTCGCCGCCTGCTCCTCCGACCACAACACCGAGGCCCTGTGGCTCAACGACGGCGGGTCGTTCAGCGCGGCGGGGGATTCCGGCACCGCCGCCGCCAGCGGCAACGAAGCCGTCGCCGGCGCCGATGTCGACGCCGACGGGTGGCTCGACGTGGTCCTGTTCAGCGCCAACGGCAACTGGACCGGGCTCAATCAGAAATCGGCGACCCCCGCGTTCAGCGCCGCCAAGGCCGCGGGCCTCAACGGCGGCGGGGCCTCCGGCGACGGCGACTACTGCTCGTCGGCCGACCTCAACGACGACGGCGTCCCGGACTTCCTCTTCCACTTCGGCGGCGGCAGGCTTTTCCTATCGATCGGCGAGGGCGGTTACGGCCTGGCCACGGGGACGGGGATCAGCTTCACCACCGGCGGGTCGAAGAAGATCGGTTCGGCCTTCGGCGACTTCGACAACGACGGCCAGGTGGACCTCTTCGTGTCGAAGTACGACGACAACCACCCCGGCTACCTCTGGTACAACGACGGCGGCGCGTTCGAGGACATCGCCGAGGACGCCGGGCTCATCGATTCCAGCGACGGGCAGCGCGGCTGCGCCTGGGGCGACGTGAACAACGACGGCTACCTCGACCTCTACATCTGCTCGAGGGGCGGCGCGAACCAGCTCTACCTCAACAACGGCGACTCGACCTTCACCGAGGTGGACGCGGGCGCGGCCGTCACGGGCAATTTCCAGGATTGCTGCATGGTCGACTACGACAACGACGGGGACCTCGACCTCGCGATGACCCGC
>CAZCPB010000052.1:0-18952 GCA_964500365.1 uncultured Phycisphaeraceae bacterium
GGCGCTGGAAGGGCATGCCCAAGGCGCCGGCGTGACCGGCCTGCCGCCCGTACGCTCGACCGGGGAACGCTGCGGCTGGGCCCGGAACGAACTGGCCATCGAGTACCACGACCGCGAATGGGGAGTGCCGGTGCACGATGACCGGGTGCTTTTCGAGTTCCTGATCCTCGAGGGGGCCCAGGCGGGTCTGAGTTGGGACACGATCCTGAAGAAGCGCGAGTCGTACCGTGCCGCCTTTGCCCGGTTCGACCCCGCAAAGGTCGCCCGCTTCGACGCGGCGCGGGTGCGCGCCCTGCTCGCGAACGAGGGAATCGTGCGCAACCGGCTCAAGGTCGAGGGCGCGGTGCGCAACGCGCGGGCGTTTCTCGCTGTGCAGCGCGAGTTCGGGTCCTTCGATTCCTACGCGTGGGGCTTTGTCGCCGGCCGACCGATCGTCCGCCGGCCGCGATCGCCGGCCGACGTGCCCGCGACGAGCCCGGAGTCGGACGCATTCTCCAAGGATCTGAAGCGCCGCGGGTTCACATTCGTGGGCTCGACGATCTGCTACGCGTTCATGCAGGCTGTCGGCATGGTGAACGACCACACCCGCGGGTGCTTCCGGCTGCGGGAGTTGACCTCGCGACGGGGGCGATGACCGGACCGGACGACGATCGGCGCGGAACGCTCACGCTGCCGCGGCGGGGCGGGGTGTTACGGGGTATTACGCGGGGATGAACAGGCCGGCGACACACCCGGTCATCCAGCACGCCATGGCGCCCGCGGTCATCGCACGCAGTCCGATCGAGGCAAAGTCGGCGCGGCGCTCAGGGACCATCGCGGAGAGACCACCGATCTGGATCGCGATCGAGGGCAGGTTCGAGAACCCGCAGAGCGCGTAGGTCGCGATCTGCGCCGACCTCGGGTCGATCGTGCCGTCGCGGATATGCCCGGCCAGGTCGAGGTACGCGACGAACTCGGTCGCGATGATCTGCTGGCCCATCAGCGAGCCGAACGCCCCGCAATCGGCCCACGCGATCCCCATCGTCCACGCCAGCGGCATGAAGAGATAGCCGAGCATGTTCTGGAACGTGAACTCCGGGATCGCGTGGGCGCCCCGCCACTCGGCCACGGCGTCGAGGCGCGAGAGCGCCGCCAGCGGGTAGTTGATCATCGCCAGGAGCGCGACGAAAGCCACGAGCATCGCGCCCACGTTGAGCGCCAGGCGAAGGCCCTCGGTCGCCCCCGACGCGGCAGCGTCCATGACGTTCCGCGTGTCGGGACGTGCTCCCACCAGCGACCGGAGCGACTCGTCGCCGGGCGACTCGGTTTCGGGGAGCATGATCTTGGCCATGACCAGCCCCCCGGGGGCCGACATGACGCTCGCGGTGATCAGGTGCTTGGCGAAGAGCACGCGCCCGGCCTCGGTTTCTCCGCCGAGGATGCCGACGTAGGCCGCCATGACGCTGCCGGCGATGGTCGCGAACCCCCCCACCATCACCGCCATGATCTGCGAGCGGGTCATGCCCGCGATGTACGGCTTGACCGTGAGGGGCGCCTCGGTCTGACCGACGAAGATGTTGGCCGCGGCAGAGAGGGCTTCGACGCCCGTCACGCCGAGTGTCCCGCGCAGCACCCACGCGACGCCGGCGACCAACCGCTGCATCACGCCGCAGTGGTAGAGCACGGCCATGAGCGACGCGAAGAACACGATCACGGGGAGCACCTGAACCGCGAACACGAACCCCCACGGGGTGTCGCCGCCGGGGTCGGCCAACGCGCCGAAGATGAACTTCGTGCCCTCTCCGGCGAACGAGATCACCTTGGTTACCGCGGCGGCGAAGAACTCAAAGGCGCTCGCGACGGGCGTGAACCGCAGGAACAGGAACGCCAGCGCGAACTGCAGCGCCAGGCCGGCGAGCACGACGCGAGGATTGATCCGGCGCCGATCCGTCGAGAGCATGCAGGCGACGCCGAGGAGAAGCACGATCCCGAGCAGGCCCCTGAACTGATCCATTCGTGGTCTCCCGGTGCGGAGCGGGCGCCGAGGATACCGACGGGGACGGCGGCGCGTACGCTCGTGCGTGCCCGCGCCCACCGAACGCCCGAACAGGCCCGTGCCCGTCCTGCTCGAGTGGCACGAAGCGGTGCCGGCCGTTCGAGCCGCGGCGCGCGAGCGGGCAGATCGGGTGGGGCGCACCGTGGCCGTGGGCATCACGGGGCCCGTGGGCGCGGGCAAGTCGAGCCTGGCCCGCGCGCTGGGTGGGACCGTTGTCTCGACCGACGGCTACCTCCCCGACTACGAGGCCGTCACGTACGAGCAGCGCGACCTTCCCGGGCACGCGGACCTGCAACGCCTGTCCGACGACATCCGCTCGCTCCGCGCCACGGGCAGGGCGAGCGTGCCCGTCTGGTCCTTCTTGACGCACAGACGAGAGGGGTACCGCGAGGTCGAGGCCGGGGACCTCCTCGTGGTCGAGGGCATTCACGCGCTTCACGACCTCCCCTTCGCGCACCTCGACCTGGCCGTCTATATCGAGGCGCCCGCCGCGATCCGTTGGTCCCGCTGGGAAGCGCTCGAGGCCTGCGGCGAGAGGGGGTGGGGAGTGGAGGCGGCCCGCGAGTACTTCGAACGCGTCGCGGAGCCGACGTTCATGTCCCTCCACCGGACGTACCGCGATCGTGCGGGCTTCGTGGTCCTCAACTCCGGCCCCCACCCGGGCCGTCCCGAAGGCGACCGGCCTGCGCCGTCGTAGTCAGCCGCGCGCGGGCCGGAAGCAAAGGCGGCACCGCGCCTCGTACATGCCCGCGCCGCCGACCACGATCCGCCCGGGCGCCGCGATCATGCGCTGAGAATGGATCGCGGGTCCCACGCACACCGCGCACGCGCACGAGAGCTTCACCACTTCGTCGGCCTCGCACAGCAGCGCCGGGAAGGGCTCGAACGGGCCGCCGAGGTGATCTCGCTCCAGTCCCGCGACGATCACGCGGCAGGACCCGCGGAGAATCTCGGCGCACACCTCGCCGAGCGAAGCACCAAAGAAATGCGCTTCATCGACGACGATGACACCCGCGCCACGCCCGGCGTCGATAATCTCCTCGGCGCGGTGGATCGCGACGGCCCCGATCGAATCCCCGGCGTGCGAGACGATCGAATCCTGTCCGTACCGATCGTCGGTAACCGGCTTGAACGCGCCAATGACCACGCCTCGGGCCCGGGCCTCGCGCACGCGCCGGAGCAATTCCGTGGTCTTGCCCGCGAACATCGGTCCGCAGATGACCTCAAGCCTTGACCGCTCCACGGTTCCTGTGCGCTCGGGGGGCATCCTCGCACGAACTTTATCCGTATCGTGAGCGGGGGACTCGCCGCGCCGGGCTCGGCCGCGGCTCCGTATCGTTAGGGATCGGCGGCAGACTTGCCGCGTCAAACTCCATGAGGTGAGCACCATGAAGGTTCAACTCGATCGTCTCTTTTTGGCCGGCTTGGCGGTCGCGTTGCTTTCGCTTCCGGCGCTCGCGAGCGCTCAGGACTCGCCCCCGGCCCGGCAGCCCCGCCAGCGGCCCCAGCCGATCCAGCCCACCGACGAACCGCACGACGACGAGGACGAAAAGGCCCGTCCCATGGCCCCCGCCGCGCCGGGGTCGCCGACCGCGCCCGGCGCGACGCAGCCCGCGGCGGCTCAGGCTCCCGCCCCCAAGGGTTCACCCCCCAGCGTGCGAATCCCGGGCCCGTACATCGTTCGGGAAAAGCCTCGGGACTGGACGCTCACGGTCAACGTGACCGTTCGGCCCGACCGGTCGTACCCGGGAACCACGGCGCTGCGGAACCAGCTGCCCCCGATGAGCAGTTTCCGCTTCGACACGCTCTCGATGGTCTTCCCGCTCCCGGCGGAGACCTCCGCGGCCGTGCCCGACCCGAGCAGCCTCCGCGGCAAGCTCACGCTCAACGACCAGGTCGCGGTGGACTCCAAGGGGAACCCCGTCTTCCCGATGCTCCTCGACAAGCAGGTCTCGGGTGAGTTGTACCACTCCGGCACGCGCCTGATGAAATTCGGCCTCGACCGTCCGACGGACTGCCGCGAGATCGCCATGGAATTCGCGATCGAGTACCGCTGTTGGGAGACGCGCCTCGACGAGGCGGCCGCGATGCAGGTGGACTGGCCGCAGGGCGAGGTCCCGGCGGTGGTGAGCGCCACGATGGCGCCGCAGATCTTCATTGACTACGCCCGGACGCGCGGGGACGGCGGGCCGGTGACCTCGGAGTTCGACCGGCGGGCCCTCGACGCGATGGTCAACCACTACACCGGGGGCAACCCGAAGGGGGCACGCCCGCTCGCCGCCGCGAAGTGGATCGCTGGAAAGATCGCGGAGGACTTCCAGGTGTCGGGGGACGGTCTTCAGTTCATCAACACGGGCGAACTTCAGGGGTTCAACCTTCAGGGTGTCCCGCTCACGATCCAGAACCGGCGCGGGTCGGAGTTTGACGTCACGAGCGTGGCGGTCGCGGCGTTCCGTGGCGCGGGGCTGCCCGCGCGCCTGCTCATCGGGTACGACCTTGGGCAGGATGACAAGCGTCCGGATGATTTCCTCGGGGGCGAGAAGAGGCGCGGGGCCCGGCTGCGGTGCTGGGCCGAGTTCGGGCTCTACGACGAGAGGGCCCGCACCCTGACGTGGATCCCCGTGGACGTGGTGCGCATGCGCAAGTCCAGTTCGAAAATGGGTCCGATCGACCGTCCGTGGCAGTATTTCGGGAACCACGACGAGCTCGGGCGCATCGTGCCGCTGGCCTTCGGGTTCCACCCGCCGACGACGGTCGAGTCGTACGGGGCTCCGGGCCTGTGGGGCTGGTTGATGACACCCCAGCCTCCGGACACGGCGTACCAGGCGATCCGCTTCCGCGCGACCTCGACCGCCAAGACCGCCGAGGACATGCGGGACGAGAAAAAGGCCAAGCGCGACCGCAACAGCGGGTACTGAAGCCGGCGAACCCCCGGCAGGCTTGCCGCCTCGCCCGCAACACTCGCTGAAAAAGAAGACCCCGGAGCGACGTGCCCCGGGGTCTCTTGGTCAGGAGTTGAAACCGCAAAACTCAGGCGCGGCGACGACGGCCGGCGATCACGCCGCCCACGCCGAGGAGCGCGAGCGCGCCCGGCGCCGGGATGACATCACCGGTGATGATCACGTTGTCGATGCGGTTGGTGCCGCCCGTCGCGACCGTCCCGCCGTTGGCGGAAGTGGTGGTCGCCATACGAAGGCGGAAGTAGATCGTGGTCTGGTTGTCGAGAGCACCGGGGCCGGCCGTGGGACCGAACGTGTCGAGGCCGGAGCCACTGCCCGAGCTCCACGAGGGACTCGCGTTCGCACGGACCGCGTACATGGAGCCGATGTTGAAGAAGGTCGAGCCGTCGGTCGAGTACTGGAGGTTGAAGTCGCGCGGGCCGGTGTTGCTGGCGACCTGGTCCCACTGGATCGCGATGTTCTCGTAGCCGCTGGTGCTGGTGGTGAACTGGTAGTAATCACCCACGGCCCAGTTGTTCGAGCTGAACGACTCGAACGAACCGTTGCCGGTCGGGTTGTCAAACACCGTCGATCCCGAAACGTGGGAGCCCGTCGTCGCCGAGGTGGCGGCAAAGACGCCGGCCTGGGCGAGGTGCGGACCGGCGCCCGACGGCGCGGGCGACTCGTACGTCCAATTCGCGAGGATGTCGGCGTTCGCCGTGGCGGCGAGACCGGCAACCCCGGCCGCGATAGCGGCAAGGAAAACGCGGCGATTCGTCATGTCAAGCTCTCCTACCTGAATACTGACCCTGGGGCGCGGAAACACCCCGACTCGACCACCGGCCGGAACGTCCAGCCGGATTATCGATGGGCGGGCATTCTAACTTGGAAACAGACTGATTGGGCGATCATTGCGCTCAAATAGCGCTCAATATCGAACCTTGAACAGTTTGATTGGCTTTTGGCAGGGTATTGTCAACTTGGATACGTCCCGTGTGGGCCCGGGGAGCTTAGCCGCGCGCCTTTTCCTTTTCGGCCCTGCGCCGCTTGAGCTCGGCGTCGATGAACGGGGCAATCTCGCCACGGAGCACCGCCTCGTAGTCGCTCTCCTCGTGCCCCGTGCGGTGGTCCTTGACGCGGTTGTCGTAAAAGACATACGACCTGATCTGGGTGCCCCACCCCCGCTCCACCGCGCCGCCGGTCGCCGCGTTGATCTCGGCCTCGCGCTTCTCTTCCTCGATCTGCATGAGCTTGGCCTGAAGGACGGACAGGGCCTGCTTGCGGTTCTGGGGCTGGTCCCGGAAGGTGCTGGCCACCACCTGGAGGCCCGTCGGCTTGTGCACGACTCGCACCGCGGTGGCGACCTTGTTTACGTTCTGTCCGCCGGGGCCGCTGGCGCGGACGAAGGGGATGATCTCGATGTCCTTCTCGGGGATCTCGAAGTCCAGTTCCTCGAACTCGGGGATGACGTCCACGGTCGCGAAACTCGTCTGGCGCTTGCCCTGGGCGTTGAAGGGCGAGACGCGGGCCAGTCGGTGCGTGCCGCGTTCGCAGTTGAAATAGCCGAACGCGTACGGCCCCTTGACGTGCAGCGTGACGGAATCGATGCCCACCTCGGAGCCGAATCCGCGGTCCACCTCCTCGACCTCGAAGCCCATCTTTTCGCAGTAGAAGATGTACATGCGGAAGAGCATCTCGGCCCAGTCGTTGGCCTCGGTGCCGCCGACGCCCGCCGAGATCGTGACGAAACAGTCCTTCGAGTCGTGCTTGCCCGAGAGCAGCGAGCGCTGCTCGACGCGGTCCATGCGGGACTGCAGCGCGAAGAGCTGCGCGTCGGCCTCGGCGAGGAGGTCCTTATCGCCGGCCTCCTTCGACATCTCGTAGGCGACCTTGGCGTCCTCAAAGTCCCTGATGACGCCCGCGAGCGGGTCGATCTGGGCCTTGAGGAACTTGACCTGGGAAACCGTCTTCTGGGCCCGGTCCTTGGCGTCCCAGAAGCCGTCGGAGGCCATCTGGCTCTCCCACTCTTTCAATTGTCCGAGCTTGGCGTCGTAGTTAAAGCGAGTCGCGGATGGTCAAGATCCGCGCCTCGAGATCGTCGATCACGGGCTGGTGGGCGTCGAAGTGCATGGATTCCTTTCGGCGAGCCGGGAGTATAGCGAGCGGCCCGGGCGGTCCGTTCGCGAGCACGCCCCGCCCCTCCGGTATAGTGGGCCCATGCTGCAGCCGACCGTCGAGTTCGTGCTGGGCGCGATGCAGTCCGGCGGCGCGACCCCCGAGCAGTCGGCCCGCTCCGCGGTCCAGTTCCTCCAGGTCGCGGTGGTCGCGCTGGCGCTGGTCCTGGTGCTGGTCTCGCTGCTGGTCGTGCTGGCGGTGCTCCGCCGCACGCGACCCCAGGCGCCCGGGGCCGAGGCCAGGCCCTCGCTCCCTGCCGACGCCTGGTCCGAGGCGGGCCGGCGCGCCGAGCCGGCCACGCGGTTCTACAGGCTCACGCCGGAGGGAGGCGTCGCCGAGCCGGACGAAGCCTCCCTCCCCGTACGCAACGCGCAAAGCTTCCCGGACGGGTCACGCCCCGTGGTCGTGATCACCGGGGGCACCCGGCGCGTCGGCCGCGCCATCGCCGATCAGTTCGCGCGGGCCGGGTGCGACCTCGTCATCACCTTCCGGCGCAGCGAGGCCGACGCGGCCCGCGCGGCCGACGATCTGTGCCAGCTCGGCGTCGCCGTGCACGTACGGCGCCTCGACCTGACCGATCTCGACGCCGTCACGGCCACCGCGGACGAACTCGCGCGCGAGCTCCCCCGCGCCGACGTGCTCGTGCACAACGCGTCGGTCTACCGCCGAACGCCGCTGGAGAAGCTCGACGCGGGGGCGGCGGAAGAGGCGTGGCGCGTGCACGCGCTCGGGCCGCTGCTCCTGACCCGCGCCCTGGCCGGGAGGCTCGCCGAGTCGAAGCTCGCCGGCGGCGGCAGCGTGATCGCCATGCTGGACATCCACGCCCTCGGGCAGCCGCGCGCCGGGTACGCCGCGTACTCGATGTCGAAGGCGGCGCTGGCGGAGATGGTGCGGTCGCTCGCGCGCGAACTGGCCCCCCGGGTCCGCGTCAACGGCGTCGCCCCGGGCGTGGTCGCCTGGCCGGACGAGGGCCCCGAGGCCCGCGCGAGCGCGCAGCGGGAGTACCTCGCCCGCGTCCCCCTGGGCCGGGCCGGCACGCCCGACGACGCGGCGGGCGCGGTCCGCTGGCTGGCGCTCGAGGCGCCCTACATCACGGGCCAGATCGTGCGAGTCGACGGCGGGCGGTTCATGGGATGACAACGTGTGTCGACCTTGCCCTGCCCCCGGGGACGAAAAGGCCCGCCCCGTGCGCTGGGGCGGGCCTTGAGAGGGGCGGGAAGCGCTCGACCTGTCTTCAGCAGCCGGCGCTGAACGCGATGCTGAACTCGTCGAAGTCCTCGCCGGTCACGAAGCCGTCGCCGTTGAAGTCGGAGGCCCCGTCGCCGGCTTCGAACGCGCCGATGAACTCGTCGAAGTCCTCGCCGGTCACGAAGCCGTCCTGGTTGTGGTCGGCGGGGCAGTAGCACTCGATGATGCCGATCGAGAACGCGTCGAGCGCGGCCTCGACGGGCGAATCGGGCGCCGCGTCCGTCACGGTGAAGCGGAACTTCATCTGCGAGGTGACGGGGAGATAGTCGGCGAGGCGGAAGTGGCGGGTCTGCCATCCACCGGTGCTGGCGGTCGCGTTCTCGAGCGTGGTCCAGGTCGCGCCGTTGTTGTTGGAGACCTCGACGAGCATGGAGTCATCGCCGCGGTCGGGCACGATGGACAGCCAGGTCGCGTAGGAGAACACCGCCTCGGGCACCGAATCGGAGATGGTGGAGGAGGTGAGGACGACGGGCACGTTGACCTTCGGGTCGGTCTTGGGGTTGGACGTGGGCAGGTTGGCGGTCACCCAGCAGCTCCCCGAGCCGTCGAAGTCGAGCGCGGGGCCGCCCGCGCCTGCGTCGGGCACCGCGCGCTCCCACACGCCGTAGTTGTTGAGGACGCCCGGGCCGTAGGTCGACTCCCAACCGTTGTCGCCCTCGGGGGTGTCGCAGTTGTCCGCGTAGGTGGCGTCGATGCCGCGGGCGCTCAGGATCGAGCGGTACTCGGCGGGCGCCGTCAGGGGGCTTCGAAGCGTCGTGCCGCTGCCCGTCTTGGCTTCGAAGTAATAGCGGACAGTGGTGCCGCACGTGGAGGGCGGAAAGGTTGCCTCGAAAACGTTGGACCCGAGGTACGACATGCTCGTCGAGACGAACGAGCCGTCCGATTCGACGTCGACGTACATCCTGCCCGACGAGGTGTCGAGCGTGTTCGACAGGTTCGGGGTCACTTCGACCTTGATCGTCGTGCCCCCCTCGGGGTCCACGAACTCGGGCAGTGCCTCGGGGAACGAGAACGACAGCGCGTCGATTGCCGGGCCGTCCATGTTGTGGTCGCTGAAGCCCTCGTTGATCTGCGCGTAGTGCGGGGTTCCGTTCGAGATGTCCGCGTCGTCGTCGTCGAGAGTGAGCACATCGATCGTAATCTGCGGAGTGATCTCGGTACCGTTATGGAGCTGGACGCTGTTCACAGCCCAGGACCCGAGCAGGTCACGGTAGTTGGAGGGGTTGGACACGATCAACTCGTTTCGGGTGCTCCAGAAGCACGCCGTCAGGAGCTGGCCGCAGTAATGGATCTCCCCGGAGCACGGGTAGTTGAGGCCGTTGTTGGCGGTGCGGATGCCGTTGTTGCAGTTGTTGGAGAAGCCGTACCCGAGCACCGGGTCGTCGTCCATCACAACGCCCATCAGGTCGCCGAAGCCCTCGCCGTACATGCCCTGGCCGGAGCCCGCGACGTTGACCATGTGGTGGCCGTATTCGTGGTAGACCACGCTCCCGAACGCCGTCGAAGGGCACCCTCCGCCGGCGGCGTAGAAGTTGATCGACGAGCCGTTGTAGAACGCGTTGCAGCTTCCGCTGACGTTGATGTTGATCCGCCACTCCTGCTGGTTCCCGATGGTCGGGTACGAGGGGTCGTAGGTGAGCGTGTAGTCGCGGACCCGGTTTGCCCCGATGTACGCGTTGACCGCCGAGCGGTCGGTCGCGCTGCTGTTGGAGGGGTTGTGCACGAAATTGGCCGGCCCCGGCGGGGTCACGTTCATGGTCAGCGTGTTGGGGTTGGCGCCGCCCGCGGCGGAGTCGTACACGCGGAACCACCGGCCGCGGATCTCGCTCGTCACCGTCACCGATCCGGACCCCGCGTTGGGGATCGTGAAGTTGCCGTTGGCGTCGGCGTAGGCCACCGTGGAGCCGATCGAAGCGCGGGCGTACGGAAGTGGTGTCACGACCTCGGTCGCGCAGATGTCGGCCTTGTAGCCGGGCGTCGCCATGCCCTTCACGCTGCCCGTGACGTCCACGTGCGTGATCATGCTCTGCGAGCGGATGATTTCGCCCGTCGCGGCGTCGGCGATCAGGTGCCACTTCTCGTACCCGAAGTCCCCGGGCTCGCCCACCGAGCCCTCGAACTCGACCGCCAGGCGCGCGGGCGCCGCGGTGTCGGCGTCGCCGGCGAAGATGACGACGCGCGGCGGGGTGAAGGAACCGATCCCCGGGTGCCGGTCGATCGCGCGCTCGAAGGCCCCCGCGATGTTCGGCTCGGCCGCGGCGTTCGCGTCGATCTGAAAATCGCCCACGCTCCGAAGCGCCGAGCGGGCGAGCACGAGCGGGTTGCCCGGCTCGTTCCGCACCAGCAGCCGAAGATCGGACTGGAAGACGGGGATCCCGTCGTGCGTCTGAAGGAACGAAAGCAGCGTGAACTTGTACGACCCCGTGTCGTCCTGCCACATCAGCCCCTTGGCAGGGGCGTCGAACTTCGCCAGGGTTCCCGGGACAAGGCTCTCGGGGGTGACGCCGAAAAGCCCGGCGTTTCGGGCGATGAATGCCTCGGCGACCGCCCCCGGCGAATCACCTCGCTCAAAGGCGCGACCGTACACGGTGGTGATCCGGTCGTCCCACCGGTAAAGGGACGTTCCGGGATTGGCCTTCAGAAACGCCGCTTCGACCGAGGCGTTCCCGGGCCGGACCACGTGCCGATCGTCGCTCCGCGCCATGGCGGCGCTCGCGGTGCCCGCGAGAAGCATCAGCGCGGACATACGCGTACACACGAACCAGTTTCGAGAGGTCATTCGAGTTCCCCAGGCCCACGAAAACAGAGGTGCTGCGTCCGAGAACAAACAAGTGATCAATGCCGCAAGGTACCGCGAGCCCGAACGGGTCGGCTTTGCCCGCCTGCGCATTGATCGGCGATCTTCGGCTAGCCTAGCGACGTACCAAGGGTCGCCGCAAGCCGGATCGCGCGCCGTATCGGTGAGATCACGGTCAAATTCCTCCCTGCAGTTCCCCGGGCCGCGGACCGATAAGACGGCCGGCGGGGTCTACCGTTGCCGGACGACCGGCACGGCCCGGCGCCCGTCCGGCCAGAACAGGAGCGACCGAATCACTCGGGAGATTCAGGGATGAAGGGCATTATTCTTGCGGGCGGCCTGGGTTCCCGGCTCCGGCCGCTGACCTTGGTCACCAATAAGCACCTGCTGCCGGTCTACGACCGGCCCATGATCCACTACCCCATCGAGTGCCTGTTGAACGCCGGGGTCCGGGACATCTTGATCGTGACCGGCGGCGAGCACGCCGGGGACTTCCTGAAGTTGCTCAAGAACGGCAAGCACCTCGGCATACGCCACCTCGAGTACGCCTATCAGGAAGGCGAGGGGGGGATCGCCGACGCCCTGAAGCTCGCGGAGGATTTTTCGGACTCGGACAAGATCTGCGTGGTCCTGGGCGACAACGTGATCGAGGGGAACATCCGCAAGGCCGCCGGGGACTTCTTCACCCAGCGGAGCGGCGCGAAGCTTCTTCTGAAGGAAGTGCCCGACCCCGAGCGGTTCGGGGTGGTCCGCTTCGAGGGCGAGCCGCCCCGGGGACGGATCGTCGAGATCGTCGAAAAACCGACGAGCCCTCCGTCGAACCTCGCCGTGACCGGGATCTATTTCTACGACAACGACGTCTTCGATATCTGCAAGACGCTCAAGCCCAGCGGACGCGGCGAGCTCGAGATCACCGACGTGAATAACGCGTACCTGAAGCGCGGCGACCTCACGTACGACATGCTCGAGGGCTGGTGGACCGACGCCGGCACGTTCGAGAGCCTCTTCCGCGCGTCGAGGTTCGTCGCCGAGGGCGGGGCGAACCACGCCGACGCCGAGCGCGCGGCTCCCCCCCTCTTCCAGCAGGCTTGATCGGGCGGGCACCAGTCACCGGGGAACTCCCTTGAAGCCGCTCACCCCGAAGACCCTCACGTGCAGTCTCGGCGATGCGCACCGCGCCGCGCGCGACGCCGCCGAGCCCGTCTTCGTGCCCGCGACGGTCTTTGCGGACGACCGCGGCTGGTCGCTCATGAACCAGATGCAGGGCGTCATGTCGGCCGAGGGGCAGATCAATTTCTCCGTGCAGTACCCGGGCGTCGTGAAGGCCTGGCACCGGCACGCGCTGCAGACGGATTTCTGGATTTGCCTTACGGGGCACATCAAGGTCGGCGTGCACCGGGAAACCGACGGGGCGACGTGGCTTGCGGTGATCGGCGAGAAGAAGCCGGGGGTGCTCATCATCCCCCCACCGCTCTGGCACGGCGCGGCGACGGTGGGCGACACTCCCGCGGGGCTCCTGTACTACGTGACGCACGCGTACAACGCGGCCGCGCCCGATGAGGAACGGCGCGCGTTCGACTCGGTCGCGGGGTTCCCGTGGGGCGTGAGGCACGGATGAGCAGGTCTGGGGAGTCTGGGAAGGCCGCAGAGAGCCGTCACAAGCGGCCCGGACCAAGGGGCGTGTTGCTGCTGGGCGCGGACGGGATGCTCGGACGCGCGATGCACGCGGCTTTGAACGCGCGCGGCTGGCACGTCGAGGCCCCGTCGCTCGCCCAGTTTGACCTGTCCGACCCTCGCTCGTTCGAGCGGGCGAAACGCTGGCGCGAGTGGGTCGGCATCGGGGCGTTGATCATCAACTGCGCGGCGTGGACCGATGTGGACGGCGCCGAGAAGAACGAACCACTCGCCACGGCGGTGAACGGCGAGGCGGTCCTGGGCCTGCTCGAACTCGGAGCGCTGTGGGACGCGACGCTCGTCACGTTCAGCACCGACTATGTCTTCGACGGAAACGGGACCGGCCCGTACGCCGTCGGTGCGCCCCGATCGCCGCTCAACGCGTACGGGCGGAGCAAGGCCGCGGGTGAGGAGGTGCTCGAGGCTTCGGTGCGCGAGTGGCTCAACATCCGCACGAGCTGGCTCTACGCGCCCTGGGGCAGGAACTTCGTGCTCACGATCCGCGACCTGCTCTTCGAGAAGCCCTTAGTCAAGGTGGTCGACGACCAGCGCGGCAGGCCAACCTCGGCTGAGCACCTGGCGCGGACCACGCTGGCTCTCATTGATCGCGGAGAGTGGAGGCACTGGCACGTGACCGACGGGGGCGAGTGCTCGTGGTACGAGTTTGCGAAGGAGATCGCGCGGCTGACCGGCGCGCCCGGGCGCGTCGAGCCGTGCACTTCTGCGGAGTTTCCCCGCCCCGCGAAACGTCCCGCGTACAGCGTGCTGGATATCTCGAAGACCGAGGCGTTGATCGGGGCGATGCCTCGGTGGCAAGACAACCTCGCGGATGTAGTGAGGCGGATTCCGGGCTAAGGTCAGGCTGTATGTCGCGGTCGGCGGAAAGGACACCGGCGGCACGCGCCGCTCGTCTTCGAAGGACAGGAACTCACGGATGGGCACCCCGCATCACCTTCTCATCACCGGCGGCGCCGGGTTCATCGGCGCCAACTTCGTGCGGTTCGTGCTCGCGAACCGCCCCACGGTGAAGATCACCAACCTCGACGCCCTGACGTACTCGGGCAATCTCGAGAACCTCGCCGGCTTCGAGCGCGAGCCGCGGTACTCGTTCGTCAAGGGCGACATCTGCGACCCGGCCGTCGTCGCACCCCTCATGGAATCCTGCGACGCGGTCGTTCACTTCGCGGCCGAAAGTCACGTGGATCGGTCGATCATGGACTCGGGCCCTTTCATCCGCACCAATGTTCAGGGCACGCAGTGCCTGCTCGACGCCTGCCGGCGCGCTAAGGGCGGGAAGGGAGCGGGCCGGTTCCTCTACGTCAGCACCGACGAGGTGTACGGCTCTCTTCCACTCGACCGACCGGACCTGAAGTTCACTGAATCGACTCCCCTGGCCGCCAACAGCCCGTACGCGGCGAGCAAGGCCGCGGGCGACCTGCTCGTGAGGGCGTACCACCACACCTTCGGCATGGACGTGGTGACGACGCGCTGCTCGAACAATTTCGGGCCCTACCAGTTCCCGGAGAAGGTGATACCGCTCTTTGTGACCAACCTGATCGAGAACACGCCGGTGCCGCTCTACGGCGACGGCAAGAACGTTCGCGACTGGCTGCACGTGGACGACCATTGCGAGGCGATCCTCGCGGTGCTGGAGCGTGGACGGCCGGGCGAGGTGTACAACGTCGGGGGCGACAACGAGCGGTCGAACCTCGACCTGACGCACTCCATCCTCAGGATCATGGGCAAGGGGGAGGACATGATCCGGCCGGTCCCCGACCGCCCCGGCCACGACCGGCGCTACGCGATCGACGCGTCCAAGATCGAGCGAGAGCTGGGGTGGAGGCCCACACGCTCCGCGTGGCCCGGCGCGCTCGAGACGACCATCGCGTGGTACCGCGACAACGCTGCGTGGTGGCGCCGCGTCAAGAGCGGGGTCTACCGCGACTACTACGCCCGCCAGTACGGCGCGTAGCACCGCGGGCTCCCGCGCAAAAAGATCGCGAGGCCGCACGGGCGGCCTCGCGTGAGGAAGAGAATCCGGCTTCGGTCCGCTCAGGCGTTCAGACGCCGGCGGCGGAAGTGCGCCCCGCCCATCAGGCACGCCAGCCCGGCGAGCCCGGCGCCCGCGGCCGTGGGCGTCGGCACGACCACGAGGGTGAGCTGGTCCTGGCCGTTGGCGCCGTCCGAGCCGTTCGCGTTGCGGACGTTGAGGTTCAGCACGCGGACGCGCCCGATGTCCGTCCAGCCCGCGGCGTTGGCGAGCGTGACGAACGCGTTGTTCTGGCCTTGCCCGGCGCCCGGCTCTTCGATGTACCAGATGGCCCGCTGCAGAGCCTCCGCGTCGGCCTTGCGCTGCGCGGTCGTGCCGTTGTAACGATAACCGGCCAGCGTGCCCTCGCGGAAGCTCTGGTACAGGAACGCGGTGCGCGGGTCGAGCTCGTCGGACCCGCCGGAGCTCCCGTACGAGCCGTTCCGTGCCGCGGTCGAGACCTTGGCGTTGTACTGGACGCCGAACTGGATGGTTTCCTGGATCTCGATGCAGAACGTCTGGAACGTGTCCGTTGGCTGGAAGCCCGAGGCCGCGCCGGCGAGCACGCCGACGTTGCCGCTGATCTGCGTCGCCTGGAACTCTCCTCCGGAGCCCGTCTGCCACGGGCCGGCATTGAACATCACGACGCCGTCGGCCAGCGCGGTGGACGCGCCGGCAAGCGAGACGGCCAATCCGGCTAGCAATACACAGGTCTTCATGTCTCCTCCGTTCTTCCGTGAATCAAGCTCGGGCCCGGCACCGGACGCGTCGTCCGGCCGCGCGAAGCACGCGTATCTCTCTGCCACCACGTTACTTACGCACGAAACCTACACCGGGTCGCGGTCCGCAACCATGATTCGTGGGCCGATCGCGCCTCACGCGATGTTCTCAGACCGACGCAGACCGAACCGCGATGATTAGCGGACCGCTCCGCGCCCGATAGCGCGCATGAAAAAGGCCGGGCACCTGTCCCGGCCTTCATGAGCGCTCGAACCCGACAGGCGGGTCAGTTCGGCTTCTGCAGTTGCGTCCGCACTTCCTCTGCGCGCCGTTGCTGCTCAGCCGTGAGCGTGCCGGCCTTGACCGCCTCGTCGAGAAGCGTTATCGCCCGCGCTTTGTCGTCTGCGCTCCCCGGCGCGAGGAGCGCGGCGAGTTCGACGCGACTGCCGTTCATCTTCGGGTCGAGTTCGATCGCCCGTGTGAACGCGCGAACCGCCGCGCCGCGGTCCCCGCGGGCGGCCTCGACGCATCCGAGAGTGTCAAAGAATGCCCCGACCTCCGCCGCCGCGACGGCTTCCGAAGCCAGCGTCCGGGCCCGGTCGAGCGCGGCGCTGTCCTTGCCCGAGCGGAGCAGGGCATACGCGAGATTGTTCTGGATCCCCGCGCGCGTCTGCGGGTTCAAGTCGCGCGATCCCAGCGCACGCTCGTAGCTGACGATCGACGTAGGCAGGTCACCCAGCGAATCGGACACGTTCGCCAGGCCCAGCGTCGCGGCTAGGTCGCCCGGGTCCGCGGCGGCCAGCGCCCTGAAGACCTCCGCGGCGCGCCGGTACGACGAGATCGCCTCCGCCCCACGGCCCGAGGCTTCGAGGCGGGCCGCGTGGCTCGCCAGAGCCCGCCCGAGCACGCGCCGGGGCACGGCGGCCTGCGGGCCCGAGGCGTTGACGGCCCGCTCGGCGAGAGCGACCGCCTCGGCCGCGTCTCCCCCGCTCGCCAGCAGCAGGTCGCACAGCCCGAGCAGCGCGGTCACGCGGCGTTCATCGGACGCGAGCGCCCGCCGGTACGCTTCGGCAGCGCCTTTCGAGTCCCCCCGCTGCCGGCAGATCGCGGCGACCGCCTCGTGAGCCGGCGCGGACGATGCCCCGGCGTGCGCCGTCAGCGGGCTCAGGACCGCGATGCCGCGGTCGAACAGGTCCTGCCGCGCAGGGCTCGAACGGCCGGCGAGCGCCGCCCACCCCATCGCGAGGGCGAGCCTCCCGTCGGCATCGTCCGGCGGCAGGAGCGCCTCCACTGTCTCGAGCCACCCGACGGCGTCCGCATCCGGTCTGACGTACAGCACCGCGATGGGGATGGCGGCCCCTGTGCGGAGTTCGGGCGAGTCCGTGAGCCTCGGCCGGAGCAGGTCGAGCGCTTCGCCCGCCCGGCCCCCGGAGGCGAGGGCACGGGCCTGCAGGGTCAACGCCGCCGACGCGACCGGGGAAGCGCTTTCGCTCGCCGCGCTCTGGACCAGGGGCCGGAGCACCTCCATCGCTTCCAGCGGCTGGTTGAGGTTCAGGTGCGCCTCGGCGACCGCAAGATCGGACTCGGCCGAACGCGTGAGCTGCTGCCAGCGGCGCGCGGCCTTGAGCGTCTCGGGCCAGTCGCCCTGCTCTCGGAACAGCTCGGCCGCGAGCATCGCGGGCTGCGCCGCGGTCGGGAACGACACCATCGCGTCGCGCGCGGCCGCGGCGGCGAGGTCAGGCCGTGCCGGCTTCAGGCGTCCGTAGAGTCGGACCGCGAGCGTTTGAACCGACATGTCGTCGGGGAACTTCGACCGCATCTCCTCGATGCCCTTAGCGGTCTCCAGCCTTCCGTCCCGCCGCATCTGGTCCACGACCCGGATGATCTCGGCCCGGGCCTTGTTTTCGGGAAGGGCCTCCAGCTCCGAGGCGAAATCGGACATGCTGAAGTTGTCGCCCTCCGCGCGTCGAACCGTCAACTGCTGACGCACGACGCGGAGTTCGGGGTTGTCGGGAAGTCGGTCCAGACCCCGTCCCACGACCTGCTCGGCCCGCTCGAACTCCGAGCGCGACGCGACGAACTGCGCGTAGCGGACCCACGGCTCGGCCCGGTCGGGCGCGGCCGTCACCGCTTTTTCGAAGAACTCCTCGGCTCTGGAGTGCTCGCCGCGCCGTGCCCAGAACGTGGCGTACGCGAGTTCGCGCTGCCCGGGCTCCAGCGTCATCGCGTCGAGGTGCGCAAGCGTCCGTTCCCCCTCCTCGCGTTGCCCGACGCTCGCGAGGCCGTCGGCGACCTGCACGAGCGACTCGGCGTCGGCGGGGGGCAAGGCGGCCAGACGCCGGTAGACCTCCAGGGCCCGCGCGTCCTGCTTGAGCGCGCGGTGCACGGCCGCCAGCTTCAGCCACCGGGCGGGCTCGGCGCGCTCGCCGAGGTGCTCGAGAAGCGACGCGAAGGGCCCGACCGCGCCGGCGAAGTCGGCCTGTGCGATCAGCATGTCGATCGCGCGCTGGCGGAGCTCCGGCTTGGCACCGCCGTCCTCGGCAACCAGCCGCAGTTCCTCGCGGGCTCGGTCGAACTCGCGTTGCCGCTGGAGGATGGACCCGATCTGGAGGGAGATCAACGCCTTGTCCGGCGCCGTCGGCTGCATGGTCCGAAGGAGTTCCAGGGCACCCTGGGTGTCGGCCTTCATTCCCAGCGCCTGGTCCTCGGTCAGGAGCGCCGTCACCAGGAGCGAGCGGACCTCGTAGCCGTCACCGGCCTCCAGCGAGAGGGCGCGGAGGATCGTCACGGCTTCGTCCCGCGCTCTGACCGACGGCGGACCCTCGAGCAGCGCGCGGGCGTGGGCCAGGCGCGTGACGAACAGGGGGCGTTCGGGGTCCACGCTCGACAGCCGGTTCACCCGCTCCGTCAGGCGCTCCACGAAGGCCATGTCACGGGCCGCGCCGGGCGCGCGGAGCGCGGCCAGCTGGATGGAGAGGTCCGAAGGGTTGCTGTCGCAGACGTCCTTCCATGCGTCGAGAGCCGCCGGGTCCCCCGCCGCATCCAGGTATTGCGCGTACGCCCTCGCCCATCCGGCGCGTTCGCCGGCGCTCGCCGCGTCGCGCGTCGCGCGGATCAGGTCGGCCCCCTCCGCGGTTCGCCCGGAATGGTGGAGGGTCATGGCCCGGGCGAACACCGAGGAGGGCGTAGGCTCGGCGCCCTCGTCGGCCCGCGCCAGGCACTCGGCCTCGAGCCCGAGCCCCTCGCGGGCGCTCAACAGCGCCAGGCGGCGGAGCAGCGCCCGGTCGGGCTCGCCCGCCTGCGCGAGCACGGCGCGGACGATCTCACGTGCCTCG
>CAZCPB010000053.1:0-18881 GCA_964500365.1 uncultured Phycisphaeraceae bacterium
CACCCGCCGTGAGTTCGTCCCGACCGCCCCCGCCGCCGCCGCGGGCTGTGCCGCCGCGCCGCTCGCTCTGGCCCGGCCCTTCCCGGGGCCGCGCGCGAGCGCCAAGTCGCTCCTGATCCTCGGGGGCACCGGGTTCCTTGGGCCGGCGGTGCAGGACGCCGCGCTGGCCGGAGGGTACGAGGTCACGCTGTTCAACCGCGGCGTGCGCGAGACGCTCCGGCGCCAGTCCGACCGGCCGAGCCAGGTGCGTGAGGGCGTGACAGTGCTCTACGGCAACCGCGACCCCGAGAAGACCGCGGACGCCGACAGCCCGCAGAAGGACCCGAACAGCCCCAAGGGCCTGTCGCAACTCGAATGCAGGAAGTTCGACGCGGTCGTGGACACCTCGTGCTACTTCCCGCGGATCGCCAAGGCTTCCGCGACGCTGCTGGCTCCGAACGTCAGGCAGTACCTCTTCATCTCGACGATCTCGGTCTACAAGGACACCTCGACCCCCAACGCCGACACCTCGGCCGAGCTGGCGACGATCGCCGACCCCACCGTCGAGGCGTTCGGCGGGCAGTTCGAGAACTACGGCCCGCTCAAGGCACTCTCCGAGAAGGCCGTGCAGGAGGCGATGCCCGGGCGCACGACCATCGTCCGCCCCGGCTACATCGTCGGCCGCCTCGACACCAGCCGGCGCTTCACCTCGTGGCCGGTCCGCGCCTCGCAGGGCGGCGAGATGATCGCGCCCGGCAGACCCGAAGACCCGATCCAGCTGATCGACGTGCGCGACCTGGCCGAGTGGTGCATCCACCTGATCGACCGCGGGATCATGGATACTTTCGACGCGTCCGGCCCGACGAAGGGGCTGACCTGGGGCAGGACGCTCGACGCGTGTCTTGCCGCGAGCACCAACGACACGCGGCTGGTCTGGATCCCTGCCGACTTCCTCGAGAAGCAGAACGCGATGGGGGCGATGCCGATCTGGATCCCGCCCACGGGCCAGTACGCGGGCTTCCACACCCGCAACTTCGAGAAATCCGAGCGGGCCGGCATGAAGCTCCGCGACATCAAGGACACGTGCAAGGACACCCTGGACTGGTACAACACCCTCGCCGAGGACGCCAAGCCCAAGGTGGTCCGCGAGTTCCCGGCCGAGCGGGAGCGTGAGATCATCGCGGCGTGGAGGGCCGAGGGCACGAGCGGCGCGCCCAAGTAAATCAGAAGTTGCCCGAGCCGGGTGCCCCCGCACGCCGCACGAATGACGTGCGTGGCAGCGCTCGGTCCAGCGTGGCTACATTCCCTGCTCTCCGGCCGGCTTGCGCCGACCGCAGGAGCAGCCCATGGCCGACACCGTACGCGTCACGCTCCCCGCCGACTCGAACCAGGCCCTCGGCCTCGCCGAGTTCGCTATCGACTTCATGTCGAGCGACCCCGCGAGGGCCGGCGCGCCGGACCGGGCGGTCCTCGACCGCACGGCCATGTTCCACACCGACGCCTGCCTGTGCGGGTACTCGGCCCTCGCGCTCGCGACCAACGCCCCGACGGTGCTCCGCGATGAAGCGCTGACGTACCCGGCGCCGGAGGGCAAGCCCGCCCCCCGCTGGGCTCGCGCGCTCAAGCGGCCGGGCGCCCCGGTCTTCGGGTCGAGCGTCGATGTCGCCCCCGAGAAGGCCGTCCTCGCCAACTGCGCCGCCGTCCGCGAGTGGGATTCGAACGGCACGAACTTCGGCTACAGCGCCGAGCGGGCCCACCACCGCGCCGGCGAGTTCGGGCACAACGACTTCTATGCCGTCCCCGTTGCCGCGGCACAGATGCGCGGGCTCGACGGTGCCGCGGCGCTCAAGGGCATGGTCCTGCTGGACGAGATCCGCGGGCGCCTGGCCGAGGTGTTCAGCCTCAAGACGTACAAGATCGACCACGTGGTGCACGGGGCCGTCGCCTCCGCCGCGGTGTACGGGGCGATGATGGGCGCAACCGCCGCCGAGATCGAATCGGCGATCGGCATGGTGATCGCCCACGCGATCCCGTTCCGGGCGATCCGGCACGGCCACCAGCTCTCCGACAGCAAGGGCGCCAGCGCCGCGGTTTCGACCGAGTTCGCGATCCAGGCCGTCAAGCGCTCCATGTCCGGCTTCATCGGGCCCAAGGACATCTTCCGGAACCCCGAGGCGGTCTTCAATCTGTTCACCACGCGTCTGGGGGCCCGGGGCGTCGAGCCGGCGGCGCTCGAAGCGATGAAGAAGGGCGCCCGCTCGCCCTTTGACCTGGTTCTCAGCCGCGCCGGCTCGGACTTCACCATCATGGGGATGCACTTCAAGCTGGGCCTCTACGAGCACCAGTCGGCCGGCGCGCTGCAGGGTCTGATCGATCTCCTCTCGAAGCACCCGTCGCTGCTCACCAGCCGCGCCCAGCCCGGGGACCGAATCCGGAAGATCGTCGTCCGCGCCTACGAGCCGGCGTTCTCGATCATCGGCGACCCTCACAAGCGCGACCCGCACACCCGGCAGTCCGCCGACCACTCGATGCTCTTCCTGGTCTGCACCATGCTCCGCAAGGCCCTCGAACTGCACGCCGCCCGCGGCGAGCAGCAGGTCGGCCACCGCCTTGGCTTCAAGGAACTCATGCTCCTGCCGCACGACTTCTCGCGCGACGCGATCGGCCACCCCGTGACGCGGGCCCTCATGGGCAAGATGACCTTCGAGCATGGCGGGCCGGACTACGACGCGAAGTATCCCGACGGCATCCCGACGTCGATCCTGATCACCGACGATGCGGGCGAGACGCACGACTCGGGGCTGGTCATGTACCCCGCCGGGCACGCGCGGAACACGACCGCCGACCTCAAGGACATCCTCTCCCACAAGTGGCAGATGCTCGGGCGGCTCGTGGCCGACGACCCCGGCCCGTTGATCGAGCGGCTGAACGCCGTGGGCTCGACGCCCGCCGACAGCCTCCACGGGCTGTACGGCTTCGAGCTCAAGGTCCGCGAGCGCTTCGAGTAGCCCGAGGCCCGTCATCGCCAGTCACAAGCAATGAAAACGGCCCGCCCTCTTTCGAGAGCGGGCCGCAGCGATCCTTCACCGGGGACCGGACCCCCGGGAGAAACGGAGCAGGACTCAGCGCCGGCGACGCGCGGCAGCCAGCCCGAGCGCCCCAAGCAGCACCGGCCCGGCCGGCGCCGGCACCGTGTAGCACACCGGGTGAGCGACCGAGTAGTCGCCCCAGTTGGCGACCTGCTGGTTGGGATTGCCCAGCGAGTCGATCGCGCCGTCGGCGCCGCCGCCGCCGGTCGAGAAGACGTCGAAGCAGATCGTGGTGCCGGGGGCGACGCCCAGGTCGGCGATCTTGATGCCGAGAGTCACCGAGTTGCCGCTCTTGCTCACGGTCAGGCCGGGCGTGGCGTTGTAGGTCGCGCCCAGGAGCTGCCAGGCCGAACCGTCCCAGCCGCGGTTCTCGAGGCCGTTGCCGCTGTCGACCCACGAGCCGAGCCAGCGCTCCGCGCCCTCGCCGCCGGGCACGCCCGACCAGCCGATGGGGCGGCCCCAGCCGTTTCCGTTCGGGTCGCCGTTGCCGGCGCCGGGCACGGTGTCGATCATGACGCAGTACTTGCCCCAGTCGGTCGCCACCACGTCTCCCGCGAGATTGATCTTGAACGTCAGGTCCGTCGCGTTGCTGCTCACTTCGACGGACAGGATGTCCATGATCGGGTCGGTGGCAAGCGTGTCGCCGGCCGAATCTGTGAACGTCACGCTTGCGGACGCTGCCGCGGTAACAGACAGCGCTGCACAAACAGATGCGAGTGCCTTCAACATGTCCCTCGTACTCCTATGACTCAACGTATTGCGTGCGGGCGGAAACTGATCGCAGTGTACACCAGGAGGGCACACGTGCAAAGAAAATCATGCATCCCGACGCCGGCCGAGCTTGTGGCAGAAGCGTCGGTCACTTGCCAACTGACAGGGGTGAACGCCCTATCGACACGGCCTCTCGGCTGCCCGGGACAACCACGGATAAGCAAAAATCCCTATACGCAGGCGCGTCCTGTTCCGGGGTGAGGCCCACATAGACCCTGTACGCCTCGACCCCGTACCACCGGGACTTTCCCGCGGGGGCGCGTCCGGCCGCCGCGCCCGCGATCCGCCGGCCCGCCACGCCGCGCTGCGAGTCGGCGATCAAGGCCTCAAGCCCCCCGCGCCGGCGGCCGCCGTCGCCCTCCATCAGGAACAGAGTGAGGGCCCACGCCTGTGCGTAGTACGTCAGGGCCGGGTCGGTCCCTCCCTCGAGGGAATCCGCGGGTGACCCGCTCAGGATGTCGGGGAGCGGCCGCAGCGCGCCTCGATCCGCGGCCTCGCGCAGGTGATCGAACCGCTCAAGGTTGCACCAGGTCAGGAACTCCGGCACCGCTCCTTCGCCGGGTCGCCACCGGAACCCCTCCATGACCGCGGCGATGCCCTCTTCAAGCCACAGCGGGAGCGGCTCCCGAAACGTGCTCTGGGTGAACTGGTGCCAGCCCTCGTGCGCCAGCAGCGAGAACGTATCGCGGGGCCCGATGTCGTACAGGATCGAGCGGCCGTTGACCGTGAGCCCGCCGCGAACGATCTGCTGGTACGCCGCGCCCGACTGGCCCATGAGCTGCGCTGCCGCGCGGCTCCATTGAGGCCGGTTGGCGAGGATGTAGGTGTCGAGCGGGTGCCCGGGGGGCGGCAGCGGTCCGAAGGCCGTGCGGTAGCGCGCCAGGGCGTGCTCAGCGAAGCCGGAGAGCCGGTCGGAGACCATGCCCGGCGCGATGGTGGTGAACACGCGGTACGACGGCGAAGCGAGCACCCGGCCCCGGGCATCACCGAACGTCCACGGCTCCTCCGAGGGTCGCGCGGCACGGAGCGGAGCGGACTTCGAATTGTCTGTATGCGCGGGCGCCGGGCGCGGGGATGGCGTGCACGACGCGACGAGCGTGCCCATCACGCCGAGCGCTGCGGCCGCGAACGAGCCGGGCCTCACCCCAGGCTCTCCAGTGATGCCCGCGCCGCGGCAAGATCAGCCTGGGCCTTGGCGAGCTGGTCGCGGGTCTGCTGGACCATGTGGCCCGGGGCCTTCTCGGCGTAGCCCGGGTTGTTGAGGCGGCCCGAGAGCGTGGCGATCGATTTTTCGAGGTCGCCCACCAGTTTCTCGAGGCGGGCCCGCTCGGCGCCGGTGTCCACGGCGTCGGCGAGATTGCTCACGCGCAGTTCGAGCGACTCGAAGCGGAAGGCGACCGAATCGCCCGTGGGGGCATCGGGCGCGACGCGGTCGAGTTCGGCGAGGCTCACGATGATGTTCGAGGGCCCGGCCTGGGCCAGGGCGACAACCTCGTTCAGGGCGGCGGGCCCGTGGAGCGTGATCCGGCGCCTGGGCGCGACCTTGTGCTGGGCGCGGACCTCGCGGACGGCGGTGATCAGAGTGCGGACGCGCTCGAAGTCGCGCTCGGAGGCCTCATCGCGCAGGGACGCGGCAGCGCGGGGCCAGCCGGCGGTCGCCAGGACGCCGCCCTTGCGGGGCGGGTCGAGTTCGATGCCCGCGACCGGTTCGCCGGGGATTTCCGAGAGCCGCTCGAAGATCGCCTCGGTGACGAAGGGCGCGATCGGGTGAAGCAGGCGGAGGATCGCGTCAAGGGCCGCGCGGAGAACGGCCCGCTGGCGCGGGTCGCCTGCGACGGTTGGCTTAATGGCTTCCAGGTACCAGTCGCAGAAGTCGCGCCAGAGGATGTCGTAGAGCGTCTGGGCGTAGTCGCTGAACTGGTATTCGGCGAGGGCGTTGGTGGAGGCTTCGATGGCCGAGTGCAGGCGAGAAAGCAGCCAGCGGTCGGCGAGGGACAGCGCCGGCTTCGTCCCTTGGTCGCTCCCCACCTTCGAGGGTTGCTTGGACGCTTCCTCCAGAATCCCGATCGCGTAGCGCGCGGCGTTCCACAGCTTGTTGCAGAAATTGCGGCCGAGGTCGAACTTGGGGCTGGTGTTGCGGCCGGTCGCCGAGTCCTTCACCACGGGCATGCGGACATCCTGCGTCTGCGTGGTCATGTGGCAGAGCGTGAAGCGCATGGCATCCGCGCCGTGGGTGGCGATGATGTCGAGAGGATCGACGCCGTTGCCGAGCGTCTTGCTCATCTTGCGGCCTTCGCCGTCCTGGATGACCGAGTGGATGAAGACGTGGTGGAAGGGGATGCGCCCGACGCCCTTGCCACTGGTGCTTTCGCTCAGGTTCAACGAGCCCCGAGCGTGAGCGAGAGGGTTTGGATCATTGGACGCGGACCCACTCGCTGACGCTCGGGGCTCGTCAAGAGCGGGCATGAAGTACCGGTTGAACATGGTCATGCGCGAGACCCAGAGGGTGATGATCTCGCGGGCGGTGCAGAGGCAGGACGTGGGGTTGAAGGCGGGGAGGAGTTGGGGGAAGTCAGCGATGCCCGTGTCCTTCGCGGCCTGCGCAGGGTCGGGCCAGCCCATGGTGGACATGGGCCAGAGGGCGGAGGAGAACCAGGTGTCGAGGACATCGGGGTCGCGCACGCAGCCGTAGCTCTCCAAAATGCTCACAAGATCACGGTCAGCGCCGTCCGGATCCCTGATGCAATAGGAGTACGTCCGCGATGGGTCGCCAATGACCTTCCTCAATCGAGTTATGCCCGACCCAGGATCTTGTTCCAAGATGTCGACATCCAAGGAGGCATGCAGCCGGCCAGATTCTCGAGCATTCTTGGTTGCAGCATTGAAATCCTTATGGTCTGGATGTAATGAGCCTTTCTGGCCCGCGTCCCATGCGCGACTGCCTTCTCGCACGTGCCACACCGGTATCCGATGCCCCCACCACAACTGCCTGCTGATGCACCAGTCGCGGATGCCGTCGTGCCATTGCTCGAAGGTCTTCGAGTAGCGCGCGGGGAAAAAGCGGATGGAGGTTGGCGAACCCGGAGCGTCAGCGACGGGCTGCAGAGAGCGTGAATTGGACGCAACCGCGGCCCCTCCCTGACGGTCGGGGTTCGCTGTTCGTTGATCCGGCACCAGCGCGCGATTCGCCGCGGGCGCCATGCGATCGTCGGTCACCTTCACGTACCACTGATCGCTCAGGTACGGCTCGATGATCGCCTTGCTGCGGTCGGAGTGCTTGACGCTGTGGCGGTGGGGCGTGGTCTTCTCGAGCAGGCCGCGGTTCTTGAACTCCTCGACGACGAGCTTCCGCGCCTCCTCGCGCTTCTTGCCCACGAACATGTGCGCATCGCCCACATCGCTCCAGCCGTGCTTGTCGCTGATGCGACCGTCGGGGCTGAAGACGTTGATGAGCACGGGTGATCCGGGGGCTTGCTGCCACTCGGCCATGTTCCCACCGATCGAGTGCCTCCGCCCGATCTCGTAGTCGTTGGGATCGTGCGCGGGCGTGATCTTGAGAAACCCCGTCGCCATCCCGGCCTTGGGGTCGTTGCGCTCCTCCTCGTTTCGCGCGAGCGCGGCGGGGAGCACGACGTAGTCGTCCTCGATGATCGGGATGATCCGCCCCACCAGCGGCAGCTCGATGAACAGGCCGCGCAGCGACTTGGCCCGCGGGTCGTGCGGGTTCACGCCGACGGCGGTGTCACCGAGATACGTCTCGGGACGCGTCGTCGCCACGGTGAGCCACGCGGGCTCTTCGCCGGGGTGATCGCTCGCGCCGGAATAGCCGCGCCGGGCCAGTTCGTTCCAGGTCACGGGCTGAGCGTCTTCGCCCGTCGCCCCCTTATGCACCAGCGGGTAGCGCAGGTAGTAGAACGCCCCGTCGATCTCCTCGTCGTAGCACTCGTCGTCGGCGACGGCGGTCTGCAGCACCGGGTCCCAGTTCACGAGCCGCTTGCCGCGGTAGATCAGGCCGTCCTTGAAGAGTCGGAAGAACGCCTCGCGCACAGCGCGGGCGCAGACCTCGTCCATGGTGAACCGCTGGCGCTCCCAGTCGCACGAGCAGCCCATCTTCTTGAGCTGGTTCGTGATCGTCGCTTCGTACTCGTCCTTGAACGCCTGGATCTTCGCGATGAACTCCTCGCGCGTGAAGTCGGTGCGGCGCTTCTTCTCTTCTTTGGACACCCGCTTCTCGACCACCGCCTGCGTCGCGATGCCGGCGTGGTCCGTCCCCGGCATCCACAGCGTCTCAAAGCCCATCATGCGGTGGGCCCGCACGAGGATGTCCTGGATCGAGTTGTTGAGCGCGTGGCCAAGGTGCAGCGCCGCCGTGACGTTGGGCGGCGGGATCACCATGCTGTACGGGCGCGCCTCGCCCCGGAGCACGCGCCCGGGGTCGGCATGGAAAACGGCCTCGCGCTCCCACCGCTCCCAGATGCGGGTCTCGTGGTCGGCGGGCTTGTAGGTCTTGGGCAGTTCGGCCCCCGCCCGCGCGCCCGGCGCGGCGGGGGGTGCCTGCGATGATTGAGGGGCCTCGGGCATGGAGGACGATGGTACGAGGGTCGCGCCGCCGCGTTATCGCGATGTGATAACTCGCGGACGCTCCCTCGAACCCTTCAACGCCCGCCGCGAATCGACGATGTACCCTTGACCGTCCCTGCCCACCGCATGACCGCACCCGGATCATCTTCGTCGCGAAAGACCTGGCTGGCGCTCGGCGCCCTTGCCCTTGTCCTCGGTGCGGGCGGGTACGCGTTCAAGCTCGCCTGGTCGTCCGGGGGCGCCTCGCCGGATCGTGCGGCTGCCGCGCCCACGACCGCCGCCGCGACGCCTCAAACCGCGGGCGCTATTCTCGAGGCCGCCCAGACCTATGTCCGCCAGGGCGAGGTCGAGAAGGCCGAAACGATCCTCGCCGGGGCTTGCCGCCAGTACACGACCGACCAGTCGCTGCACGTGGCGTACGCGGACGTCCTCATGTCGCGCCGCAAGGTCCCCGAGGCGTACGCCCACTACGAGCAGGCGCTCGCGATCGGCCCCCGCCCCGCGGACCTCGAGTTCACCGCCGGCACCGCCGCGAACATGGCGGGCAAGCCCGACCGCGCCCTCGAGCACTACTCGGCGGCGCAGACGGCGGACAAGACCAATCCGAAGTACCCGCTCTACCTCGGGCAGGTGCAGCTCAAGCTCGGCCAGAACGACGAGGCCAAGGCGAGCCTGATCCGTTCGGCGCGCCTCGACCCCGAGCAGGCGATCGCCTGGGGCACGCTCGCCGAGATCTCGCTCCGCGAGAACCAGCTCGACCTCGCGCTCCAGCACATCGAGAAGGCCCGGGCCCTCGAGCCCGGCGCCGCGACCTGGCGCCTGATCGAGAGCCGCGCCCTGACCCGCATGGGCGAACCCGAGAAGGCCGTGCAGCTCCTCATCACGCTCGAAGAGGGCGAGCGCTTCAGCGGCCCCGTGCTCCGGCAGATCGGCCAGTGCTACGGCATGCTCTCGCGCCCGGCCGACGCCGCGGCGGTCTACTCACGGGCCTCCGATGCCCACCCGCAGGACGGCCCCCTCGCCCGCGAAGCCGCCGACTGGGCCAAGCGCGCCGGCGACGAAAAGACCGCCGCCCGCCTCGAGGCCCGAGCACGCCAACACGGAAAATAGGCTCACTCTCCTCTTCTCCTGTTCTCCTCACTCCGCCTCAGTCGCCGTCTCATGCCTGAACGCCTCGTCCCCCGGGCCCGCCCGCGGGTACGCGCCCCGGGTCGCCAGCCGGATCCGGCGGCGAAGGTCCATGCGCAGGTCGTCGATCTCGCGCTCGAGCCTCCTCAGCATCCCGTCCGGGCCCTCGGCCATGATCGCATCGTGCGCGATCGGGTGCCCGAATGAGACGGCGATCGGTGACCCCCAGACCCGCGGCAGGCGGCTGGTCCGGGGCCACGCGTCGAAGCAGCCCTCGACCGCCGCGGGGAGCACCGGGCACTTGGCGCGCCGAACAAGCAGCACGACGCCGCGCTTGAAGCGGTGCATGGCGCCGTCGGGCGTGCGGTTGCCCTCCGGGAAGATCACGACCGGGTGCCCCATCGAGAGCCGGTTCAGCGCCTCGCGGATCGCGCCCGCGTCCCCCGAGTCGTCTTTCAACGGCACGCAGTTGACCATCTCGAGCAGCGTGCCGAACGGTTTGAACTTGAAGAGCGACGCCCGCGCGATGTAGTCGCAGTGCCGGTTGCGCGCCGACGAGCCGATGAACGGCGGATCGATGAACGACTGGTGGTTGGCGGCGATGATGAGCGGCCCGGTCGGCGGCACGCGATCGGCGTGATACCAGCGCGCCCGGAACGCCAGCCCGAAGGACAGCGTGAGGAATCCCCGCGCACACTCGTAAAAGAGCACGTGCCCGAGGGAGCTTCCGGGATGTCGCTGGCGCAGCGTCTCGAGCATGCGTCGGAACCGTCCCGGGTTAGCCCGGCGGGACGAGTTCGAGAACCCGCCGCTCCAGGTGCGTCACGACCTGCTCGAAGCTGAGCCCCGAGGTGTCCACCCGCTCGGCATCGTCGGGGCAGATCAGTGGGCCGTCCGACCGCGAAGAATCGCTGCGGTCGCGCTCCACGATGTCCCGCAGCAGGGCGGCCGAGTCCGGCTCGACTCCCGCGGCGCGGAGCTGCTCGGCTCTGCGGCGGCAGCGGACCTCGGGCGAGGCGTCGAGGTAGAACTTGACCTCCGCGTCGGGGAACACGACCGAGCCCTGGTCGCGGCCCTCGGTCACCAGGCGCGGGTGCTGGCGGGCGATTTCCCGCTGCTTGCGGACCATGACTTCCCGGAGCGGCGCGATCCCGGCGATGGGGGAAACCACCGCCGTGACGTCCGCCGCCCGGACGCGGGCCCCCTGGGCTCGGCCCCACGCAAGGATCTCGGGGGGGTCGGTGCTCCAGTCGAAGCGGATGTCCGCCCGCTCGACCGCGCGCACGACCTGATCCGTGTCGGCGCGGTCGATCCCCCCGTCGATCACCACCGCCGCGGCGGCCCGGTACATCGCGCCCGTGTCGAGGAAGTCGAGCCCGAGCCGCGCCGCGAGCGTCCGGGCCACCGACGATTTCCCGGTGCCCGCGGGGCCGTCGATGGTCACGATGATGGGCCGGCCGTAGGGGAGCACCGAGGGTTTCCTTGCCGGCGGACGGTAGACAAGGGTTGTCGGCTCGGTCGTGGCCTCGGGCATGATCGCCTCCTGCCCAGTTTCCTTGAAGCCCTGTCCTGATACACCGTCGCGCCGGCCTCCGTGCCGGGGCTCACTCGGCGGCGCCCGTCTCCGTCAGCATCGCCTGGAGCGCCGCGCGGCTGCGCCCGATGCCGATTGTAACGTCCCCATCCCCCCGGTAGTCCACCGACAGCGTGGCGTCGTAGCCGACCGAGAGGATCGCGTCCACCATCGCGCTCAGGTCGTACGCCGCGTGCACGGGCGGGGCGTCGCCGCCGGCGGCGTCCTTGAACTTGACGGTGCTGGCGTTCACGGCCGACGCGTACGGGCAGAGCCGGCGCAGGTACGCGACCGGGTCCTTGGCCGCGGACGCGGTCTCGAAGTCGGGGAACGTGCCGATGCGGAACCCACCGACCTTCTTGATCAGTTCGACGAGGCGCTCGGGCTGGCCGGTGAGACCGGTGTTCGGGGTCAGAAGCAGCGCGATGTCGAGCTTCTCGGCCGGCTCCGAGACCTGGCGAAGTCTTTTGGCGACCGGCTCGATGAGGTTCTCGGAGTCCGCGGCCTTCACGCGGACCGCCACCGAATTGCACCCCAGCAGGTTCGCCGCCTGGACCACCCTCTTCATCCGGGCCACCGCCGCATCCGACGCCTGAGGGTCGGCGAAGGGCTGGGGCTCGGACTCCGCGAGCAGCAGGCAGGAGCACCCGGCCTTGTCGGCCCGCTCGCGGAGCGCCTCCAAGCGGTGGGAGTCGAACCCGGCGAGCATCTCGGTCGTCAGGCTCAGCCCGCTGAGCCCGAGCACCTCGCGGGTGAACTGCGGCAGGTCCATCGCCGACAGCGCGGCCCGCTTGCCCTTGGGGGCCGCGACCATGAGCGGCCGCACGCACGCGGCGTTGAGGGTCAGGAGCATGCGCGGGCACTGTAGCAAATCGCGGCACGACGCGCCGCCCGCGGGACGCGCGGGGGTGGTTGCCGCTCGCCGCGGGCCCGCTAGGATGACGCCCACCGCCCCCGCCCCCGAGGACCCGCGCCATGGCCTCCCCCGCCGACCGCGTCTATTCCGAGTCGCACGAGTGGCACAAGCTCGAAGGCGACACGCTCACGCTCGGACTCACGCAGTTCGCCGTCAACCAGCTCACCGACGTCACCTACGTCGAGATGAAGAAGCCCGGCTTCACCTTCAAGGCCGGCGACATCGTCGGCGAAGTCGAGAGCGTCAAGACCACCAGCGACGTGTACTGCGCCTGCGGAGGGCAGGTCACGGAAGTGAACCCCGCGCTGGCCGACGACCCCGGCCTGCTCAACTCCGACCCGTTCGGCAAGGGGTGGCTCGCCAAGGTCAAGGTGTCGGACAAGTCCGGGCTTTCCGGCTGCATGAACGCCGCGGACTACGACGCCAAGCACCCCGTCTGAGCCCGGCGCAGCGAGGACGAGACGCGTGAACGACCTGAGGACGACGCACGACGCGGCGCCGTCGGACGTCCGCGCCCGCCCGGCCGCGGGGCCCGTGATCGCCTGCGCCGGCGTCCGCAAGACCTACCGCCTGGGCGACCGTGAGGTCGTCGCGCTGCGCGGCGTGAACCTCAGCATCGACCGACCGGGCTTCTACGGCATCATGGGCGCTTCGGGGAGCGGCAAGTCGACCTTGCTCCACCTGCTCGCGGCGCTGGACCGGCCGGACGCGGGCGAGATCACCGTCTCGGGCGAGCGCGTCGACCGCCTCGACGAACGGAGCGCAACCGCGTTCCGCAGGACCAAGATCGGCATCGTTTTCCAGCAGTTCAACCTGATCCCGACGCTCTCGGCGCGCGAGAACGTGGAGCTCCCCGGCACGCTGGCCGGGAGCGACCCCGCGTGGCTGGCCGACCGCAGCGGCGAACTCCTGGCCCGGCTCGGGCTGGGCGGGCGGGCCGGCCACCGGCCGGACGCGCTCTCGGGGGGCGAGCAGCAGCGCGTCGCCATCGCGCGCTCCCTGCTCTTCTCGCCGCCCGTGCTGTTCGCCGACGAGCCGACGGGCAACCTCGACTCCCAGAGCAGCGCGAACCTCTGGAGGCTCCTCGGCGAGTTGGTCGCCGAGCGCGGGCTGACGGTCGTCATGGTGACGCACGAGCCCGCCGCGGCGGCGAACTGCCGCGCCACTTACGTCCTCCGCGACGGCGTCGTGGCGGGCGAGATCGAAACGGAGGGACTCGATGCGGGCGGCGTGGCGGCTCGCTACCAGGAGTGCGTTCGATAGGCCGGCGCGGACGGTGCTGCTCGTCCTCACCGTCGCCTGCTCGGCCGCGCTCATCTCCGCCGTCAGCTTCTCGCTGGCGTCGGTGAACCGCGCGCTCCAGGGCCGCATGGAGGACACGATCGGTGCCGCGGACGCGCGCCTCAAACCGTCGGGGATCGGCGGCGCGATCGACGCCGCGCTGCTTCCGGCGGTATCGGGCTGGCCCGAGGTCGGGTCGGCTTCGGGCCGCGCGCAGGCGCCGATGTCGCTCCAATTCGTCTGCAATGCCTGGACGCCGTCCGCCAACGCGTTCGAAGACGGGAAACACCGCCGGCGTGCCGTGCTGATGACAAGCCAGACCGTCGTCACGGGGCTGTCGCCGGGCGACCTGGAGCGGCGCCCGCCGCGCCTCGTGACGGGACGCCTCCCGGCCGCGCCCGGCGAGATCGTCCTCGACACCATCGCCGTCACAAGGCTCAGCGCCGAGGCCGTCCTTTCCGGCGCCGGCACCTGGGCGGTGAGCACGTCCGAGGAGCCCGAGCAATCCGGCCCCGACCTGGTCAGCGCGCCCGAAGCCCGGGCCCTGAACGCCCGAGCGAAGATATCCGTGGGGTCGGTCGTGCGCGCGGCGCGCCTGCTCCGCAAGCCCGTGCCCCTCACCGTCGTCGGCATCGCCGCGCCGCCCCCGCTGGGCGGGCGAGCCCAGGGCTACATGACCCTGGACGGCCTGAGCGCCTTGACCGGCCAGCCCGGGAAGTTCTCGCAGATCGACATCGTCCTCAAGGACAGCCGGACCGCGCCGGACTTCGTGGAGCGACGCCGCGCCGACCTTCCGCCGGGCACGCTGCTGGAGACATCCGAAAAGATCACTTCGGGCGTAGACCGCAACATCAAGTCCAACCAGCTGGGGCTCGTCCTGGCCTCGGTCATGGCGTTCCTTTCCGCCTCGTTCATCATCGGCACGGGCATGACCACCCGCGTAACCGAGAAGCAGCGTGAGCTGGCGATCCTCCGCTGCATCGGCGCGGCACGCTCGCAGCTCGCCGGCTCGCAGTTGTCCTTCGGCGCCATCGTCGGCGCGCTGGGCGCGATCGCTGGCGTCCCGGCCGGCGTGCTCATCGCGTTCGCGCTCACGCGCGTGTTCCGCGAGGAGATCCCCGGCGGCATGGCTCTGTCGCGGCTCGGCCTCGTGCTGGCCCCCGGGGGCGCGCTGCTGTCGGGGGTGCTCGGGGCGGCGATCCCGGCGTGGCAGGCCTCGCGCGTCTCGCCGCTGGCGGCGCTCGCGGCGCGGTCCGTCCCGCCGCGCCGCGCGTGGACTCTCACCTTGACGGCGATCGGGCTGGCGTGCCTGGCCGTCCACATGGCGTGCGCGACCCTGCCGCGCGACGGGCAGGTGGCGTTCTGGCTCTACGCGACGCTCGGTCTCCCGCTGATGTTCACGGGCTACTTCATCCTCGGCGTGCCGGTGGCGTCGGTGACGGTGAGCGTGCTGGGCGGGACAATCTCGCGCCTCCTGCGCCTCCCCCCGCGTCTGCTGGAGCGGACGATCCGGGCGACACCGTACCGCCACGGTTTCACGGCCGGGGCGATGATGGGGGGCCTCGCGCTCATGGTCGCGATCTGGACGCACGGCTCGTCCATCATGCGCGACTGGCTCGGTCGCCTGGAGTTCCCCGACGCGTTCGTGACGGGCATCGCGCTGACGCCCGACAGCCAGCGCCGGCTCAACGAGCTGCCCTTCGTCGCCGGCACCTGCGCGATCGCCCTCCACCCCGTGCAGACCGACGCCTTCGGCGTTCGGGCGCTCCAGAAGTTTTCGACCACGTTCGTCGCCTTCGAGCCGCGCCCGTTCTTCGAGATGACCAACCTCACGTGGATCGAGGGCGACGAGGCGGCGGCGCTCCGTCGGCTCGAAGAGGGGGGCGCCGTCATCGTCGCCCGCGAGTTCAAGGTCGCGCAGGGGCTGGGGGCCGGCGACACGTTCCGCTGCTCGTCCGGCGGACGCGACTTCGGGTTCGAGATCGTGGGCGTCGTCACGAGCCCCGGCCTCGAGATCGTCAGCAAGTACTTCAACATCGGCGACGAGTTCGAGCAGCAGTCTCTCCACGCCGTCTTCGGCAGCCGGAAGGACCTGCGGGAGAAGTTCAACTCCGAGGCCATCCAGCTCATCCAGATCGCGCTCAAACCCGACGGCGACCCGGGCGCGCTCGCCGACGACGAGGCTGTCGCGACCATCCGGCGCGAACTCTTCGGGGCCGGGATCCTGGACGCCGGCAGCGGGCGGGCCATCAAGCGTGAGATCGAGTCGATCGTGCGCACCTCGCTTCTGGTGTCCTCTACGATCGCCCTCGGCGCGATGCTGGTCGCCTCCTTCGGCGTCGCCAACCTCATCGCCGCGGGGATCATCGCCCGGCGGTTCGAGTTCGGCGTCCTCCGCGCCGTGGGCGCAGGCCGCGGTCTGGTCGCGCGGCTGGTCCTCGGCGAAGCGGTGGTCGTCGCGCTCGCCGCGGGCGTGCTCGGCACGCTCATGGGGTTCGAGGGCGCCTTCACCGGCCGCAGGCTCGACCGCCTGCTCCTCGGGATCGAATTGACCTTTCAGGCGCCTTGGGCGGCGCTGTGGGCCGGCTGGGGATTGCTCACGGTGATCTGCCTGGCCAGCGCCGCTCCGGCTGTCGTGGGGCTCGCGCGCAAGCGACCCCGGGAACTCCTCGCGGCTCAAAACGAGGCCTGATTCCAGTTTGTGATTTGTGCGGGACCCGTTGGAACCCCCGGTCTCGTAGGAATATTTCCCAATCTGCGATCGCGCGTCAGCACCCAGCACCGCTTTCAGCGGTTTATGGGGTGTTCACCCATCTCGTGACTCCCACGCCGCGCCCGGTCGGCGGCGTCACGCTCCCCCGTGACGCTCTCCTGACTCCGTTCCGGGCGCGGCGAGCGGGTCTATGGGGGGGCCGGGGCGGCGCGGAGCGATCCGCGCCGACCCTGGTCTTTGATGGCATAAGAAAACCCCGGCCGCGAAGCCGGGGTTGTTCACGGTTGGCACGGTCCTGGAAGTCAGACGCGACGGCGGCGCCATGCGAACACGCCCGCGGCGGCAATTCCCAGGGTGGCGGCGCCCGGCGTCGGTGTGTACTGCGCACAGCGATTGTTGAGGATGCCCACGAGCTGCGGCGTGAAGCCTAAGCCGTACCCCTCGTACGAGTTTTTCCAGGCGATGTGGGTCAGGTTGCCGCCCTTGTCCTCGTACCGGTCGTCCTCTCCTCCGGTGAGGATGCCGTGGATGGTGGTTGCCGGCCCCTTGAGGTCGCTCAGCCCCGCCCCGGAGTCGCCGGGCGCGCCCGAGCCGAGCAGCGCCATCGCCGCGCCGCCGACGACCCATTTGACATCGCGGATGTTGATCCCGCTGCCGTTGGTACGCGCGGCGTTGCCCGTGTAGGTGTTGGTGAAGGTGCGGAGCGTGCCGTATCGCTCGGCGGGCAACGCGACGTGATGCACGAACGGATACGCCGTGCCGTTGATCGTGTCCGGGGTCGCCGAAATCCCGTAGCCCCATTCCTGGAACGTGTGCAGCCCGCCCGCGTCGGCGGCAAGGGTGAGGCCGGTCAGACCCGCGAACGTTGCAAAGTTCGCCGCGCCGATCTGGGCCTTCGAGAATTTCAACCCCACGAAGGCCATGTCCTCGCCCGGGACCTGCTGCACGGTCTGCGTGACGGGAACGGCGTTAAACGTTCCCGCGTGACCGTGCCCGCGATAGTCGATGCTCGCCACGCCCGCGGCCGCGACGTGATTGGCCGTCACGAAGCAGAGCCGCACTTCGGTCGCGTTACTCCACACGCCGAACAAGTTGGCGGTCCCCGCCCCGCCCCCCGTATCCGTCATCCGGAACACCTGGTCCCGCCCGCCGGCCGCGATCGTTTGACCGATGGGGAACGACGCCAGCGCCTGCCCGGAAACAAGCAACAGCACCGCCGCGGCGCTCCCCGCGCGCCATACACGCACGCTTGTCATGTCAATTCCTCCTCACACGGAACGCGAGCGTCCCCCGACAACGAGGCGGCGGAATCGCCCCGGCCCGAACCTGGGCCTTCTATCGCGCCATGTTCTGACTGTCAATGAAAACCCCGAGAACACCCCAGCCGAGCGACGGTGCGCCACGCCTTGTGAATGACGTGTCCCCTGATCAGCCGACTCCGTAGCCCGACTGGGAACGCTCTTCACCGCTCGACATCCGGCACGTTCAGGTCGGGAATGTTCCCGAACGCGATTCGTCTCGGCGCGCTCGACCGGGCATCCTGCATCGAGGCGGGGTATACCGCGTCGGCCCCGTGCTTGCGGTTGATCGCGTCCATGGCGCGCGACAGCCGCTCCATGCCGGCCTGGCCCCGGAACAGGGGATCGATCCCCGCGATGCGGACGAGGTCGTGCAGCGTGACCCCGATCTTGAGCACGGGCGCCTCAGGCACGCGGCTCCACAGGTCGGCGAAGGCGCGGACCAGCGCGGGCGTATCGCACGTGCCCCCGAGCGGGGCCCGCGCGTGCCACCGGAGCGGGTCACCTCCGCCGCGCTCCCCGCGGGGACGCAGGAAGCGCAGCGATAACGTCATGTGATCGGCCCCGTACCCCATAAACCGCGCTCGCTGCCCGACCTTCGTGACCAGCCGCACGCCCACCGCCCGCGCTTTTTCCATCGAGCGTCGTTCCGGGCTCAGCACGTGCGAGTGGCCGATCGTGCGCCGGGGCGTCGGCGGATCCCGTGATGTATCCCCGCGCAGCCGGTAGTGCCACTCACGCCCGATGATGCTCCCCCACGCCTTGCCCAATTCGCGCTCGCCCGCGCGGCACAGCTGCTCGACCGTCGTGATCCCCGCCCGCCCGAGGCGCGCGAGCATCTTCGGGCCGATCCCGGGCAGGTCGATCAGGCCCAGGCCAAAGAGCCGCTCCGGCAGCTCGCGCTTCTCGATCACCGTCAGCCCGTCGGGCTTCTGCATGTCCGCGGCGACCTTGGCGATGAACCGGCTCGGGGCGATCCCGACCGAGCAGCGCATCTGGCTGCCGCATCGCTCGATGATCGCGCGCTTGATGCGGCGCGCCCGCTCCACCGCCTCGGCCGGCTCGCGCTCCTTCCCCATCAGCCGGCAGGCGACCTCGTCGATCGAGCAGACGCGCTCGACCGGGAGCACCGTGTCGATCGCCGCGAGCACATCGTGGTGGAACCGGATGTACTCGTCGTGCCTCCCCGTGACCAGCACCAGCCCCGGGCACATCCGCCGCGCGTCCCGCACCTTCACTCCCGTCTTCACGCCGAAGCGCTTGGCCTCGTAGCTGGCGGCGATCACGGAGGTCGTGTCCACCACCATCGGGACCACCGCGATCGGCAGCCCGCGCAGCTCGGGGTGGAGCTGCTGCTCGACCGAGGCGAAGTACGAGTTCATGTCCACGTACAGGGTGTGGAGCACGCCCGATCGTACGTGCCGACCCGCGTGCCCCGATTCGCTAGCATTCGCCGATGCCACCGATCTCGCAGGCCGCACGCACCGCGCAGGAGCTCATCGGCGCCGGGCGCGCGGCCGACGCGGCGGGGCTCCTGCAGTCTGCCCTGCGG
>CAZCPB010000054.1:0-18806 GCA_964500365.1 uncultured Phycisphaeraceae bacterium
AAGGTCAAGTCGGCGATGATCGAGAAGCACGTCGGGATGATCCGGCAGGCGGCCGAGAAGGGGGCGCAGGTCTGCTGCCTGCAGGAGATCTTCTACGGGCCGTACTTCTGCGCCGAGCAGAACACCAAGTGGTACGAGACGGCCGAGCCGATCCCCGACGGGCCGACGGTGAGGCTCATGATGGACCTCGCCAGGCGCCATCACATGGTGATGGTGGTGCCCATCTACGAGCAGGACATGCCGGGCGTGTACTACAACACCGCGGCGGTGATCGACGAGACGGGGCAGTACCTGGGCAAGTACCGCAAGCACCACATCCCCCACTGCCACCCCGGGTTCTGGGAGAAGTTCTATTTCAAGCCGGGGAACCTGGGGTACCCGGTGTTCCCCACGCGGTTCGGGAAGATCGGCGTGTACATCTGTTACGACCGGCACTTCCCGGAGGGGGCGCGCGAGCTTGGGCTGAACGGCGCGGAGATCGTGTTCAACCCCAGCGCGACGGTGGCGGGGCTGAGCGAGTACCTGTGGAAGCTGGAGCAGCCGGCGCACGCGGTGGCGAACCAGTACTTCGTCGGGGCGATCAACCGTGTGGGGACGGAGCAGCCCTGGGGGATCGGGGAGTTCTACGGGCAGAGCTACTTCTGCGACCCGCGCGGGAAGATCATCGCGGAGGCGAGCCGCGACAAGGATGAAGTAGTGGTCGCGGACCTGGACCTCGACATGATCCAGGAAGTACGGAACGTGTGGCAGTTCTACCGGGATCGGAGGCCGGAGAGCTACACGCAGATCGCCCGAGCTTGACGCCGATCGCTCGAGCCTGACTTGGGTCGTTCTCCGAATCGCGGAGGTGTCCCGGTTCGCAGCGCCGATGCTCAATCCATGGCGCATTCGCTTTCCAATCCCGACCTGGCCCCCACGACTCCAGCCCAGCGCACCTGGTCCACGTGGCACATTGCCGCGCTGTGGGTCGGGATGGCGGTATGCATTCCGACGTACACGCTCGCGGCGGGGATGATCGCACAGGGGATGTCGTGGTGGCAGGCGACCCTCACGGTCGCGCTCGGGAACCTGATCGTGCTGATCCCGATGGTGCTGAACGGGCACGCGGGGGCGAAGCACGGGGTTCCCTTCCCGGTGCTGATGCGCGCGAGCTTCGGGACGCGCGGGGCGAATATCCCGGCGCTGGCGCGGGCGATCGTCGCGTGCGGGTGGTTCGGGATCCAGGCATGGATCGGCGGCGCGGCGATCTACCAGGTGATGCTGGCCGTGGGCTGGATCGACGGCGCGGCGGAATCCGAGCGGCTGGCGCGGGGCCTGGGGTTCATGGGCATCACGTCGTGGCAGTTCGTCTGCTTCCTCTTCTTCTGGGCGATCAATCTGCACTTCATCTGGCACGGGATGAGCTCGATCAAGTGGCTCGAGTCGTGGTCGGCGCCGCTCCTGATCGTCGCGGGGCTGGCGCTGCTGGCGTGGGCGATCGCGCGGGCGCGCGAGGTCGATCCGAGCGCGACCCTGTTCTCGCAGGGGTCGAAGTTCGCCAGCGCCGCCGACTTCTGGCGCGTGTTCGTGCCGCAGCTCACGGCGATGGTCGGGTTCTGGGCGACGCTCTCGCTCAACATTCCTGACTTCACGCGCTACGCCAGGTCTCAGAAGGCGCAGGTGTGGGGCCAGGCGCTGGGGCTGCCGACGACGATGACACTGTTCTGCTTCATCGGGATCGCGGTGACGCAGGCGACGGTGATCATCTTCGGCAGGGCCATCTGGGACCCGGTGGAGCTGGTAGGGAAGCTCGGGAGCGCGAGGGTCGTCATCGCGTCGCTGGTCGCGCTCTCGGTCGCGACGCTCTCGACCAACATCGCGGCCAACGTGGTGAGCCCGGCGAACGACTTCTCGAACCTCTGGCCGCGACGGATCTCGTTCCGCGCCGGGGGGATGATCACGGCGGTGGTGGGCGTCGTGATGATGCCGTGGTACTTCTACAACAGCCTGAGCCAGTACGTTTTCACGTGGCTGATCGGGTATTCGGCGCTGCTGGGGCCGATCGCGGGGATCATGCTGTGCGATTACTACGTGATCCGGCGGACGAGGCTGAACGTGGAGGCGCTGTACGACGAGCGCGGCGAGTATTCGTACGGGGGCGGCGGGTTCAACTGGCGGGCGGTCGCGGCGCTGGTGGTGGCGGTGCTACCGAACTTGCCGGGGTTTCTGAACGCGGCGACGGGAAAGAGCGTGTTCCCGGCGGTCTTTGATGCGGTTTACGGGTACGCGTGGTTCATCGGGCTGGGGATCGCGTTTGTGGTGTATTACGTGTTGATGGCCGCGCGGTCGGAACCGCGCACAGCGCGTTGCTAAAGCACGTGTTCGCTACGAACCGCGAACAGAGTGAGCGGTTGAGCGCGCCGAGTGCGTGCGTGATGCCACAGCCCGGCCGCCCGGACGCGAACTCTACGGGCAGAGGGCTCCGAATTCTGGTATCGTCGTGTGCGCTCGCCCGCTCACTCCGTTCGCGGTTCGTAGTGAACGCGTCTCGTTGTTCGATCACGCGGAGAAGTTTGGGAGCGTGGAGTAACACGTGGCGCTACCGCTCGCGTACTTCCTGACGTGGTGCTGCTATGGCCAGCGGCTGCACGGCGACGAGCGCGGGTCGGTGGATCGCGAGCACAACCAGCGCGGCACGCCGATGCTCGGTCCCGACCCGGCTCGGGAGCGGCGCGAACGTGCGCTGATGGAGGCCGAGAAGTTCACATTGACGCGAGCGATGCGGGACGTCGCAGACGCCGCGATGTGTGAGTTGTGCGAAGAACGCCGCTGGCTGCTCATCGCGAGAAACCCCCGCTCGACGCACGTCCACGCGGTCGTGAACTGCCGCGGCCAGGTTTCTCCGGAGCGTGCGACGGCCTGGCTCAAAGGGCGGATCACGAGAAGGCTCGGCGACGCGGGGCTGGTCGGACCCAAGCCGCGGGTGTGGGAGCGGCACGGGAGCATGCGCTGGATCAACCACGAGCCGGGGCTGTACGCAGCGATCGTGTACGTGAACGAGTGGCAGAGCGGTTCGAAGAAGCGCGTGCTCGAAGAACACCGGAAGCTGGTCAAGGAGCGATTGAAGCGGGTTCGCGCCTGGCTGAAGGAGAGCGGCCTGCCGGAAGACGGGCGGACGGTGGTGCTCGGAGAGACGGAAGAAGAGCGATCGCTGCGCGTTCGAACTTCACCGACCGCCCGACTCACTGACCGGATTCACGATGAACCGCGAACAGAGTGAGCGGTCGAGCGCACAGCGCGTGTCCGGTCGCTGGCGTGGTGCCGCCCGTAGACCGGCCGCTCAGGGCACGGGCGATCCGGCCTCGGCGCTCGCACGCACTTGCGCGCTCGTCCGCTCACTCTGTTCGCGGTTCGTAATGAACGCGTCTCGTGGTCCGAGCGCCCACGACGTATCATCCCGCCATGACCACCGCACCCGTCCGCCCCACCGCTGCCGCGCCCTCTGTTCCTTCGCTTCCTCCCTGCACCTTCAAGCCCGCCGCCTACTCAGGCCCGAGCAAGGCCGAAGTCCTCGCCATGCGGCGCGAGTTCCTCACACCGGCGCTGCTCACGTACTACAAGGACCCGATCATGATCGTCCAGGGCCACATGCAGTGGCTCTTCGACGAGACCGGGCGGCGGTACCTCGACATGCTCGCGGGGATCGTGACCGTGTCGGTCGGGCACTGCCACCCGAAGGTGGTCGAGGCGGTGCGGAAGCAGAGCGAGATGCTTCAACACGCGACCACGATCTACCTGAATCCCAACATCGCGATGTTCGGGAAGAAGCTGATTTCGACTTTCCCGAAGGGCTCGGGCCTCGACAAGGGCGTCGTGTACTTCACCAACTCCGGGAGCGAGGCCAACGACCTGGCGATCCTCATGGCCCGCGTCAAGACGGGTTGCTTCGACGTCATCGCGCTCCGGAACGCGTACCACGGCATGTCGAACTTCACGATGGGCGCCTGCGGGCTCAACACCTGGCGCCAGCCGATGCCGCTGGGCTTCGGGATCCACCACGCGAAGCTGCCCGACCGCTACCGCGGGGCCTTCGGCTACGACGATCCGGACGCGGGGAAGAAGTACGCGGACGATGTGCTCGACCTGATCCGCTCGGCCACCAGCGGCAGCGTCGCGGCGTTCATCGCCGAGCCGATCCAGGGCGTCGGCGGAACGGTCGAGATGCCGCCGGGGTACCTGAAGGCCGTGTACGAGCACGTCCGTGCCGCGGGCGGGCTCTGCATCTCGGATGAAGTCCAGACGGGCTTCGGGCGCATGGGCGATGCCTTCTGGGGCTTCGAGTCGATCGGTGGAGCGGGCGTGATCCCGGACATCGTGACGATGGCCAAGGGGATCGGCAACGGCGCGCCGCTGGCGGGCGTCGTCACCCGCCCCGAGATCGCGCAGGCGATGACGAAGAAGGTGCACTTCAACACCTACGGCGGCAACCCCGTCAGCATGGCCGCGGGGCTCGCGACGCTCGACGTGATCGTGGAAGAAGAGATCCAGAAACGGGCCGGGGAGATCGGGAGCTACCTGCAGGAAGGATTGCGCGACCTTCAGCAGCGCCACGCGATCGTCGGCGATGTGCGCGGGCGCGGGCTCATGCTCGGCATGGAGATCGTCGAGGACAAGAAGAGCAAGGCGCCCGCGGGCGCCAAGTGCGGCGCGGTCTTCGAGCGGTGCAAGGACCTGGGCGTCCTGGTCGGCAAGGGCGGGCTGTTCGGGAACGTGCTGCGGATCAAACCGCCGATGTGCATCACACGCGAGGATTGCGAGTTCTGCTGCCGCGTGCTGGACGTGGCGCTGAGCGAGGCGGGCGCGGCCTGATCCGCGATCCTGATCCGCGCTACTTGGCCTTGCGGGCGGCGCGGGTCGGCTCGACGGGCGTTTCGGGCTCGGGCTCGGGCGGCGGCTGCTGCTGCTGCTCCAGGAGCAAGAGTTCCTGCTTGAGCCTGGTGGCCTGATCCTCGACCTTGGGCGCGACCGGCGGGGGCTTGTGCTCGCGCGTGAAATGCCAGACGAAGAGGCCGACCGCCGCGACGGCGAGTACGACCGCGAGGATGATCTTCCAGCGAGCGCCTGGGGCGGGCGCGGCGGTGGCGACGCTCATTGCACGTCCCTGCCGCGGATCCCGTTGCGGGTCGCCCAGAAGAACGCGGGGTTGGTGTAGTCCCAGTAGAAGCCCTGCGGGGCGCCGTAGAGCATCTTCTTGTCCATCTCGTTGGCGCCGGGGCTCCAGAGGCCGGCGGGCGACTGGAGGAGGTTGCTGTCGGTGTCGTTCGGCGCGGCGGTGGTGGCGTAGACGTCGCTCATGGTGACGGTTCGTCCGCTGCCGTCGACCATGAGGACCTGTGGCTTGGCGTAGATGCTGTTCCACATGGGCTGGGTGGGCTCGACGTAGTCCTTGGCCTCGAAGATCATCACTTTCTTGGACGGGAACGTGCACTCTGAGAACGTGTTGCGCTTGACGAAATAATGGTCCTTGGGCTTGCCGTAGGTGCGGGTGGGCTCGGAGAAGTGCGAGGCCTCCTGCCAGAAGACGGGCGGGTACCAGTAGGAGCTGGGGAAGATCCAGGTAAGGTCGGTCTGGGCGTTGCTGTCGGTGTTGGTGCGGAACCAGTTCTGCAGGGCGCGGTCGGCCGGCGCGACGCTGGACTTGATGCGCGAGGTCGTCTCCTTGTCCTGGTAGAGCGTGTGAGCGATCCAGTGGTAGCCGTAGCTCTCGGTGCCCGAGTTGCTGTAGGCCGTCGGTCCGTACGCCCAGCCGTAGCTGCACTCGTCGTTCTGGACCCAGACCCACGCTACGTACGCGCCGTTGGTGTCCCACGAGCAATAGGGGCGCGGCTGGAACGGGTTGACGAAGCAGTCCTTGTTCGAGACGGCGTACCCCGCCATGTAGGTGCCGTTGGAGCGCAGGTTCTGGAGGCTGCCGATGCGCTGGCCAGAGCGGCGGGCCTGGCCGAGGGCGGGGAGGAGCATGCTGATCAGGATCGCGATGATCGAGATGACGACCAGCAGTTCGATGAGCGTGAAGGCCCGGGGAAAACGCGAACGACCGCCGGCTGGTGACATGACGGCGCCTCCGTGTTGGCGGGTGCAGATCGCGCCCGTGGGTGGCCGCGGCGGCAGAACGCTCGCCCGGCGCCTTGACACATTAGACAATATCCGGGCGCCCGGCTCAAGCGTGTTCAATACCGAGTCGGTCGAGGGCGTCGCCGGAGAGGCGGAACACCGTCCACTCGTCCATGGGCACGGCACCCAGGGACCTGTAAAAGTCGATCGCGGGCGTGTTCCAGTCGAGGACGGCCCACTCCATGCGTTTGCAGCCGCGTGACACCGCGATCGCGGCGAGGCGCTTCAGCAGGGCCTTGCCCAGCCCGTGCTTGCGGGCGGAGGGCCGGACGAAGAGGTCCTCGAGGTAGATGCCCGGCGCGCCCTTCCAGGTCGAGAAGTTGGTGAAGAAGAGCGCGAAGCCCTGCGGGGCGCCGTCGAGTTCGCCGATCAGGCACTCGGCGACGGGGCCGCGCTTTGCCGCGTGCCCCGGGAACGAATCGCCGAAGAGGTGGGCGCGGAGCGAATCGATGGTCGCGACGGCCTGCTCCGGGGCGCGCTCGTACTCGGCGAGTTCGCGGATGAGCGAGAGGATGAGGGGCAAGTCGCCCTCGACGGCGGGCCGGGTCGAAACATGGACCATGGCCGAGCGTAGCCGGGCGCGCGGGCGGCGCGCCAGGACGGGCGCGCCGCCCGAAGTCCGCCGGTCCGAAGAGTCACGGGAGTTCGCGCACCGTCCCCGCGATCACGACCGACTCGCCGGCCTTGGTCCCCGGCACTACCGCGAGCACGACGGCCTGTCCGAGCGGGACGCGGAGGTCGCTCTCGATAGTGCGCTTGGTGATGCGCGGCAGGCCGAGTTCGAGATTCCCGCCGCTCAGCGGCGCCAGGGGCGAGGATTGCCGTTCGACCGTCGCGTCGATCCACTCGCCGCGGAGACGGAGCGGGATCCGGCCCGAACCGGCGGAGCCCCGTCCTTCCGGCGCGTCGTTCACCGCGCCGGCCGTCACCGCCAGCCGCAGACCCCTGGTCACGACGTCGGGGTCGGGGTCGTAGCCGACGGAGTCGTTGCCCACGACGGGCTGCCAGTCGCGGATGTACGTCAGCTCCTCGGTGAGGTCGATGCGCGACTCGACGCGCCGGGCGATGACCTGGCGGGTGCGGAGCGTGACAGACTGGGAGTCGGGGGCAGCGCCGAGGGCGGGGGCCTGTGCCGCGGCGACGGGGTAGGTGAAGAGCTCGAGTTCGTAGGCGCCCTGGTACAGGGAGCGGACGTCCTCGATGAGCTTGACGAACTGGACATGCTGGTCCGCCTCGCCGGTGACGAGGTAGACGCCATCGCCGAGCGATTCCTTCTGAAGCTGGAGTTGCTCGCACAGGCGGGTGACGACGAGGTCGGCGGGAGAGGCCGTGACCAGACCCTCATCCGAGTGCTGCACGCCCAGCGTCAACCGCTGCAGCGTGCTGCCCGATCCGTCGGTTTCGAGGCGCGGCACGATGGTGATGGTCCCGCCGCCCGAGCCCGAGGGGAGCACGGCGGCGAGGTCGCGCGTGTCGTACACGCGGAGCACAGGGTCGGCAAGGGCGGAGAGCGCGGGGAGCGAGAGGGCGGTGATCAGGGCGAGGCGGGCGTGCATGAGGAGACTCCTTGTTGGCCGCGGCGCGCTCGGCGCGGCGGCTCGTGGGCGTGATCGGCGTGGCGTGAAGATCGTCGTCGGGAGGGCGGCTAGGAACTCTGGAGGGCGGGGCGCCCGGTTTCGCCATCGCGGATGTAGCTGCGGACCCACGCGGCAAGCTCGGGGCGTGAGGAAAGGTGCGTCATCACGGCGCTGTACCGCTGGGCGAGGTCGGCGTGGGTGCGCAGCCGGTCGAGGCGGGCGAACGCCGCGGGGCGCAGGCGCGGGTCCTCGGCCCAGACGCGGCAGGCGTTCAACTGGTCCTCGGCCGAGAGGGAATCGAGGAACGCCTCGGCCCGCGCCGCCGAGCGGATGGCCTCGCCCTGGCGGCGGAGAAACTCGTCGCGCGTGCGCTCATCGGCCGCGGTGAACGCGGCGGTGGCGGCGGCAACGTCGCCGCGCGAGACGGCGCTGTCGAGCGTATCGCCCGGGCGTGGCGCGGGCGATGGCATCGGGATCGAGAGCACGACGCGGACGCCGGGCGCGTGGTCCGGGCGCGCCGCCGCGTCGCTCTTTGCGATGATCCGGCCGGGATCGGGCGCGGGCGTTGAGGGCCCGGCCCGTTCACTCCAAGCACTGACGGCGATCCAGGAACCGGCGGCGACGACCGCGAAGCACGCGGCAGCGGCGAGCAGGCGGCGCGCGGTGACGGCGGCGAGCGCCGGGCGCGTCGCGCGGGGCGCCGCGGCGGCGAGCGCATCCCGGGCGACAGCGTCGATCCGTGCCACGCGCCCGAAGCGCTCGCGGAGCGCGGGGCTTTCGAGGAGCGCCTCGCCGAGCGCGGCGCGCTCGAGCGATTCGAGGTCCCCGTCGTGGTAGCGCTCGAGGTCGTGGTCCGACCATTCGCGGTCTGGTGCGCGGTTGTCGCGGGTGGTCATGGGTGATCTCCCAGTGCCTCGCGCAGGCGGGTCCGCGCGAGGTGGAGGCTGGAACGGACAGCGCCGGCATCGCACCCCAGCGACTCGGCGATGGTGTCGTAGTCGAGCCCCTCGATCAGGCGCATGACCAGGGCGGCCCGCTGGCGCGCCGGGAGGAGTTCGATCGCGCGCCGGGCCCGCTCGGCCTGCTCCATCGCGTCGAGGCGGTCGCGGTCGGCCCGGTGGTCGAGAAAGCCTGCCGCGGCGGTGCGCAGGGCCCGGAACCGGCGGCGCAGCGAGCGCTGGCGGTCGAGCCAGAGGCGGGTGAGGGTGGTGCGGGCGTAGCCGAAGTGGTCGGCGGAGTCGGGCGCCTTGGCGAGCAGGGCGGCGAAGGTCTGCTGGGTCAGTTCCTCGGCCTCCTCGACGCTGCGGGTGAGGGCGGTCGCGAAGCGGACCAGCCTGCGGCGGAGGTCCGGCCAGTCCGGCTCGCGGGCAGGGCTGGTTGAGGGGGTTGTGGCCATGAGGCGGAGCATGGGGGCGGTTCATTATCTCAGACGCCGGTCGCGGGGCGCTATCAAAAGGAAGGCTCGGAAAACGTGCCGGGTGCGTTCATGGCCGTGCTCGGCGGCGTTCTCGTAAACTCCCGGACCGAGCGAGGGAAGCAGAATGGCGGACGACGCATCAAGACCCGTGCTGATCGCCTCGTGGAACGGCGGGCCCGCGACCCTGCGCGCGGTCGAGCTGGCGCGGTCCGGCACGCCGATGCTCGACGCGATTGTGGAGGGCGTGTCGCTCGTCGAGGACGATCCGGAGGAGGTCTCGGTCGGGTTCGGGGGATTGCCCAACGAGGACGGGGTGGTCGAACTCGACGCGGCGGTGATGGACGGGCCGGCGCACCGGGCGGGGGCGGTCGCGGCGCTGCGGGGCGTGCGGCACGCGGCCCGGGTCGCGCTCGAGGTCATGCGGCGGACGGACCACTCGCTGCTGGTGGGTGAGGGGGCGCTGAAGTTCGCGAGACTGCTGGGGTTCAAGGAGGAGGACCTGGTCACGCCGAGGGCGCGCGAGGCGTACCTGACCTGGAAGAGCGAACTGAGCGAGCGCGACGCGTGGGTGTCGCGGAAGGACAGCGCCAGCGAGTTCGGCGTGGCCCGCTGGGCCGGGCGCGCCGGCGGCGGGAGCCCCGAGGGCGTGCCCGGGCCGGGGCGCGCGGGACAGGCCAGCGCGCCGGCGACCGCTCCGCACACCTACGGCACGATCCACGTGTCGGGTGTGGACGCGGCGGGCGACCTGTGGAGCGTCACGAGCACCAGCGGCCTCTCGTACAAGCTGGCGGGGCGCGCCGGGGATTCTCCGATCGTCGGCGCCGGGCTCTACACGGACAACGCCGTCGGGAGCGCCGGCGCGACGGGCCGGGGCGAGGCGGTGATGCAGGTCTGCGGCGCCCACGCGGTGGTGACGGCGATGGAGAATGGCCTGTCGCCGGAGGAAGCGTGCCTGCACGTCCTGAAGAGGATCGCGGACCGGACGCGCGAGAAGCGGCTGCTCGACGAGAAGGGCCGGCCGCGGTTCAACGTGACGTTGTACGCGCTGCGGAAGGACGGTGTGACCGGGTGCGCCTCGATGCACGAGGGGTACGAGCACATCGAGCAGCGCGCCGGGGATTGCCGCGTGATGGCGAACGCGTGCTTGTTCTCCACTCGCTCGTGAAGCGCCTGGCACGCCGTCGTCAGCGGAGCTTGCGAGCATGAGATTCGCAAGTCTTGTGTCGGGCGGCGCTCCCGCGATTGCGGTACCTTTCTGATCGACAGGTCGTCCGAGCGCGGGAACCCGGGGGGACGCCGGAGGCTCTCAAAGTTCATGCCGATCGACCGCTGCTATTGCCGCGAGATCCTCTTCAAGGAGCTGCTGGCGCGCGCGGAGCGCGACGGGCTGGACGCCGATGCGCTCGTCGAGGCGACCGGGGCGGGCACGGGGTGCGGGCTGTGCCGGTCGTACATGCGGGTGGTGCTGGCGACGGGGCGCACGTCGCTGCCGGTGCTGAGCGAGGAGGACGTGGAGCGGCTGTGCTCCGAGGCAGCGAGAGGTTCGCCGGATGGTGGCGCGGCGCCGGTGCGGTCGGGAGTGGAGCCTTGAGCGCGGTCACGCGGAGGATAAGGAGTCGAAGTGCGCATTCGAGCGTGCCCGTTGAGCGTCAAGACGATCGGACGATTCGTCCGCCCTGACCGGGCGGGAGTCAGAGAAGAAAGAATAGTGATGCGGGCTTATTCCAGGGGCTTGCGAAGCGCTGCGCCCTTGGCAACGTCCGCGCGCCCTCCGGGCGAGAGCCCGATGACGAGGCGAGCGACGCGACTTCCCGGACGTTTCTTCTCCGCCCTGTGACCCCGGAGGAACTCGAAGCTGGGCCAGGGCCGGATCTCGGCCCGGTCGCCGCATGCTCTGCGTTCACTCTGCGTTCACTTCCGAAGCCGGGACACCATGAGAAGCGCGCCGACCGTCCCCCTGCGGGGATGGGACACCAGTACACTGCGCCATGCGCGCGATCCTCTTTGCGGTGCTGGCGGGCCTCTGCTGGGGCGTGGGCGAGATCTTCACGAAGAAGGCGCTGAACACGGGGCTGGTCGGGCCCATGACCGCGATGTTCGTGCGGGCGTGCGTGACCGTCGTGCTCTCGCTGGCGGCGTACCTCGGCGCGGCCCACGTGCTCCGGACCGAGCCCGCGAACTGGGCGCGCGAGGCGGGGCTGCCGGTGTGGCTGATGCTGGTGCTCGGCTCGGGCGTGCTGGCGGGCTTCGCGGGCGTGTTCTTCTTCTACGCGGGGCTGGCCTCGCCGGGCGGGGACATCTCGAAGTTGAGGCCGATCGCCTTCGCGCTCGCACCCGCGACGGCGGTGATCCTCGGGTGGCTGGTCTTGGGCGAGGGGCTCAGCCTGCGCAAGGGCGCGGCGTGCGTCCTGATCCTCGTCGGGATCGTTATGCTCACGGGCGAGGGGCGTTCGGCGCCCGCGCCGTCCCCCGAGGCCGGGGCGGCGGGAGTCAAGTAGACTGCGTCCGTCGCCGTCCTTGACCGCGTCGCCGCCCCACTGCTGCTCCACCACCAGTGACGGCGCGCCGGAGAACGATCGATGCCCGCGTACTCGCGCCGCCGCTTTGTTTCGACTTCGCTCGGGTCGATGATCCTGCCCGCGATGGTCACGAGCCGCGCACGCGGGCGGGTCGAGAACGCCGAGCGCATCGGGTCCGCGATCGCGGAGCTGGCGGGCGTGCCGGGCTCGCCGGAGGAGATCGCCCGTGACGAGGATTTCTGGGCACCCGTGCAGGCGGCGTTCACGCAGGACCGCGCGTACGTGAACCTCAACAACGGCGGAGTGAGCCCCTCGCCGCGCGTCGTGCAGGAAGCGATGAAGCGCCGGCTGGAGGAGGCCAACAGCCTGCCGACCTCGTACGCGCTCTGGCAGCGCCAGCACCCGCGGTACGAGAACGTGCGGCAGCGCCTCGCGCTCGAATGGGGCGTGGACGCCGAGGAACTGGCGATCACGCGGAACAGCTCGGAGAGCCTCCAGACCTGCCAGTTCGGGATGGACCTCAAGCCCGGCGACGAGGTGCTGACGACGACGGTCGACTACCCCCGCATGGTCAACACTTTCAGGCAGATGGAGCGGCGGCACGGGATCAGGCTGGTGCAGATCCGGCTGCCGATCCCGAGCGAAGACGACGCGGAGGTGGTGCGGCGCTTTGAGGAAGCGGTCACGGCGCGAACGCGCGTGATCCTGGTCTGCCACATGGTGAACATCACGGGGCAGATCCTGCCCGTGAAGCGCGTGGTCGAGATGGCGCGGGGCAAGAACGGCGGCATTCCCGTCATCGTGGACGGCGCGCACGCGCTGGCCCACTTCCAGTTCCGGATCTCGGAACTGGAGTGTGATTACTACGCCGTGAGCCTGCACAAGTGGCTGGCGGCGCCGCACGGCACCGGGCTGCTCTACGTTCGGCGCGACAAGATCGCGGGCCTGTGGCCGCTCATGGCCGCCGACGCCAAGCAGGACGCCGACATCCGCAAGTTCGAGGAGATCGGCACCCACCCCGAGGCCAACGCGCTGGGCATCGCCGAGGCGCTGACGTTCCACCAGGCGATCGGCGGGGAACGCAAGGAAGCGAGGCTCCGCTACCTCCGCGACTCGTGGGCCCGCCCGCTCCTGGAGGCCGGCAAGGGGCGCGTCCGCATGCATACCAGCCTGAAGCCCGAGTTCTCGTGCGGGATCGGGACCGTGCAGGTCGAGGGCGTCGAGACCGCGAAGCTCCAGGCGTGGCTGTGGGAGGAGCACGCGATCCTGACGACCGCGATCAGGCACGACGAGTTCGAGGGCCTGCGCGTCACGGCGAGCGTGTACACCACGATGGAGGAGATCGGGCGGTTTGTCGCGGCGGTCGAGCGGGTGATCAGGGACGGGCTGCCGCGGGCGTGAATCGCGGGCTCAAGGCGGCGTGGTCGCGGCGGCGGACGGTTGCGGAGGAGCCCCTCCGCATTCCGGGCAGCGCGGGTTGTCCGCGGGCAGCCCGGCGAGCGAGTATCCGCAACGCGGGCACGGCCCGGCCCGGAATCGGCGCGTCAGGAACAGCCCCGCGACGGCGACGATCGCGAGCATGCTCCACAGCCACGACAGCGTCACCGTCGTCACCGACCATTGGAGCACTCCCGTGCCTCGGTCGCGGTTGATCTTCAGGCACGGCAGCACCATCTTCGCGTCGGGCACGCCGCTGGACCCGATGCCATAGCCTGACGGCAGGCGCTCCCACGCGAGACCGGGGGCCGGCTGGATCACGCTCGCGGAATCATCGTGAATCGCGATCACGGTGAGCGTGCCGCGCGAGAGCATGACCGCGCCGTCGGCGCGACGGACCCAGTGCGGGTGCCTGAAGCGAGACACGGCGTCGGTGGCGGCGAAGGCCACGCACGCCGCGAGCGCGGCCCACGCGAGCCGGCGGGCCGTCGGGTGCGCTCTGTACCGGCTGCCCTTCACGTGCATCCCGCCGCGGCCAGGCGCGCCGTACACCTCACGTCATCGTCAGCCCGCCGTCCACGCAGATCGTCTGGCCCGTCAGGAATCCGGCCTCATCGGCGGTGACGTACGAGACCGCCGCGGCGATGTCGTCGGGCGAGCCGAGGCGTTTGACGGCCATCAGCGCGAGCACGCCCTCTTTGACCTGCGGCGGCAGGCCCTCGGTCATGTCGGTGGTGATGAAGCCCGGCGCGATGCAGTTGCAGGTGATGCCCTTGCCGCCGAGCTCGCGCGCGATGGTCTTGGTCAGGCCGATCAGGCCGGCCTTGGCGGCGGCGTAGTTGGCCTGGCCCGCGTTTCCCACGACGCCGCTGGTCGAGCCGATGTTCACGATCCGCCCGAACTTGTTGCGCATCATGGCGCGCGCGGCCGAGCGGATGGTCACGAACGCCGCGGTCAGGTTGGTCTGGATCACCGCGTTCCAGTCGTCGTCGCTCATGCGCAGGACGAGACCGTCGCGGGTGATGCCGGCGTTGTTGACGAGGACGTCGAGGCGCCCGTGATCCTCGGCGATCTTGTCCACCGCCGCGCCCAGGGCCTTGGAGTCGGCGGCGTCCACCGCCACGACCGAGGCGCTGCCCCCGGCCTGCTCGATCTGGAACTTCACCTCGTTCAGCGGCCCGTCGTTCCGCGACAGGAGCACCGTGTGGCGGCCGTCGCGCGCGAGGCGGAGGGCGATGGCCTTGCCGATGCCGCGGCTGGCGCCGGTGACGAGCGCGATGCGCTGGGATGATTCGGGCATGTCTCTTTCCCTGGTTAACGATCGACGGTCGCGCGGCAACCCCGCCGTGAGCCGAAAATCCTACGCGCACGGGCGCGAGCAACAGGCGGATGAGTGCGATTTCCGCGCGGGGCCGGTCATCCCCCGCCGGGACGGCTCGTGCCCGGGACGGTGACGGGCCCGTGCGGCGTGCCGCGCTTGCGGTCGCCGGTCTCGCCCGCGGGCGCCTCGGCGGGCTGATTCCCCGGACTCTGGGGCGCGGCGGCTGGCGCGGTCCCCGAAGCCGGGACGAAGGGAGCGGCGCCGCTCGTCAGTTCCGTGGGCGCGGGCAGGTTGCCGCCATCGAACTCGGAGGCCCGCGGCCTGACGACGTTGGGCGACTGGAGGCCCGTGAACACGACTGCGCCCGCGGCGGTCGCGTAGGCCCACTGGAGCGGGTACGCGCCGCGGGCCTCCTGGAGCGCCAGGGTCAGCGTTCCCCCCGATGCCGAGCCGGAGACCTTCGACACGCGCACGGCCTCGATCGCCTTGCCCGTCGAATCGTCCCACTCGCCGTTGGCGACGAGCTTGTCGAGCACGGCCTGGCCGCCGGGGTCGAGCATCGTGCGGAACTTGTCCGAGTCGCCGCGGGCCAGCGCATCGGCGAACGCGATGACCGCGCGGGCGACGGTCTCGTCGGTCGGCGCCGCCGACTGCGGGAACTGCACGCGCGCATCGGCCTTCATCGTCTGGAGCAGCGCATCGGCGCGGACGGGCTCGGGCGGCGGCGGGGCCTCGGTGCGCTTCGGCGGCGGGGGGGGCGGCGGCGCGGGCTTCTCGCACGCCGGCAGCGCGGCGCCCGCGAGAACCGCGGCGGCGAGGCAGGCGCGGAGTCGGCGGTCAGTTCGGCTCTTCATGCGTGTTCACCTTGATTGACTTGTCGATCCGGCGCATCAGTCCGGCGAGGGTCTTTCCGGGGGCGAGTTCGTGGAACTCGCCCTTGATGTTGGCCGCGAGGAACGAGCAGGACTGCGCCCAGCGTACCGGGCTGGTGAGCTGCTCGACAAGCCGGCGGCGGATGGAGTCGGGGGAGTTTTCGTGGGGCAGGGCCGTGACGTTGGCGACGACGGTGCAGCGCGCCGGCGCGATCGCGGTCTTGGCGAGCTGCGCCGCGAGGCGCTCCGCGGCGGGGGCCATGAGCGGGGAGTGGAACGCGCCCGCGACGACCAGGGGCGTGGCGCGAAGGCCCATCTCGCTTGCGACGGCGGCGGCCCGGTCGCACGCGACCTTATGGCCGCTCAGGACGATCTGGCCCGGGGCGTTGAAATTCGCGCACACCAGCACGTCGGACTCGCGGGCCTTTTCGCAGATGGTCTGCGCCTGGGCTTCATCGGCGCCGATGAGCGCGACCATTCCGCCCGGCGAAGCCTCCGCCGCGTCCTGCATGGCGCGCCCGCGGAGCGTGACCAACTCCAGGGCCTCCTCGAACCCGATCGAGCCGGCGAGGTGAAGGGCGGTGTACTCGCCGAGCGAAAGCCCCGCCGCGGCGGCGACGTTGGCCTCACCGTTGCCGAAATTCCACTTGGCGAGCAGCCCCTTCCAGCAGGCGATGCTGGTGACGAAGATCGCCGGCTGGCTGGCGTCGGTGCGGTTGAGGCGCTCGGCGGGGCCCTCGAAGCAGAGCGTGGAAAGGGGCGTTCCGAGCCGGTCGCCGAGGATTTCGTCGGCGCGGGCGAAGACGGCGCGGGCCTCGGGGGAGGCGTCGAACCACGCCTTGCCCATGCCGAGCGCCTGTGCGCCCTGGCCGGGGCAGAGGAGGGTGAGGGGGGGAGAAGTCATGCGCGGGATGATAGGGGCGGACGGCCTCGCGACCGATCGGGAGATCGCCGGTTTACGGTGGCGGCGTGAACCGCTCGTGCAGGGCGATCAACGGGCGCAGGTTGCCGCGATCGCCCGCTCGCACCGCGTCGAGGTACTCGGCGCGGACGACGCTCGCGGCGCCGACGATCTGTTGGGGCCATTCGGTCGGGGCGTGCCCGTTGCGCTTAAGCCAGATGTTCGCGAGGAGCCGCGCCCACCGCCCGTTGCCGTTCACGAACGGGTGGATCTTCACCGCGCCGTGGTGGAGGCGCGCCGACTGCTCGATCCGGGCCATGGGCGAGCGGTCCCATGCCTTCAGGTCCTCGAGCAGGTTGTGCAGTTCCACCTCGATCTGGCGCGGCGCGGACCCCAGGTTCGTCTCGCGGGTGCGCACCTTGCCCGCCCACGCCCACACGTCGCCGAACATCTCCGCGTGGAGGCGCAGCGCCCAGCGCACGTCGAACGGGGCCAGCCGGCGGCCGGGCCGCGCCGTGAGGTACTTGACGAGCGCCTTGCGGATGTTCTCGGCTTCCGCGGCGTTGAGTTCCCGCTGCGTGCGAAGATCCCGAAGCTTCAGCCCCGACAGGTCGTCGATGGGCGTCTGCCCCGGGGTTGGCCGGCCGCGCCTCATGTCATTCCGACCACAGGCGGCGCCTCGGGCCCGTGAGCAGCTCGCGCCGCGTGCGCTCGACAAGGCGCCGGAACGTCTTCGCGTCCACCGCCTGTGCCTCCAGCGCGCTGGTCGCCTGAACCATGCGGGCGATTCGCTCGGCCTTCTTGTGGGCCTGCTCGCGACGCATGTCGTCCGGATCGGACTCACCGAAGCGAACCGTAACTCCCAAGGCCGCGGCGATGGCCGCCACGTTCGCGAAAGACGCCCCGCCGCCGCGCCCGCCGAGGATGCGCTTGACGGTGGGCTCGGCGACGCCGCTTCGGGCCGCGAGCGCGGTGTGGGTCATTCCCAGACGGCGGCGACGTGTATTCCAGCGAGAGGTGGGGATGAACGGGCGGTCTGCCATACCGGTATTGTATCGTATACTGTACGAACTTGGTAACAAAAGGATCATAAATGATCCTGTAATACGGCGAAACAACCGCTCACGAGGCCGGGAATTCCGACGTTTCGCCCTACAGCACCGTCACATCTGCCACAAACTGCTCCCCCACGTCAACCCCGCGCCGAAGGCCACCATCATCACCCTGTGCCCGTCGCGTACGCGCCCGTTGCGGCGCAGTTCATCGAAGCACAGGGGCACGCTTGCCGCGACGGTGTTGCCGTAGCGGTCGATGTTGATGTAGAGCTTGTCCTCGGGGAGGCCGAAGCGGTCGCGGGCGGCGTGCAGGATCCGCTGGTTGGACTGATGGCAGACGAACATGTCGACGTCGGCGGCCTTCAGCCTCGCCTTGTCCAGCGTCTCCTGGATCAGGGCCGGGAAGGTGCCGACGGCGAACTTGAAGACGCCGGCGCCGTTCATCTGCACGCGGCCGAGCTTCTCGGCGTCCGCTTCGACCCCCGGCGGGAGCTGGTCGAGGCGGCTGGGGATGTAGATGTCTTTCCAGCCCCCGCCGTCGGAGTGCATCGCCTGCGCGATGACGCCCTTCGAGGGGTCGTCGGTGGCGCGGAGGACCACGGCGCCGGCGGCGTCGCCGAAGATGATCGCCGTGCCGCGCCCCTTGGTCGAGTAGTCCATGAACGACGAGAGCGTGTCGGCGCCGATCACGCCGACGGTGCGGTGCGCTCCGGCCTTGATGAGGTCGTGCGCGGTGTTGATGGCGTAGACAAAGCCGGTGCACGCCGCGTTGATGTCGAAAGCGCCGACGTGCCCCGCGCCCAGCGTGTGGGCGACCAGGCAGGCCGAGGGCGGGCAGGCCATATCCGGCGTCATGGTCGCGAGAATGATGAGGTCGAGGTCGGCGGCCTGCAGCCGGGCGTCGGCCAGGGCGCGCCGGAGGGCCTCGGCGCTCAGCGAGAGCGTGCTCTCGCCCTTCTCGCGGTCGATGATGAGGCGGTGGCGGATGCCGGTGCGCTGGACGATCCACTCGTCGGTGGTGTCCATCAATCGTTCGAGGTCGGTGTTGCTCAGGGGCTTGCTCGGGAGCGCCGAGCCGGTGCCCGCGATACGCACACCGATGCGGGAAGTGCTGCCGGACGCCGCGGTCATGAATCCTCCGCCGATGCCTGGCCCCCTCCCGGGCCGCGCGCCGGGGAGAGATTACGCCGGCTCGCCCTCCGCCTCGATCAGCCGGCCCATCCTGGCCGTGATCTCGCCGAGCCTGGTCACGATCGCCTTGTTCACGCCCGCGCTGACGTAGGCGCGGCAGTTGCGGATCGCGGCGGTGATTGTACGGGGCTCGCTCGACCCGTGCGCGATGAAGAACGAGCCGTTCACGCCCAGCAGCGGCGCCCCGCCGTACTCGTGGTAGTCGTTCTTGGCGTAGATCCGCTTGATGACGGGCTCGAGCTGCGTGATGAACGATGGGTCGGAGTCCAGCAGCTCGTGCGCGATCGCGTTGAACAGGCTCTTGGCCATGCCCTCGGCCATCTTCAGCAGCGTGTTGCCCACGAACCCGTCGGTCACGACCAC
>CAZCPB010000055.1:0-18704 GCA_964500365.1 uncultured Phycisphaeraceae bacterium
CGCTCGCGCGGGGCGGGCGGGGCCTCGCTCTCGACGGCGTCGGGCTGCGATTCCTGGAACTCGTCGAGGCGTTCGAACTCCGCGGCGCCGCCGGTCTCGTCCACGCTCAGGGGCGGCTCCCGCTCTTCGCCCGAGTCGGGCGCGGACGCGGGCTCGCCTTCGCCCGGGAGAACGCCGTCCTGCGCGGGCTCGGCCGGCTCGCCCTCGACGCGCTCGAGCGCCGCGTTGCTCTCGAGCTCCTGCTCGATGCGCTCCTCGAGCTCGGCGAGGGACATCTGCAGGACCTCCATGGACTGGATCATCCGGGGCGCCAGCTTCATCTGCTGGCCGAGGCGCATCTGCTGTGACGCGTCGAATCTCACTCGTTCACTTCCTGCCGGCAGGTGATCGCGTCGGCGAGCACGGCCTTGTTGGCGAACTCGAGCGGCGAGCCCGTGGGCAGGCCGCGGGCGAGGCGGCTGACCCTGACGGGCTTGCCCTTGAGCTCCTGGGCCAGGTACAGGGCCGTGCCGTCGCCCTCGATGGTCGGGTTGAGGCCGAGGATGATCTCGGCGATGGGGGCGCCACCGGGGTTGCGCGCGGGCTCGTCGACGCGCCGGATGAGTTCGGCGACGGTGAGCTCGTCGGGCCCGATGCCGTCGAGCGGGCTCAGGCGGCCCATGAGCACGTGGTACAGGCCGCGGTACATGCCCGTCTGCTCGAGGGCGATGAGGTCCTTGGGCTGCTCGACGACGAGGACGGTGGCGCGGTCGCGGGCATCGTCGGCGCAGATGGGGCACATCGGCGCATCGGTCAGGTTCGAGCAGACCGGACAATGCCGCACCGTGCGCTTGACGTCGGAGATGGCGCCCGAGAGCGCCGCGCCGACCGACGGATCGGACTTCAAGATGTGGAACGCGAGGCGCTCGGCGCTGCGGCGGCCGATCCCGGGGAGGGTGTTGAACTGCTCGATGAGCCGGTCCACCGCGCCGGGGTAGGCGGGGGCGCGCCTGACCGCGGGCGTGGCCGACCGCTGGCCGCGGGGAGTGCGGGCCGGCGCGGCGTCCGAGCCGTGGGCCGGGTTGTCCGGCGCGCGATCCATCACGGGCATCCTACGCCCCCGGCGCGGGAGCCGGGACGACGAGGTGCGCCCGCGAGCCCGGGGAAAGACAGGGACCGAAGCGGGGTGTCCCGCCGGCCCCGGTCTACCATTGACGCGATGAGCGGGCCGCGCCTTCGCGCCGTGTGGCTTGGTGTGCTGGTCGTCGCGGCGGTGTTCGCCGGTGTGTTCCTTTGGCGCCACGCCGTGCGGCCCCACGTCCTGGCGAAGAACTTCGGAGTCGTCGTCCCCGGGCAGATCTACCGCTCGGGCGAGCTCTCCGCCGCGTCGATGGAACGGGTCATCGAGACCCACGGCGTCCGGACCGTGATCGACCTGGGCACGCACGAGCCCGGCTCGGCCGACGAGCGGCGCGAGCAGCGCGTCTGCGACGTGCTCGGCGTCGAGCGGCACAGGATGCAGCTCTCGGGCGATGCCACGGGCGACCCGAACTACTACGTCGAGGCCCTGCGGATCATGAGCGACCCGTCGAAGCGTCCCGTGCTGGTCCACTGCGGCGCGGGGAGCGAACGCACGAGCTGCGCCGTGATCCTCTACCGGCACATCATCGAGGGGAAGGCCATCGACGACGTCTACCACGAGGCCTACGACCACAAGCACCGCGACGCGCGGAACCCGCACCTCCGCGCGGTGCTGAACGAATGGACCGACGAGATCGGCGCGGCTTACCGGGACGGCCGGCGCATCCCCTTTGGAGAGGCGGCGCGCGAGCCCGCGTTCGCCGGCCGTCCGTGAGCGAGCGAGCATGATGCAGGCCGGGACGGGCAACCCCGGGGGACCGCCGCGCGGCACCGCGCACGCGGACGCCGAGCGCTTCGACCGCTACGAGGCGAGGCGCCGCCGCCGGCGCCGGCGCGCGATGTTCCTGCTCTTTGTCGGGGCGCTGCTGGCCGGGGCGTGGATGGTCATCGCGCACTCGCCGCTGACGCGGCGGCTGATCGTGCCGCGGGTCGAGGCGATGCTCAACGTCACGGTCGAGGGCGGGGCAGCCTCGATCGGCGTGGACGGCGTGGTGACGGTCCGCAACGCGGTGGTGCGCGCGCCGGGGGTGCCGGGGACGGCGGGCGCGGTCTTCGAGGTGTCGCGCCTGAACGTGCGGCCCACGTGGTCGCGCCTGCTCGGCTGGGGCGGGGCGGGCAGTCCCGCCGTGCGCGACGTCGAGCTGGTCGAGCCCCTGGTGCGGCTGAGCCAGTCGGTCGAGAGCGGGGCGATGAACTTCGCGTCGCTGGACCTGCCGGGGCCGGCGGGCGGGACGGGCGCCCTGCCGCGGATCACGGTTCGGCGCGGCGTGATCGAGCTCGGCGAGCACTGGACGGACGCGTCGGGGCAGGCGCGCTACACGCCGCTGAGCCGGCTGGACGTGGACGGGGAGGTGAGCCCGTCGAAGGACCTTGAGAAGGGCGTGTACCGGATCGCGGTGCAGCAGATCGACCGGCGTGACGCCCCGCCGCGCGAGGACGTGCCGCGCCCGCGCCTGCTCGGGATCGAAGGGACGGTGAGCGAGCGGGGCGTCTCGATCACGATGTCGGACCTGTCGCTGGGGGACTTCGCGCCCTCGTCGATCCCGACGCGTCTTCGCCCGCTCTTCGAGACGCTCGACCTGGCGGGGAGCGTGCGGCGGACGCGCCTGGAGTTCGATGCGCGCGAGGGGCCGCGGGCCGAGCTCGAGCTCGACCGCGTGGCGGTGAACCTCCCGATCGACGCGGCCGAGGAGCCGATCGAGGGGCCGACTATGCCCTCGCCCCCGGCGCGGATGCGGGAGGTGAGCGGGACGGTGAAGTTCCTGCGGGGCGGGGTCGAGGCCGAGCTCAACGGCCTGCTCGAGGACCTGCCGTACCGCGTTCGCCTCAAGTACCTCGGCCTGACCGAGGACGCGTCCTTCGAGTGCGACCTGGTCTGCGAGAACTTCCGCATGGAGGAGAAGCCGCAGGTGCTGCGGTTCGCCCCGCCGCGGGTGCGCTACCGCCTGGCGCAGTTCTCGAACCCGACGGGGCTGGTGACGGCGCGGGCCTATGTGCGCCGGGGCAAGCCTGAGAACGGGCGCGCGTCGGAGGTCCGCGTCAACGGGACGCTCGAGTTCAACGACGTCACCGCGGCGTACGCGGCTTTCCCGTACCGCTTCCACGGCATCAAGGGCTTCGTGCGGTTCGACGACCGCTCGGTCGAGATCGTCTCGCTCGAGGGCGGCGCGCCCGGCGGCGGGCGGATCTCGGCGACGGCGCGGATCGCGCCGTTGACCGACGCCGCTGCGGCGCACATCGAGGTGCAGGTCCGCGACATCCCCATCGACGAGCGGCTGGAAGAGGCGATGGGCCCGCGGAGCAAGCTGGTGCGCGAGATCGCCAGCGCCGACCAGCACAGGCGGCTGGCGGAGCGCGGCGCTTTTCTGACGCCCGAACGAGAACAACTCCTGCGCGACAGGCTGAGCGAGGCGCGCCTGCGCGAGGCCGCCGCCGAGAGCGAGCCCGTGCGCGCGGGCGCGCGGCGCGAGGCCGAGGCGATCGAGCAATCGCTCCGCGCGCCGGTCTTCGCGTTCCGCGGCAAGGGCGACGTGTCGATCGTGGTGGACCGGCTGGAGGGGCTCGAATCGATCTGGTCGCAGATCATCGACGTGAAGCTGGGCACCGTCGGCCTCCTGCCCGACCGCTTCCCCTTGCCGATCGTCTCCGAGGGCGTGCGCGTCGTGATCGACGGGGAGACGGTGCAGGTGCAGGACGGGACGTACCGGGGCCTGAACGGGGGCGACGCCACGGTTCGCGCCTCGATGATCTACCCCACGCTGGAGAACCCCGACCTCGATCCCATGCCGCGCGCGAGGATCGAGGCGACCGGAGTGCCCGTCGATGCGCTGGTGACACACGCGGTGGCGGGGGCGATCGACCGCGCGACGAGCGAGGCGGGCGAGGGCGCCGAGAGCGAGTCCGCGGCGTTCGTGCGCGAGATGCTCGCGGGCCTGCGCCTGAGCGGGAGGATGGACGCGACGGCCAACCTTGAGAGCGACGAGGAAGGGACGCACATCGCGGCCGAGGCGAGGTCCGCCGATCTGGTCGCGCGTCCGCAACGGGCCGGCGCGGTGGCGGAGGTCCGGGCCGCCGAGGCGAGCGTGCGGGTGAGCGATTCGCTCGTCGAGGTCGCGGCCAAGGGCGCTGTCGTCGGCGCGGCGGGCGAGGCCGACGCGGGCACGGTGACGCTCGGGGCGAGCGTGAACATCTCGCGCAGCGGTCCGTCGGGGTGGAGCGCCGAGATCGATGCCAGGGGCCTGGACGTCACGCGCCCGGTCGAGGCGATGGTCGGGGTCTTCTCGGAAGCCGCGGCGGACCGGATCGAGCGTGTCCGCACCACCGCCGATCCCATCGGGCGTGCGAGCGTGGCGGCGACGCTCTCGGGCGGCGCGCCGGGCCTGGCCGGCGAGGTGCGGGTGACGGAGTTCGACGGTGCGACGCTGAACGCGCTGGGCACGCGGACCACGCTGACCGGCTCGTCGGGCGCGGTCGTGCTCCGCCCGTTCGTCGAAGGGCGCGAGGACACCGTCATCTTCGAGAAGTTCAGCGCGGGCGCGGCGTGCGACGGGGCGCCGGCCGGGGCGATCTCGCTCGACGGCGAGGTCTCAGGGATCGGCACGCCCGAGATGGGGGGACGCCTGGCCTTCGGCGTCGAGGGTGCGCGGTTCGAGCACCCGTTCGTGCGGCGCCTGGCCAGGGAGCACGCCGGGCCGGGGCTGGCCGAGCTGGTCGAACGAAGCGCGCCCGAGGGCGGGTTCGACGCCGAGATGCTCTTCGCATCGGGCGGGGACGGCTTTGAGCTGACGCGCGGCACGGTCCGCCCGTGTTCGCTCGCGCTCATGCTGCCCTCGGGGAAGGCCGAATGGCCGGAGATGACGGGGCGGATCGAGTTCCGGCCCGAGTCGGGCACGTTCCACGACCTCCGCGGCACCGGCCGCGAGGAAGCGCCGGGTGCCGGCGCGGCGTGGTCGTTCGGCGCCGAGGGCTCGTGGGTGATCCCGGCGCCGGGCGCGGTGGCGGTGCAGGCGGACGTGTCGCTCGAGTCGCGCGGCCTGCCGCGTGGCCTGCGGGCCGTCCTGCCCGTCGAACTCACCGAGGCGATCGACGAGTTGAGCTTCGAGTCGCGCGGGGCGATCCGCGTGCCGAAGGCGACGGTGACGTACAACGACGACGGCACCAGCGAGGGGCGGCGGGTGCGCGTGGTCGGGGGCGTCGAGTTCGACGGCGTTTCGCTCGACGCGGGCGCGCCGGTCACCGAATGCGACGGCGCGATGGATTTCGAGGTGCAGCGCGAGTCGGGCCGGCCGGCGTCGTACGACCTGTGGGGCCTGCTCTCACGCCTGCGATTCGCGGGCCTGGCGATGACCGACGGGCGCCTGCGTCTCTCGGGCGGCGGAGAGTCCGACGACGTGCTCGTGCCCGAGGTCTCGGCCGACTGCTACGGCGGCCGCGCGATGGGCCGCATGAGCCTTCGCCCCGAGTCCGACGGCACGCGCCGCTACGACGCCAACATCAAGCTCTCGGGCGTGCGCTTCGCGCCCGTGCTCCGCGACCTGGGCGCCCGCCCACCCGACACCGCGGACGCGCCCGGCGCCGAGCCCGACGCGGGCGCGCTCGACGAATCGCGGGGCCGGCTCGACGCCAACCTCTCCCTCGGCGGGGTGCTGGGGGACAACTCGACGCGGCGGGGGCGCGGCTCGGGGATGGTCGGCGGCGGGTCGGTGATCGAGCTGCCCCTGCTCCTGCCCCTGATCAAGTTCAGCAACCTGCAGCTGCCCATCGACGAGCGGCTGCAACTGGCGACCGGCTCGTTCTACATCCAGGGCGACACCGTCGTCTTCGAGGATGTCTCGGCGTTCTCGAGCAGCGTGCGGATCTTCGGCTACGGGACCGCGACCTGGCCTGGGCTGGACCTGAACCTGCGCTTCAACTCGCGGGCCGTGCGCCGGCTCCCGGTGATCAGCGGCCTCATTGAGAGCATCCGCGACGAGATCGTCTCGACCTCGGTCACTGGGAACATTCGGAGCCCCGAGATCTCGACCTCGCCCCTCAGTTCGACCTCGCGGATGCTCGAGGCGCTCTTCGGGACGCCAAGCCAGCAGGACCGGCTGATGGAGGAGATCGAGCGGCGGGCGATCCGCGACCTCGACCGCGCCCGTACCGGGGGCGGGCGCTCGGGCTCGGAACCGGCCCGCGCGGGCGGGTAAGGGCCCCTATCGTCCCCGACCCTTTTTATGAGCACCCCCGCGGGCCAGCCCGTCCAACCGCCGCCGCTCCCTGTTCCCTCGGTCGAAGGCGCGCTGCCGGCCGAGGCGCCGGTGCGCCCGCCCTCGCCCGGGGCCGCGTCGCGTGCGGATGACCCGGCGGTCCTGGACCAGCTCGATGCGCTGATCGAGCGGGTGGGGGGCACGCCCGGCTCGTTCAACGCCCGCCTGGTGCGCGACCTGCTCGTGACGGGCCTGAAGCTCCTCCCCGATGGGCGCGACACGGGCGAACTGAAGCTCATCACCTCGGCCGTGAAGGAGATGCGCTACGCCTACCGCGTCTTCGGGCGCTTCAAGGAGCCGCACAAGGTCACGATCTTCGGCTCGGCCCGCACCGGCGAGGACCACCCCGACTACAAGGCCACCGTCGAATTCAGCAAGCTCATGGCCGAGGCCGGGTGGATGATCATCACGGGCGCCGGCGGCGGGATCATGGCGGCCGGGCACGTGGGGCCGGGTCGCGCGGCAAGCTTCGGCGTCGCGATCCGCCTGCCCTTCGAGACCACCGCCAACCAGGTGATCGCCGGTGACGAGAAGCTCATCCACTTCCGCTATTTCTTCACCCGCAAGCTGATGTTCCTGAGCCAGGCCGAGGCGGTCGTGCTCTGCCCCGGCGGCTTCGGCACGATGGACGAGGCCTACGAGACGCTCACGCTCGTGCAGACGGGCAAGGCGGGGATGATCCCGATCGTGCTGCTCGAGGGCGAGGGCGGCCAGTACTGGCACTCGTGGGACCGCTGGGTGCAGGAGCAGTTGCTCTCGCGCCGCCTGATCGGCGCCGAGGACGTGGGCCTGTACTACTTCGCCAAGGACCCGGCCGACGCCTGCCGCCACGTCGTGCAGTTCTACCGCAACTACCACTCGGCCCGCTACGTGCGGGACGACTACGTGATCCGCATGAAGCGCCCCCTGCCCCCCGAGGCCGTCGAGCGATTGAATGAGGAGTTCGCGGTGCTGGTGAAGGAGGGGAGAATCGTGCAGCGCGGCCCGTACGAAGTGGAGGACGAGTTCCTCGACCTGCCGCGGATCGCGTTCACGCACACGCGCTCGAAGTTCTCGCTGATCCGGCGGTTAATCGACCGGATCAATGAGTTGGCGCCGGGGTGAGGTGTCGAGATGCGGATTCCGCGTTCGATCCGCGGCAGCGCGCTCTGCGTACGGTGACCGGGATGTGGACGCGGCGGATCAGTGCCGGAGCGATAGCGGTCGGCTTGTGCCTGCTCTCCGGGTGCGGGGGTGCGGTTACGCCCGGTCTCGAGCTGCCCCCCGAGCCCAGCGAGCCCATCCGCGCGGCGGAGGCCGGGGTCGAGGTCCTGTCGTGGGCGGTGGACGACTCGACCGGCGCGGTGGGGCGGGCGCTGGCGCCGTACAGCGCGCGGGAGAACGCCCCCGGGCCGTGGCGGCCCAGCGGGCTGCGGCTGTTGCGCGTGGAGCGCGAGGAGCTTGAAGCGCTCGCCGCGGCGATGCCGACGGTCGGGCCGCTGAAGCGCCAGTGGTTCGGGATGCTCGCCTCGTGGACGCCGGTGTTCAGCGGCCGGGCGTGGGCGGGCCGGGCGCAGGTGGCGCTCCAGGAGGATGGGCGCGTCGAGCGCCTGTCGCTGGGGCCGGGTCGGCTGCGGCTCCTGGCGCGCTGCTGGAGCGAGCCGCGGGTGAACGCGGGGGAGTCGGGCGCCCCTGCCGCGGCGGCGCTTCGGGTCGAACTCGTGCCCCAGCACGAGGAGGCGGCGGGGCCCGGGGCGGACCTGGGCTTCGGCACGCGGGCGCAGCAGGCCGAGAAGGGGCAGGTCTTCGAGACGCTGAACTACTCGTTCATCGCCGAGTCGGGGATCGCGTACGTGCTGGTACCCGAGACGCCGGGGGCGGTGTGGGCGACGGCGGAGGAGGCCTCGAACGACCGCCCGCTGGGTCCGCCGCGGCTGGTTGAAGAGCCGGGCGGGGTGGCCCTGCCGCCAACCCTGGGGGAGTTGATGCTGTCGGACGCGTCGGCGGGGGGGATGGCGCGGACGCGGGTGATCCTGGTGATCGTGGCGAGGGCGCCGGAGAAGTTCGAGCTGATCCGGTAGGAAGAGGATTCACCACAGGGGCACAGAGACACAGAGAAGAGGAATCAGGGATTGTTGCGAAGAGACAATACCCGGACGGGGCAGCGCCGGATGACACAGATGCCCCAGATGGGAGACAGTGGATGCATCGGCGCGGCTCTTCGGATCTGAATCATCTGTGCCATCTGGGCAATCTGGGGCGCATTTCCTGATTGTGCTGGCCGCGCGCGTGTTTGGTGTGTTCGTCATGGACCGGTTCCGCTCTCTGCGAGCCCTGTCTGCTCCACTTCGTCTCTGTGCCTCTGTGTCTCTGTGGTGAGTTCTCCCTACTGCCGATACCAAGACACAGACGCGGAGGTGGCGATGCTGAAGGTCGGCCTGTCACAGGCGGCTGAGGGGATGGTTCTGGGCATGCCGGTGTATCACCCGCGCCGCCCGGGGACGGTCCTGTTGCAAGCCGGCGTGACGCTGACCGACGGCGTGCTGATGCGCCTGGGCGAGATGGGCGTGCACACGGTCTGGATTCGCTACCCGAGCCTGGACTTCCTGACGGGGTACGTGGACCCGGCGGTGATGGGCGCGGCACGGAAAGTGTCGGGGCGCATCGCCGAGGCGTTCGACACCGTGCAGGCCGACACGCACGCCAAGCTCGACTTCGGCGCCTACCGCAACGCCATCGCGTCGTGGCTGGGCGCGATCGCGGAGAACCCGCGGGCCGCGCTGCTGGTCGAGGAGCTGGTGGACGCGGGCGAGCCGGCCCTGCGCCACGCGACGACGGTGTGCCTGCTCAGCGTGCTGATGGGGCTCAAACTGGATTTCTACCTGGTGCGCGAGCGCGCGAAGCTGGCGTCGGGTGCCGCGAGGGACGTGACGAGCCTGGGGATGGCCGGGATGCTGCACGACGTCGGCATGCTGCGGCTCGAGCCCGGGGTGCTGGCGCGCTGGAACGCGACGCGCGACGAGAGCGATGCCGCGTGGCGCGAGCACGTCAACCTGGGCTTCTCGATGGTGCGCGGCGGGGTCGAGCCCTCGGCGGCTTCCGCCGTTCTGCACCACCATGAGCGGTTCGACGGCACGGGCTTCCCCGGCGAGGTCCGCCATCGCGAGCCGGTGAGGCAGGCGGGGTCGGATATCCATGTTTTCGCGCGTGTAGTTGCCGCGGCGGACATGTTCGACCGGCTCCGCAGCCCGGCGTCGGACCCCGGCAGCGATCCGGCGGACTTCCCGTCGATCCCGACGGTGCGGGCGCTCAAGCGGCTGCGCGAGTTCCCGCTGGCGACGCGGGTCGATCCGGTGGTGATGGTCGCGCTCTTCGCGGTGACGCCGCCGTACCCGCCGGGGACGATGGTCGCGCTGAGCACGGGCGAGCGGGGCGTGGTGGTGGACTGGTCGCCCTTGGATCCCTGCCGCCCGGTGGTGCAGCCGCTGCGGAGAAGGCAGGGCGACCCGGGCCCGGGCGAGGCGTTCGGACTGCCGGTCGATCTGCGCGTGTCGCGCCAGGTGGAAGTGACCGAGTGCGAGGGACACCGGGTGCGGGAGGACAACTTCTACCCGCGGTACGAGGGGGAGTTCGACCTGTCGAGGCTGGCGCTGGGGCTGGCGCCGGCGGAGCGGAAGGATCAGACGCTGAGAGTGAAGAAGCGGGCGGGCTGAGGCACCATCCCGGGACGGACCGCGCTATCCGGCGTGAGCGCGAACGAAACGATCGAACGCGGCGAGCGTCTCCGCGCCGACGTGATGCTCGATGCCCTCCGCGTCGTTCAGCGCCGCGCGCTCCGGCACGCCCAGCGCGCGGAGGAACTCCACGACCAGGCGGTGCCGCCGGCGCGCGTGCGCGGCGAGGGCCGAACCCGCGTCGGTGAGGAAGATCGATCGGTACGGACGTGCGGTGACCAGCCCGTCGCGCTGGAGGCGGGCGACGGTGCGGACCACGGTGACGTGGCTGACGCCGAGGCGCCGGGCCAGGTCCACGACGCGGGCCTCGCCGCCTGACTCGATGAGGTGGGCGATCGACTCGACGTAGTCCGCGGCGATCTCGTGGGCGTGTGCCGTGCGGGTGCGCCGGTGGATCGCCGCCTGGTCGGCGTCGGGCGCGGGGGCGCGCTTGCGGGCGGGGCGGGCTGGCTTCGGGGCACTCTTGGGGCGTGCGTCGCGGGCCATGGTCCGGGAAGGTAGCACGGGTGTTGACTTTGTGTGGTGCCGGCCCTAATCTGTAGCCGATGCTACAGAATATGGCCGTCACTCCGGTGACCGTGGCGTGGGCGGCCGCCGCCGCGGGCGCCCAGCCCCCGGGCGCGCCCGAATCCGCGCCGTTGCCCGCCGGCGACAAGTCGGCCTTCACGCTCTTCAACCCCACGTCGCGCGGGCGGATGCGCGAGTTCATCACCGACCGTCCGGACACGACCGAGAGCCCCAACACGGTGGACGCGGGGCACGTCCAGCTCGAGATGTCGTTCGCGCAGTACACCTACGACCGCGATGGTGATGCCGCGACGCGCACGTGGTGCATCGCGCCGATGCTCCTGCGGCTGGGTGTGCTCGGCGCCGTCGATGTGCACCTCGGGATCAACCCCTACGAGCGGGCGCGCACGACCGGCGGCGGGGCCGAGCCGGAGACCGCCGACGGCTTCGGCGACATGTACGCGCGGATCAAGGTCAACTTCTGGGGCAACGACGCGGGGGAAGGCCCGTGGGAGACCGCCTTCGCGCTCCTGCCGTTCGTCTCGTTCCCGACGGGGGCCGACGAGCTGTCGTCGGGTCACGTCGAGGGCGGGATCGCGCTGCCCTTCTCGGTCGCGCTGCCGGCCGGGTTCGGCCTGGGCGTGATGGCCGAGTTCGACTTTAACCGCAGCGTCGCCAACGACCGCTACGTGGTGGACTTCCTGCACTCGGCGGCCCTCGACCGAACGCTCATCGGCGACCTCGGCGCGTACCTCGAGTACGCGGGCTACGCCAACCTGAACGCCGATGAAGACTACCGGGCGTACTTCAACACGGGCCTGACGTACCTGCTGACGCCCGACGTGCAGCTTGACCTGGGCGTGAGCCTCGGTCTGACCGGCGCGGCAGACAACGTCACGGCGTTCTCGGGGATCTCGTTCCGGTACTGACGGAGAATGCACATGCACGGGCTGATCCGCGTGTTCTCAATGACGGTCCTGCTGGCGGCGGGGGCGCTCCTCGGCGGGGCGTGCCAGCGGGAGGACGGGGGCGCGCCCGCCCGGGCCGAACCGCTCAAGGTCGTGGCCACGATCGGCATGATCGCCGACGTCGCCCGCGAGATCGGCGGGCCGCGCGTGGCGGTCACGGGCCTGATGGGCGAGGGCGTGGACCCGCACCTGTACAAGGCCTCGCCGGGCGATGTCCGCGCGATGGCGGACGCGGACCTCATTCTCTACAACGGCTTGCACCTCGAAGGGCGCATGGCCGACGTGATCGTCAAGATGGCCGCGCGGAGCACGGTCGTCCAAGTGACCGACTCGATCGACCCGGCGCAGCTGCGAGAGCCGCCCGAGTTCGAGGGCCACTACGACCCGCACGTGTGGTTCGACGTCGCGCTGTGGTCGAAGGCGGCCGAGCGCACCCGCGACGCCCTGGTCGAGGCCGACCCGGCGGGGAAGGCCGAGTACGAGTCGCGCGGCGCGGCGTACCTCAAGAGGCTGGCCGAGCTTCACGAGTTCGCGAAGCAGACGATCGCCACGATCCCCGCGTCATCGCGCGTGATGGTGACGGCGCACGACGCGTTCGGGTACTTCGGGCGGGCGTACGGGCTCGAGGTGACGGCGATCCAGGGGATCTCGACCGACAGCGAGGCGAGCCTCAAGGACATCAACGCGCTGGTGGACATGCTGGCGGCGCGGAAGGTGCCGGCGGTGTTCATCGAGAGCAGCGTGCCGCGCAAGACCATCGATGCGCTCGTGGAGGGCTGCCGCGCGAAGGGCCACGGGGTCGTGGTCGGGGGCGAACTGTTCAGCGACGCGATGGGCGCGCCCGGCACGCCCGAAGGGACGTATATCGGGATGGTGGTGCACAACGTCGAGACGGTGACGAGGGCCCTGGGCGGGAAAGTGTCCGAGCGCAAGCCGGGGGTGGGGACGGGCGGCACGGACGGCCCGACGCACGGCGGAAAGTGAGCACGTGAGCATGGACCGTGAGCCCGCCGCAATCGCGACCAGCGCGCCCGCCCCCGTCGGCGAGGCGAAGGGCGCGGCACCGACGGTCGCGGGCGTACCGAGCGTGGAGGTCCACGATGTCACCGTCGCGTACCACCGCAAGCCGGTGCTGTGGGACGTGGACGTGCTTCTGCCCGCGGCGCGCCTGATCGCGATCGTCGGCCCCAACGGCGCGGGCAAGACGACGCTGCTCAAGGCGATCCTGGGGCTTGTCCCCCTGGCCAGCGGCAGGGTAGAGATCTTCGGCAAGCCTCTGAAGCACGCCCGCCGGCTCATCGGCTACGTGCCGCAGCGTGAGAGCGTGGACTGGGACTTCCCGGTCGATGCGCTCGACGTGGTGCTGATGGGCCGTTACGGGCGTCTGGGGTGGGTGCGGCGTCCGGGGAAGGCCGACCGTGCCGCGGCGATGTCGGCGCTCGAAAAGGTCGGCATGGCCGACTATGCCCGGCGCCAGATCAGCCAGCTCTCGGGCGGGCAGCAGCAGCGCGTCTTCCTGGCCCGGGCGCTGGCGCAGGACGCGATGCTCTACCTGATGGACGAGCCGTTCGCGGGGGTCGACGCGGCCACGGAGCGCGCGATCGTGGAGGTGCTGCGCGAGCTGCGCGCCGGGGGACGGACCGTGGTCGCCGTGCACCACGACCTGCAGACGGTGCCGAAGTACTTCGACGAGGTCGTGATGCTCAACATGCGCCTGGTCGCGGCGGGACCGGTCGAAACAACCTTCACCGCTCAGAACCTCCGGCACACCTACGGCGGACGGCTGACGATCCTCGACGAGGCCGCGGAGGCGGTGCGGCGTGGCGGGGTGAACGGGGGATAAGAGAGGACATTCACAAGAGGGACACAAAGGCACAGAGAAGAACCGGGAAAGAGGGGAGGGCTAAGTGGGGGCCTGGCCCGGATACCGAATCGGAGCGACGACAGTGACGCGTGCGATGGATGGGACAGTCCAGGGCTGGGGTTCGAGCGGCGAGGAGTGGCTCGTGCCTCTCCAAGGTCTTCATTCCTTCTTTTGGGCTTCTCTGTGCCTCTGTGTCTCTGTGGTAAACCCTCCGGGGCCTGATGCGTGAACGAACTGCTCCGACTGCTCTCGCTGCAGGACGCCAACACGCGGGTCGTGCTCGTGGGCACGACCGTGCTGGGGATCGCCAGCGCCGTCGTCGGGAGCTTCGCCGTGCTGCGGCGCCGCTCGCTCGTGGGCGACGCGGTCGCGCACGCCGCGCTCCCGGGGATCTGCATCGCGTACTTCATCGTGGGGGACCGGCACTTCGCGGCGTTCCTCGCGGGGGCGCTCGTGGTGGGCGTGCTCGCGGCGGCGTTCGTCTCGTTCGTGCGCAGCGCGACCCGCGTGAAGGAGGACGCCGCGATCGGCCTGGCGATCGGGGGGTTCTTCGGCGTGGGGATCGTGCTCTCGACGATCATCCAGAAGCAGCCGGCGGGGAACCGCGCGGGGCTCGACAGCTTCATCTTCGGCAAGGCCGCGAGCATGGTGGCCGCCGACGCGTGGCTTATCGCGATCGTCGCGGCGGTGGTCGTGGCGGGCGTGCTGCTCTTCTACAAAGAGTTCAAGGTGCTCTGCTTCGACCGCGATTTCGCGGCCGGGCAGGGCTGGCCGGCAATGCGGCTGGATCTCGCGCTCATGGCCCTGATCTGCGTCTGCACGGTTGTCGGCCTGCCGGCCGTCGGCGTGGTGCTGATGGTGTCGCTCCTGGTGATCCCCGGCGTCGCGGCAAGGTTCTGGACGAACTCCCTCGGCGCGATGCTGGCGATCGCGGCGGTCTTCGGCGGACTCTCCGGGCTGCTGGGCACGGCGCTCTCGGCGACGCTGCCGGCGCCCGGGTCGAGCCTCAGCCGCGGCTGGCCGACGGGCCCTTTGATCTCGCTGGTCGCCGCGGCGTTCTTCGTCGTGTCGATGATGCTGGCGCCGGGGCGCGGGCTGGTGTCCGACGCGGCCCGGCGCGTGCGTCTGCGCCGGCGCGTGTCGATGCAGAACCTGCTGCGGGCGGTGTACGAGCGCCTCGAATCGCGCGGCGACCTGTCCGTTCCCTGGCGCGCCTCGGACGTGCGGCCGGCGCCGGGCGTGGTCGCGCGGGCCGTGCGCGAGGGGCTCGTGCGTCCGTCTGGCGACGAGTTCGCGCTCACGCGCCGCGGGCAGGACGCGGCCCGCGCCGTCGTGCGCACGCACCGGCTGTGGGAGCTGTACCTGATCCGCCACGCCCACATCGCCCCCGACCACGTGGACCGCGACGCCGACCAGATCGAGCACGTGCTCCCGCCTGACGTGCTGGCGGACCTCGAGGCGGCGCTGGCGGCCCGGGACCGCGCCCCGGCCGAGCCGCCGCGCTCGCCGCACGCGATCGCGGGGGGTGAACCGTGAGCGCGACCGATGATGGCACGCTCTTCCCGTTCTTCGGCTACTCCGTGCGCGCCGACGATCTGTGGACGATCGCGACCGCGGCGTGCTGCGCCGTCGCGTGCGGGACGGTCGGGTGCTTCCTCGTGCTGCGGAGGATGTCGCTCCTGGGCGACGCGATCTCGCACGCGATCCTCCCGGGGCTCGCGGCGGCGTTCTTCCTGACGGGCACGCGCGACCCCCTGGCGATGCTGGGCGGCGCGTTGGCGGTGGGGGTGCTGACGGCGGTGCTCTCGGCGGGGCTCTCGCGCTGGGGGCGCGTGCCCGAGGACGCGGCGATGGGCGTGGTGTTCACCACGCTCTTTGCGATCGGCGTGGTGCTGATCACGATGGTCGCGCGCGACGTGGACCTCGACCCGGGGTGCGTGCTGTACGGGCTGCTGGAGTTTGTCCCGTTCGACACCGTGAGCGTCGCGGGGCTCGAAGTGCCGCGCTCGTTCGCGTGGCTGGGGGCGGTGCTGCTGGTCAACGGCGTGCTGATCGCGGTCTTCTTCAAGGAGCTTCGGATCGTCTGCTTCGACCCGTACCTGGCGACGACGATGGGGATCAGCGCGGCGGCGGTGCACTACGGGCTGATGACGGCGGTCGCGGCGACGTGCGTCGCCTCGTTCGAGGCGGTCGGCTCGATCCTCGTCGTCGCGATGCTCGTCGCGCCGGGGGCGACGGCCCATCTGCTCACGGACCGGCTCTCGCGGATGCTGTGGATCGCCGCGGGCGTCGCGGTGCTCGCGGCGGTGGGCGGGTACATCGTCGCGGTGCGGCTCAACGCGTCGGTCGCGGGGAGCATCGCGGCGATGGCGCTCGTGCTCTTCGTGCTCGGCGCGCTGCTGGCGCCGCGCCACGGGCACCTGCCGCGCGTGGCGCGAAGGCTCTTGCTCGCGCTTCGGATCGCGCAGGAGGACGCCCTGGGCCTGCTGTACCGCTGGCACGAGCAGGCGCAGGCCGCGGCGCCGCGGGCGGTGCCCTCGCTCACGGCGCGCGACGTGGCGCGTGCCCTCAAGGCGGGCGCGCTGGGGGCCGCGGCGATGTGGACGCTGAGGCGGCGCGGGCTGGTCGCGCGCCGGGGCGACGGCGCGGTGACCGCGACCCCCGCGGGCCTCGAAGCCGCGCGGGGCGTGGTGCGCGCCCACCGGCTGTGGGAGAGCTACCTCGCCTCGCACCTGGGCATCGCGGTGGACCACCTGCACGACGCGGCACACCGGACCGAGCACTTCCTGTCCCCCGGGCTCCGCGAGCGGGTCGGGGCCCACGTCGAGGGCGGGAACGACCCGCACGGCGCGCCGATCCCGCCCCGGCCCTGAACGCCGTACCGTCATCGCATGAGCGCCTTCGCGCGGCTGAGCACGGGCGACGAGTACACCGGCGCGCTGGGGCGCGCGATCGCGGCGGCGCTACGCCCGGGCGACGTCGCGCGGCTGGAGGGCGAGCTCGGCGCGGGGAAGACCACGTTGGTGCGGGCCATCGCCTCGGGGCTCGGCGTGGACGCGGGGCTGGTCTCGAGCCCGACGTTCGTCATCGTGAACCAGTACCCCGCGGGCGGGTCGGGCCGAGCCCGGGGCATCGACGAGGTGATCCACGTCGATGCGTACCGCCTGAACTCGGCCGAGGATCTCGACAGCGCGGGATGGGACAGGCTGACGCAGGGGCCGGCCGCGCGCCCGGACAGCGTGATGCTCGTCGAGTGGCCCGGGAAGATCGAGGCCGCGCTGCCGGAGCGTGGTTCGTGCCTGAGCGTCACGATCCGCGCGCGGGGCGAGTCGGAGCGTGAGTTCGAAGTTCAGCTTCCCGAGGCGTGGCAGAACCGCCCCGAGGCCGCGCTGCTCGCCGAGCGCGAGCCCAAGCGCTGCCCCATCACCGGCGAGTGGGTCGAACCGACCCGCGCAACTTACCCGTTCGCGAGCGAAAAGGCCCGGATGGCCGACCTCGGGAAGTGGTTCGGCGGGTCGTACACCATCAGCCGCGAGGCGAGCCCGGAGGAGTTCGAGTGAGCGCCGGGCGGGCCCGCCGCGTCGGATGTACGCTTGGCATCGCCTGACGGAGCCAGACGTGCCCGCCCCTCGTCGAAAACCCGGCGCGCGATCGAAGCCCCTCGTGGGCGTCATCATGGGCTCGCGCTCCGACTGGGAGACGATGCGCCACGCCAGCGAGACGCTCGATGAACTGGGCGTGCCGCACGAGTGCGCGGTCGTGAGCGCCCACCGCACGCCCGACTGGCTGATGGAGTACGCGGCGAGCGCGGAGGCGCGGGGGCTGGAGGCGATCATCGCCGGCGCGGGCGGCGCGGCACACCTCCCGGGGATGTGCGCGAGCAAGACGGTGCTGCCCGTGTTCGGCGTTCCGGTCGAGAGCCGGGCGCTCAAGGGGCTCGACTCGCTCCTCTCGATCGCGCAGATGCCCGCGGGGATCCCCGTCGGCACGCTCGCGATCGGCAAGGCCGGGGCGATCAACGCGGCGATACTCGCGGCCCAGGCGCTCGGCGCGCATCACGACGCGATCCGCGAGCGGGTCAGGGCGTGGCGGGCCTCGCGCACGCGGGCCGTGCTCAAGGACCGCGATCCGCGCAGGAAGCCGAGGGCACGTTGATGGTCGAAGCGCCAAGATCGGGAAGCGCCGAGGCCGGGGTTGCGCCGGGGGTGTTGCGATGAAGGTCGGGATCCTCGGCGGCGGGCAGCTCGGGCGGATGCTCGCGCTGGCGGGGCACAACCTCGGCTTCACGTTCCGCTTCTTCGACTCCTCGGCGGACGCCCCCGCGCGCTACGTCGGCGACCTGGTCGTCGGCGACTGGTCGGACGGCGCGGCGCTCGACCGCTTCGCGCAGGGGCTCGACGTGGTCACCTACGAGTTCGAGAACGTTCCTGCCGCGGCGGTGCGCCGCATCGCCGAGGATGTGCCCGTGTACCCGCCCGTCCCCGCGCTCGAGGTCGCGCAGGACCGCCTGTGCGAGAAGGCGCTCTTCAACAGCCTGGGCATCTCGACGGCGCAATACGCGCCCGTGTCGTCACCCGACGATCTGGAGAGCGCGATCGACCGCTACGGCGCGCCCGGGATTCTCAAGACGCGCCGCGCCGGCTACGACGGCAAGGGCCAGGCGCGCCTCGCCGGCGGCGCCGACGGCGCGCGGGCGTGGATGAGCCTCGCCGGGTTCAGCACCCCCGAGCTGATCTACGAGCGCTTCATCGAGTTCGACCGCGAGGTGTCGGTGATCGGCGTCCGCGACATCCACGGGAACAGCGCCTTTTACCCCCTCGCGAGGAACACTCACGCCGAGGGCATCCTGCGCGCCTCGCTCGCGCCCGACGGCGACCAGGCGGTCGAACGAGCGGCGCACGACGCGGCACGGACCGTGATGGACCACCTCCGCTACGTCGGCGTGCTGGCCATCGAGTTCTTCGTCGTGCGCCGGGCCGGGGGCGAGCCCCACCTGGTCGCCAACGAGATGGCCCCGCGCGTGCACAACTCGGGGCACTGGACGATCGAGGGAGCGGTGACCAGCCAGTTCGAGAACCACCTCCGCGCGATCGCCGGATTGCCGCTCGGCGACACGGCGATGGGCGCGCCGTCATGGCGCGCGGCGATGCTGAACCTGATCGGCACGGCGGGCGACACCCGCGCGTTGCTGGGGCTCGAAGGGGCCCGCCTTCACCGGTACGGCAAGCAGGAGCGTCCCGGCCGCAAGGTCGGGCACGTGACCTTCGTCGGGACCAGCGAGCAC
>CAZCPB010000056.1:0-18702 GCA_964500365.1 uncultured Phycisphaeraceae bacterium
CGCTCACGTTCCGGGCGCGCGAGTCCGGTGGTGTTTCGTTCCGGCGCTCCGACCTTGCCGGCTCGCCTGAGATCCCGGCGCTCGCCGCGCACGCCGGGCGCGACCCGCGGCTGCCCGGGCGCAACACGATCCTCGTCGCCGACGCGGCACGCCCCCCGGGAGCGAACAACGCCGCGGCGCTCACCGTCGAGCACGCGCTGTCCGCGCTCGCCGGCCTGGGAATCACAGACGCGTGGTTGGACCTCTCGGGGCCGGAGGTGCCCATCGGCGACGGCTCGGCGGCTTTTCTCGTGGAGGCGATCAACGGCGCCGGAGTGCGCGACCTGCCCGGGGAGCCGGCGACGATCACTGTTCGCGAACCCCACCGGGTCCGCAGCGCCGACGGCGCGGCGGAGATCACCGCCGAGCCGTCCGAGGACGGGCAGCTGCACCTGTCCTACACGCTCGAGTACGCCGCGCCGGGCGGGCCCGGCCGCCAGACCTTTGCGTGGTCGTGGAACGCCGCGTCGTACGCGCGCGATCTCGCCCCGGCCCGGACGTTCTGCCTCGAGCGCGAGGCGCGGGCGATGCGTGCCGCGGGGCTGTTTTCGTGGCTCTCACCGCGCGACATGCTCGTGCTCGGCGACGACGGCCGCCCCATCGACAACGAGCTGCGCTTCCCCGACGAGCCCGCCCGCCACAAGCTCCTCGACCTTCTGGGCGATCTTGCGCTCGCCGGCGCGTCGATCATCGGGCGGATCACCGCCGTACGCAGCGGGCACGCGCTCAACGCCGAGATGGCTGCGGCGCTCCGGCACAGCGCCGGGCACTAGCGGACCTTGTGGTTCCGCCGGTTCTCGGCGAGTATCCCGAATGATTCCCGATCGAGCGCCCGAACGACCTTGCTGAATCCGCCGTAGAAGAATCCCGAACTACGCCTGTGTCGATCCGTGCGCGGCCGATAGACTCATTCCAGCCCCTTTTTTCAGGGCCCGGAGAGGGATCCCGACGTGATGACCCAGGGCACCCGCCGCCGCACCGGCTTCACGCTCATCGAGCTTCTGGTCGTCATTTCCGTCATCGCCGTCCTCATCAGCATCCTGCTCCCCGCCCTGAGTTCCAGCCGCGAGACCGCCCGCCGGCTCCAGTGCCTGGCGAACCTCAAGGGGATCGGGATGGGGCTGAACATCTACATGAACGAACGGTCGAAGGGGATCCTCCCCAAGGTCCGGCCGCTGCACGACCCCAACGCGCCCAAGAACGACCCCTCGCTCCTGGACATCCTCGGCCAGTACGTGGAAGCACCCCTGCCGCGCGACCGCGGCGACGGCACATACGAAGTGGTCGAACCGTACCTGTGTCCCCAGGACGCCTGGAGCAGCGACAAGGACGGCAACGCGGTCCCGCCGGTGTACGAGAGCAACGGGACCAGTTACGACTACCAGCCCGGGGTCTCGATGTTCGCGGCGGAGTTGATCGGCGGCGTCTCCCCGGACAAGACCGCCTTCGCCGTCACCAAGGCGTACGAACTGTGGCACGACAAGGGTCGCGACTGGCCGGTGCTCGCGGACTTCGGCGACTGGCACCGGCTCCGCAACAGCGGCCCGCCGCGCAACGGGGTCTTCATGCCCGACTGGCGCGCCGACTGGCTGGTCGCCTCGACGGACGAGGACCTCGCGAAGTTCTTCGCCGACGTGCTGCGTTTCGGCGGCGTGAACCGGTAGGAGCGTCATGACCCAGGGATCGTTCCCCAGCCTGCTCGACGAGATCGGCGTGCCGCCGGCGCCGGCGCGCGGGCCGCTCGCCGCCCGGCTCCGCGGGCGCTTTCGGTCGCGCTGGGCCGCGCTCCGCGCCGACCCCGCGCGCTGGGCGCGGTTCAAGCGATGGTCGATCGCGTGCGGCTCGGCCGCGGCGCTCGGGCTCGGCGTCGGGCTCTACTTCTGGCTCCGCCCGGTCCCCCAGCCCGACTACCTCAACGACGGCATGGACGATGTCCTGAACTACACGCTCCTGACCGACGAGTTCAACCGCCTGCCCGTCTACGAGCGTCTCAAGCTCATCGGCGAGCTCATCGCGCGCTTCAGGAGCATGTCGAGCACCGACTCGGTCCTCATGGCCAGTTTCGCCGCGGGCATCGCCGGCGCCGCCCGCGATCAGATCGTCGAGAACGGCTCGCGCCTGGCGGTGGACGTGTGGGACAAGTACGCCGCGGACTACTCGGGCGTCCCGGAATCGCAGCGCGACGAGTACCTCGACAAGACCTTCATCGAGTTCACGAAGATGATGGAGAGCCTCGCCGGCGAAGCGCGCGACATCTCCGACGAGGAGCGCCTCGCCGAGGGCCGCCGCCAGGCCCAGCGCGACCTGGAAGTCATGCGCTCGGGCGACCGCGGTCCGCGCAACGAGGACCTGGGACGCATGTTCACCTTCATGAACCGCGATGTCGGCCAGCACGCCTCGGGCGCGCAGCGCGCCCGCGGCCAGCAGATGATGCGGGACATGTCCCGACGCCTCCGCGGCTGGGACGTCGCCACCGGCAAGCCTTCCGGCGGCGGGTAGTCATCCCCCGGCCCGCGCCGACTCGGTCCGGCACGTCACCAACGCCTCGCCCTCGCGGAGTTCGATCTTCAGCACCCTGACGACGCGCCCGTCGCCGAGCTGGATCAGGGGCTCGGCGGTCACGGGTGCGCGGCCGGAAAGCGGCGCAAACACGCCCGCGTCACCCGCGAGCCCGCCCAGCAGGCGCTCGCCCTCGCCCCCGGTCACCCACGACACGGGCACCGGCAGCCGACCCGCGCGGAGCCGGACCTCGCGGAGCCAGAGCGCGCCGTCGGGCGAGATCTCGGGCCGTGCCTCGATCGAAATCACGCGCCCGCTGCCGCCGATCTCGACCCCGAGCCGGACCTCGCCCTCGCCGAAATCAACCGCGATCGCCCGGACCTTCGCCGGCATCGCCGAGTCGCGGCTGGCGAGCCACTTGCCCAGGCGCGTGCTCAGCCACGCCGTGGCGTCGCCCTCGCTGATGGTGACGGCCCACTCTCCGCTCCGCCACGCTCCGCCGTTCGCAGCGCCCGCGGCGGTCGGGCGCACGCGGCTCATCTCCGAGGCGATCTCGTTTTCAAGGTCCGCGCCCGCCGCGGCAATCTTCGGGTCCGAGGCGTCAACTTCCGGCCACCAGCGCGGCGAGGCCCACGCCAGGCCCGCGATCACCGCCGCGGCAGCAAAGACAGCCACGCCCAGCATCGCCACGCCACGCAGCCAGGCACGCCGGCGGCGGGAACGACGGGCCGCCACGCCGGGCGCGTCCGGTGCCGCACCTCTGTCCGCCCCTGCGCGCATGCGAACTCCCGCCCCCCGGCACCATCGCGGCGGAACGCCCCGGCTCGTCGATGCCCGGATCGATCAGCGCTTGGAGAACTGGAACCGGCGACGCGCGCCCGCCTGGCCGTACTTCTTACGCTCGACCTCGCGGGCGTCACGCGTGAGCATGCCCGCGTCGCGGAGGGGGGCGTCCATGGTCGGGTCGTAGGCCTGCAGCGCCCGGGCGATCGCGAGGCGCGACGCCTGGGCCTGGCCCATCAGCCCGCCGCCGTGCAGCTTGAGGACCACGTCGAACCGGCCCTCGGTGCCGGTGAGCGTGAGCGGGCTGTTCACGTCGGCGCGGTCGCGCTCCTCGGGGAAGTACTGCTCGATCGGGGTCGGGTCGCGCCCGTTGCGCTCGACGACGACCTTGCCGGCGTCGCCCTTGGCGGGGCGCATGCGGGCCCGCGCCACGGCGGTCTTGCGGCGACCCGTGCCCCACCACCACCCGTGTTTGTCGGCGGGCTTGGCAACCCGGACGGGCTTGGCGGGCTGGGTGCCGGCCGGATCGCCGGGGACGAGAGTGCTGCCGCTGGAAGGGATCGTCGTCATGGAAAGCCTCTGAAATCGTTCGAGCCGCTTACGGATCGCTCGTCGGTACTGATTGCTCGCTATTCACTTCCCGCTCACACCGTCAGCGCCGCCGGGTTCTTCTCGGCGTAAGGGTGGTCGGCGCCAGGGAACACCTCGAGGTTCTTGAGCATCACCCTCGCCAGCCGGTTCTTCGGGAGCATGCGCCGCACCGCATCCTGGATCAGCACCTCGGGGCGCCGCTCGCGAAGGCTGCCGTACGACTCGGTCTTCTGGCCGCTGGGGTACTCGGTGTACCACTTCCGGTGCTTCTGCTCGGCCTTGCGGCCGGTCAGTCCGACCTTGCTGGCGTTGGTCACGATCACCTTGTCGCCCGAGATCACGTGGGGCGTGTACTCCGGGCGGTGCTTGCCCATGAGGACGATCGCGACCTCGGCGGCAAGACGGCCCAGCGGCACGTCCGCCGCGTCCACAACGCGCCACGACGGCTGGATCGACCCGGGCTTGGCGAGGAATGTCTGGCGACGCATGGAGCACCTCGTCGGCGGCCCGAAATCGGGGTACGCCGGAACGTTCAGGTCCGTGCGGGCGGGGGCCCGACGGGCGGTCACGCCGCCTACCGGGCGGGGCGGGCCGGCCTTGCAGTCCCTTGGCCGGCAGAGTTGCGGAAAACGACCCGAGAATCCGCTCGGGGAGAGGTAAGGGTAGACGCCGGCCTCGGCCGGTCAAGAGTCCCACGAGCGCGGGCCGCCGTTCGGCGTCGCCTCGAAACCTGCATAGCCCGCCCCGCAAATAGGTCGATGATTCCCTCCCAGCACCCGGGCCGCGCAAGAATCGGAGGCGAGACCCCTGATGGCCGACCTGAACGCCGCGCCGGACCCAGCCACGCCGCCGGTATCAAGTCCCGCGAAGCCCGTGCGCTCCGCCCGCAGGCCGGATCCCGGCTCGCGGTACGCCGCGATGGTCGCCACGATTCTCTCGTGCGTGCTGATCCCGGCGGTCGTGCTGCTCCAGCAGTGCGAGTCGGCGCCGCCGCCGGCGCCCGGCCCGGCCAAGGCCGCGTCCCTCGCCGGCACACCCGAGACCGAGCAGTTCGCCATGGTCGCCAAGGTCATGGTGAAGATGCACCACTTCCTGGAACGCGTGGGCACGCCGAAGGACGCGGCGGTGCTTGCGGATCAGATCGTGCAGCAACTCGACCAGGGCGCCGACCCGGGCAAGGCGCCCGTTTCGTTCGTCAAGCATGATCCGCGGCAGGTCCGCCTCAACAGGCTCCGCGCCGCGATCGCGGTCGGGGAGATCAGGGGGGGAGAGCAGGCGCTCGAGCGGATCGAAGCGCTCGCGGCGGAACCCGAGCCTGCCGACGAAGCGGCCCAAGAGGGTGGGCAAGACGAGGGGAAAGACGGGGAACGGAACGAGGAGCGGGACTTTAAGGGGGCCGATCTGAACGGCGCGGTTCCGGAGCCGGAGGCCAGGCCGGAAGCCGAGCCCGAGTCCGACCCCGCGCGAGCCCCGGCCCCTGAGCCGGCCTCGTCCGGAGAACCCGCCGGACCGTCGTTCAGCATCGCCCCCGACCTCGAAACGCTCCGGCTGATCTACTCCGGGCGCGCCGGCGAGGTCTCCGAAGACCAGAGGGCGGCGCTGGTGGAACGTCACGGCTGGCTGGGCCGGCTCGCCCTGTCGCACGCCAAGCCGGACGCGGAGCGCTCCGACCTGCTCCAGGGCGGCGGCACGATCATCGCCGTGGCCGCGCTCATCGGGTTCGTGCTGCTCTTCGGCGGGCTGGCCTCGATCACCGCGTTCATCGTGCTGCTGGTGCAGGTGGCGGGCGGGCGGCTGCGGCGGCGGTTCGCGCCTCCCGCGCCGGGCGGGAGCGTCTACCTCGAGACGCTGATGCTCTTCGTGCTGGGCTTCGTCGTGCTGAAGGTCGGCGGCGAGTTCGCCGTCGTCAAACTCGGCCTGCCCGACATCGCCATCATCGTCGCCCAGTGGCTGCTCCTGGCCGTTCCTTTCTGGCCGCTGGTGCGGGGAGTCTCGTTCGCCGAGCACCGCCGCATGATCGGCTGGCACTCGGGCGCCGGGGTCTTCCGCGAGATCGGCGCGGGGATCTTCGGCTACCTCGCAGGGCTCGTGCCGCTGTTCTTCGCGATGCTGTTCTCGATGGCGGTACTGCTCATCAAGCTCTTCCTCGACAAGGCCGCCGGGCGGCCGGCCGAGCCGCCGAAGAACCCCGTCGTCGAGCACCTCCTCAAGGGAGGGGCGTGGGAGGTCGCGATGCTCGGCGCTCTGGCGACGATCTGGGCCCCGATCGTGGAGGAGGCGATCTTCCGCGGCGCGCTGTTCCGGCACCTGAGGGCCCGGCGCGGCCTGTTCGCCGGCGCGGCGATCTCCGCCGTGGTCTTCGGGGTCATGCACCCGTACCCCTTCTTCCTGCTCCTGCCGGTCATCACGCTGGGCTTCGTCTTCGCGATGCTCCGGGAGTGGCGCGGCTCGCTGATCGCGCCGATCACCGCCCACGCGCTGCACAACGGGATGCTCGTGACGATGCTGGTGCTGGTGCTCTCGATCATGAAGGACTGAGCGTCAGGCCTCGGGCCGCATCATCGGGAAGAGCATGACGTCCCGGATCGACTTCTGGTTGGTGAGGAGCATCACGAGCCGGTCGATCCCCAGGCCCATCCCCCCCGCCGGGGGCATGCCGACCTTGAGCGCCCGCACGAAGTCCTCGTCAAAGGTGCGGAACGTCGATTCCTCGTCGTCGAGGCCCGCGAGCTGCTCGCGGAACTTCTGCTCCTGGATGTCCGGGTCGTTCAGCTCGGTGTAGTGCGGGGCGATCTCCATGTGGGCGATGAACAGGTCGGAGCGCTCGGCGACGGCCGCGTCGCCGGCCTTGGGGCGCGTGAGGGGCGAGAGCGCGGCGGGGTAGTCCGTGATGAACGTCGGGCGCGCGGGGTCGACCGACCGCTCGGCGATCTCCTCGAAGAGCTCGTTGACGACCAGGATCGGGTCGAGCTTCTTGACGTCGGCCTCGGGCAGGACGTGCCGCTCCACCGCCGCGCGGCGCGCCCGGTCGGCGTCGGACATCGGGAAGCCGAGCCCCTTGGCGAAGAGGTCGGCGTAGGCGACCCGGTCGAACGGCCGCGCGTAGTCGATCGTGAGGTCGCCGAAAGGAAGCACCGGCGGCGCGCCGGGGCCGATCGTCCGCTCGGCGACGAACGCGGCGCCGTCGCGCACCAGGCTCTCGGTCAGTTCCATCACGGTCTCGACGTTCCCGAAGGCGTGGTAGGCCTCGAGCATGGTGAACTCGGGGTTGTGCTGCTTGTCGAGGCCCTCGTTGCGGAAGTTGCGGTTCATCTCGTAGACCTTCGGCATGCCGCCGACGAGCAACCGCTTGAGGTACAGCTCGGGCGCGATGCGCAGGTAGAGGTCGATGTCGAGGGCACGCATGTGCGTGATGAACGGCCGTGCCGCGGCGCCGCCGGCGAGCGTCTGGAGCATCGGCGTCTCGACCTCGACGTAGCCGCGCCCGTCCATGAAGCGCCTGACGCGCGAGACCAGCGCCGCCCGCAGTTCGAGCACCCGCATCGTCTCGGGGTTGGCCCACAAGTCCACGTACCGCTGGCGGTAGCGGATCTCGACGTCCTGCAGGCCCGCGTGCTTCTCCGGGGGCGGCACCAGGCACTTGCTCGCCGGGAAGATGTCCTCGGCCCAGATCGTGATCTCGCCGGTCCTGGTCTTGGTGAGGCGCCCTGCCGCGATGACCATGTCGCCGAGGTCGGTGAGCTTGGCGAGCTGGAAGCCGCCCGGGGCGCAGTCGCGCTGGCTGACGGCGACCTGGACATCGCCGGTACGGTCGCGGAGGTTCATCCAGACGAGCTTGCCGTTGTCGCGGTGGAGCACGACCCGCCCGGCGACCTTGGCCGTGGGGCGCGGATCGACAAACCCGGGGGGCGGCGCCTTGCCCGCGGCGTTGAACTCGGCGTCCGCGCCATCGTTGTGCGCGGCCCGCGCCGCCGCGATCTCGACCAGGCCCTCCGTGCGCGTGCCGTAGGGATTGAGGCCGAGGCGGGCGACCTCGTCGCGGTTCTGGCGTCGCTGGGCCTCGAGCCGGTGCGGCTCGTGGGCGGGCGGGGTCTCGGTTGACATAGAACGAATGTTAGGGCTTCGTACCCGGACCGCAGCGCGCCGATCGCCGGACATGCGCGGGTTTTTCGAGGTTTTTCCGCGGCATGTCCGCGTGCGTGCGCAGAACCGCGGACATGCGCGCCCTTCCGGCCCGGCGCGCTTCAGGTATCCTCGGCGCTCGTGTTCATCGAGCCGCCGACCCCGCCCGTGCCCTTCCCGCACCCGCTCATCACCGAGGTGCTCTACGCCGTGCCGACCGAGAAGGCCGCGGGCGGCGACCTCGCGCGGGCCGACGCCAGCAGGGACGGCGCGCGCGACGCGACGGGGGACGAATTCGTCGAGGTGATCAACCCCCACGACAAGGCCATCGACCTCAAGGGATACTCGCTGCGCGACGCCGCGGGCGCCGAGGCCGCGTCGAAGAAGCCCGAGAAGGGGAAGAAACCGCCGCCGGGAGTCAGCTTCACGTTCCCTGCGCTGACTCTGCAGCCCGGCGAGGTCGCCGTGGTCTTCAACGGCAGCAAGCAGAAGTGGACGGGGCCCGTGGGCGACTCGGGCCGAGCGCCCGCGGCGAGGCACGACAAGTTCGACAACGCCTGGGTCTTCACGATGAAGGCTTCCAGCAGCCGCGCCGGCTTCTCGAACGGCGGTGACTTCGTGCTCCTTTCCGCGCCGGGAGGCGTGCCCGTGCAGCGCGTCCGCTGGGGCGGGAGCCCGGAACTTGCGACCGACGCCCCGCTGGTCGAGGATGCGCCCTCGTCGAGCGCCGGGAGCGTGCAGCGCGAGAGTGTGGCGGGCGCGTTCGTGCCGCACGCCGAGATCGACGGTCTACCATTCAGCCCCGGGCGTTTCGGCGGTGAGACGACCGAGACGGGCACGCCCGACCCCGCGAAGGAAGAGGCGAAGTAGGACGACATGGCCTGGATCACCAAGAACTCGGGCGCGGCACAGATCGAGCGTCGCGCGGAGCCCTACCTGACCCCGGCGCTGCAGGCCAGGCTCCGCGCCGAGGTGCTCCCGCGTTACGAGAACCCCATGGGCGCACTCCTTCCGTGCCTCCACGCGGTTCAGCACGAGCACGGGTGGATCCCGCCGCAGGCGATGCTCGAGATCGCCGAATTCCTCAAGATCGACCCCTCGCAGGTTCTCGATACCGCCAGCTTCTACGAGGAATACTGGCTCAAGCCCAAGGGCAGGAGGCTCGTCGCGGTCTGCCGCTCGATCGCGTGCGAGTTCAGGGGCCAGCCGAAGATCACCGACGCGATCAAGAACCACCTCGGGATCGACGTGGGCGAGACGACCGACGACGGTGAGTACACGCTGGTCGAGGTCGAGTGCCTGGGCTCGTGCGACACGGCGCCGGTGGCACTGATCGACGAGACGCTGCACGAGAACCTGACCGAAGAGGGCGCCGTGAGCGCGGTCGAGAACGCCGGCCGTGCGCCGGCCCGCCACTGACGACGCGCGGCCGTGCCGTCGGCGACGCAACGCTCCGCGCGGTATACCACGACCATGCTCCGCCCGCCCGTGCTGGCCGTCCTGGTGCTCGGGGCCTGCGCGCCGTCGCACGCGCCCGGGCCGCCGATCTCGGCGGTCACCCCGGCCCCTGACTGGAACGCCGTCTTCGAGCGTTCCGAGGGCTGGCTGGGAGGCGACGGCGCCGCGACCGTCGCACTGCACAACGGCTTCATGCTGTGGCTCTTCGGTGACTCGGGGATCGGACGAATCGCGGAGGGCAGGTACGCCCCTGGCTCGACGCTCGTGAACAACACGGTCGCGATTCACCCACTGGTGCGCCGGCTGACCTCGGTGCCACCGGGGCCGGACGCGGTGCGGTTCTCGTGGGGAACGGGCGCCGACGGAAAGCCGGCCGCGACGTTCGCCAGCCGCCGGGCCGGGGAGTGGTACTGGCCGACCGGCGGTGGTTACGAGTACTTCGAGAACGGCCCGGCACTCGTGCTCTTCATGTCGCGCGTGTTCCGGCCCCGGGAGCGCGACGACGGCGTCTGGAATTTCGAAGGGCGCGGCTCGGACATGGTGATCATCACCCGGCCCGGACCGGACGCCGGCGAGTGGGAGTGGCGGGCGGTGCCCACGCCCGGGTCGGTCGGGCCCGATCTCGCCCCGCCCGCGCGCCGGATCACGTGGGGCACCTGCGTCGAGGCGGGGCGCAATGGGCTCATCGGCGCGGCCGTCATCTTCGGCATCGACACCACCGACCCGCTCAACAAGAAGGTGCTGCTCGCGGCGGTCCCCTCCGAGCAGATCGCCGACACTTCGGCGTGGAGGTTCTGGAGCGGGCGGGAGGGCGACCCGTGGTCGGCGTCGGTCGAAGATGCCGCGCCCGTAGCGGATCACGCAATGGACGAGTTCTCGGTGTCGTGGATCGCCGACGACGTGGGCCCCGTCCCGCCGTTGCACCGCTGGGACGGTCGCTACGTGCTGATCCACAGCCGCGAACTGCTCGGGCGCGAGATCATGGCGCGCACGGCCCGCGAGCCGTGGGGACCCTGGAGCGAGCCGGTCGCGGTGTACGCGTGCCCGGAGCCGCTGTCGGACGCTCGGCTGATGGCGTACTCAGCCAAGGCGCACCTGGAACTGTCGCGCCCGGGCGAGCTGCTCGTCAGCTACTGCGTGAACTCGACGGACTTCTGGCACATGCTCTCGGACGCGACGATCTACCGGCCGCGGTTCGTGCGCGTGCCGGTGTCGGTCCTCCCCGCGCCGCCGGGGAAGTGACAAGGCACTACGATCACGCGTGGGCGAGCACGATCCAACTCCCCGCGGCCCGGAGCGCCGCCGGCCGGAAGATAAGCCCCTGATGCGTTCGCTGGGCGAGTTCTTCGGTCACGTCTGGAAAGGCGTCAAGGCCAAGCCCGGCCCGTCGCGCGAGGTCGTCCGGCGCGAGGTTCAGGAGCAGGTCATCGATACTCCCGAGGGGAGGATGACGCTCCGGCGCACCACGGTTGACGAGATCGAGCCGGCGCGCCGGCCCGACCAGGGCGGGCCCGCGGGCGGCCGCGAACCTCGGGAATAAAGCGGGCCGGGGACGGCCCCGGCCCGCGGTCTGATCGTCGTGTCTCGAGCCGGCCGGCTTCAGCACCCGGCCACGAACGCGTCCACGTACGCGTCGAAGTCGTCGCCCGTCACGAACGTGTCGTTGTTGAAGTCCGCCGAGGCGTTCCCCGCCTGGAACTCGTTCACGAACTCGTCGAAGTCGTCACCGGTCACGAACCCGTCCATGTTGAAGTCCGACGGGCAGAACACGCTGTAGGTCGCCGACGCGCTCGTGTCGCTCCCGCACCCGTTGCTCACCACGCAGTCGATCACGCTCCCGTTGTCACCAAGGTCCGCCGGGTTGAACGTCAGCGTCGCCGTCGTCGCCCCGCTCACCGACCCCCCGTCCACAAGGTTCACCGTGTTCTTCCGCCACTGGTAGCTCAAGGTCGGGCTCCCCGTCGCCGTCACGCTGAACGACGCCGAGAAGTACTGCGCCTTGACCCCCTGGTCCGACGGGTCCGACGTGATCGTCGGCGGCACGTTCACCGCGACCGCCGCCGCGTTGCTGGTCGTCGAGCCGCACGAGTTGGTCGCCACGCAGTCGTACGAGCCCGCGTCGCCCGGCTGGATGTTGTTGAGCGTCAGCGTCGTCCCGGTCTGACCGCCGAGGTTCACCGTGTCCTTACGCCACTGGTAGGTCGGGCCGGGCGTCCCCGAGGCCGCCACGCTCAGCACCACGTTGGCGCCCTGGCAGAACGTCCCGCCCGAGGGGTGCTGCGAGAACGTCGGGCACACCGCCGACGAGTCGATCGTCAGGATCCCCGTACCCTGCGCCGACTGCCCGTCGGGGTTCGTGATCGTCACGTTGCGGGCGCCGGGGGTCGCCCCGCCGCTCACGGAGATGTTCATCGTGACCTGGGTCGGCGTCGCGGGATTCCAGGTGACGCTGTTGACGGTGACGCCCGTCCCGCTCACCGCCGCGGCGATGTGGTTGGGGAAGGAGGGCTCGGGGTCGAAATACTCGCTGCCCGGCGCCGGGGCGCCGGTCACGACGACGTTGACGTTGGAAGCGCCCTGGGCCACGTTGGGCGGGCTGCACGAGGCGGGCGTGGGGGGCGGGGGCGCCAGGAGCTTGATGACCCGGACGGCCCACGAGTCGGTCGAGTTGCAGAATTCCTGGAAGGCCCACATCGTCATGTCGTCCGAAGGATCGACCGCGACCTGGGAGTAATCGCCCCAGCGCTGCACGCCGCTGCCCTGCACGTTGTAGTTGGACGACGAGGTCTGGATCACGTCGGGCGCCTGGATGGTTCCGAGCGTGTCGGTGCGGAACCGCCCGGCGCCCGCGATCTGGCAGCGCTCGGCGGCGCCGGCGATGCTGGACGCCAGGGCCATGTGCCCCTGGCCGCTCATGGCGCACGCGCCCATCCAGTAGCCTCGGGGGTTGGTCCCGGCGGAGTCGAAGAGCGTGCCTGACTGACGGAGCGAGGGGGTGCCGGTCAGGTTCTGAATTTCGTACCAGCGCATGCCGTTGCGGTTGCCGCTAGTGCTGGCGGTGCCGGAGGCGTTGACCTCGATGTTGTGGGCGGTCCACAAGGTCGTGCTGCCGCTGACGCGGTCCTTGTTGACCATGACGTGGAAGAGCCGGTCGTCGATGGCGTCGAGGCTGCCGGTCGTGCCCATGGCCGGCTGGTTCTGGGGGTTGACGGTTGTGGGAACGGTGACGTTCAGATTGCCGGAGATGGTGGGCGTGCCGCCGGGCGTGCTGACGCGCCGGATCACGATCCGGCCGAACTGGGCGTTGTCGGGTCCGACGATGTAGCCCTCGGTCGCGGCCGGGTCGTCGTTGTCGGCGCCCATCGGGGCGAAGGGGCCGTTGCCCGACGCGGTCGCGAGATTGCGGAAGGCGGTCGCCACGATGGGCCCGCCCGAGGTGATCGAGCTCTTGCGGACAACCCACGCGGTCGTGCCGGAGAAGCTGCCGCCGAACATGTTGGCGCCGATGTACAGGGCGTTGGCGTCCACGCCGGCCTTGGGATAGTCGGCGAACTGGTTGTTGTTGCCGGTCGGGGCGACGGTGTTCTGCTGGAAGAAGTAGAACGTGAAGTTCGACGTGCTCGTGATCGTGGCGCCGTCACTCACCGCGATGACGACGCGGTTGTTGGACGAGGCGAGGTTGATCGCGACGACGAAGAAGCGCCCGCTGGTCGGGTCGTACTTCACCTGAGGGTCGGAGACGCCTGTGCCGTTGTGCACCGAAGAGAAGAAACCGTCGAGCCCGACGTTGAGTCCTCCCAGCGTGCCCGTCTTGCTGTAGACGCGGATGCGGCCGTTGGCGGCAACGAGGATCTGCGAGGCGCTCGCCGCGCCGGTCGAATCCGGGGGCAGGTAGCCCGAGACGCTGAGGTTCGCGCCGTTCCACGAGACGCCGACGGTTTGGGGAAGCGCAGGGCCGCCGTGGTCCTTGCCGCCGGGGAGGAGGTCGAGCGGCTCGGCGATCGGCGAAACGCCGGGCATGACGGGCCACATGGCGACGGCGGGGGAATCCGGGTCCTGGGGCAGGCCGGAGCGATCAACCTTGAACTCGTGGACGAGCTTGAGCCCGTCGGCCGGGTCCCACGGCTTTTCGAGCTCGGCGCGGGCCATGATCTCGGCGACCGACTCGGTGATGCCGCGCTCACCGACCCACGGGATGCTCTCCTGGGCCTTTGCCGCGCCCGCGAGCGCGAGGCCCGCGAAAGAAACACCCGTGACCAGGGCCCGAAGACAAGACAGCGTCGGTGACATGAGTCCTCCTTCACTCACAGGAGATCAGCCGGACGAGCCGGCGTACAAGCGCACGCGAAGAAAACCTTAAGGCACGCCGAAAAACAGCGATCGGAGAGAATCGGCCTGAAGGATCAATCCTAACCGATTCCTGCCGCAGTTTCGATATAATTTCACTCTTCGGCGCAAAGAAAGGGCCGGGGTTTGTCCCGGCCCTGGCGTCCAGCGGTGGCTTGTGCGGTCGCCCGAGTCAGCAGCCGGCCACGAACGCGTCCACGAATCCGTCGAAGTCATCGCCGGTCACGAAGGTGTCGTTGTTGAAATCAGCGGTGGCGTTGCCGGCCTCGAACTCGGCCACGAACTCGTCGAAGTCGTCCCCGGTCACGAAGCCGTCCATGTTGAAGTCCGACGGGCAGAACACGCTGTAGTCGGCGCCGGCGCTGATGTCGCTGCCGCAGCCGTTGAACACCATGCAGTCGATGACGGTGCCGTTGTCGGCGAGGTCGGCCGGGTCGAAGGTGAGGGTGGGCGTCGTGGCCCCGCTGACCGAGCCGCCGTCAACCAGGTCCACGCCGTTGCGGCGCCACTGGTACGAGAGGGGCGCGCTCCCGGTGGCGGTCACGCTGAAGGTCGCGGAGAAGTAGAGAGCCTTCACGCCCTGGTCGGAGGGGTCGGACGTTACGGTCGGCGCGACCGCGACACTCACCGCCGCGGGGTTGCTGGTCGTCGAGCCGCAGGAGTTGGTCGCCACGCAGTCGTAGGAGCCGGCGTCGGCGGGCTGCAGGTTGTTGAGGACGAGCGTGCTCCCGGTCTGGCCACCGAGATTGACCGAGTCCTTCCGCCACTGGTACGTCGGTGCCGGCGTGCCGCTGGCGGCGACGCTGAGGACCGTGCTGTCTCCCTGGCAGAAGAGCCCGCCGACGGGGTGCTGCGAGAAGGTCGGGCACACCGCCGAGCCGTCGATCGTGAGGACGCCGACGCCCTGGGCCGACTGGCCGTCTGGGTTGGTGATGGTGATGTCGCGGACGCCGGGCGCCGCGGCACCGGAGACGGAGACGTTCATCGTGACCTGCGTGGGCGTCGCGGGGTTCCAGGTGACGCTGTTGACGGTCACGCCGCTGCCGCTGACGGACGCGCCGATGTGGTTGGGGTAGAAGGGCTCGGGGTCGAAGTACTCGCTGCCGGGCGCCGGCGCGCCGGTCACGACGATGTTGACGTTGGAGGCGCCCTGGGCCACGTTGGGCGGGCTGCACGAGGCGGGCGTGGGGGGCGGCGGGGCGAGGAGCTGGATGACGCGCACCGCCCACGAGTTGTTGGAGTTGCAGTACTCCTGGAAGGCCCACATGGTCATGTCGTCGGTGGGGTCGACGGCGACCTGCGAGTAGTCGCCCCAGCGCTGCGTGCCGCTGGTCTGAACGTTGTAATCCGATGTCGAGGCGCGGAGCACGTCGGGCGCCTGGAGCGTGCCGAGCGCATCGGTGCGGAATCGGCCGGAGCCGGCGACCTCGGCGCGGACGTTGGCCGAGTTGCTGGCGCGGGTGCAGGCCAGGGCCATGTGCCCCTGGCCGCTCATGGCGACCGCGCCCATCCAGTAGTTGATGGGGCTGCCGGCGCTGTCGAAGAGCGTGCCGGACTGGCGGAGCGAGGGCGAGCCGGTGAGGTTCTGGATCTCGTACCAGCGCATGGCGACGCGGTTGCCGGTGGTGCTCGCGTTGCCGCTGGCGTTGACCTCGATGTTGTGCGACGTCCAGAGAGTGGTCGCGCCGCTGACGCGGTTCTTGTGCGCCATGGCGTAGAAGAGGCGGTCGTCGATCGCGTCGAGCGGGCGCGTCGACCCCTCGCACGGGACGCTCTGGGGGTTGACGGTCGTGGGGACGGTGATGTTCAGGTTGCCCGAGACGCTGGGCGTCCCGCCGGGGTTGTTGACGCGCCGGACCACGAGCCGGCCGAACACGGCGTTGTCGGGCCCGACGATATAGCCCTCGGTCGCGCCGGGGTCGTCGTTGTCCACGCCCATGGGCGCGAACGGCCCGTTGCCGCCGGCGGGCGCGAGGCTCCGGAACGCCGTGGCCACCAGCGGGCCGCCCGAGAGGATCGAGCTCTTGCGGACGACCCACGCGGTCGTGCCGGCATAGGAGCCGCCGAACATGTTGCAGCCGATGTACAGGGCGTTGGCGTCGACCCCGGCCTTGGGGTAGTCGGCGAACTGACCGTTGTTGCCGGTCGGCGCCACCAGGTTCTGCTGGAAGTAGTAGAACGTGAAGTTCGACTGGTTGGTGATGGTGGGCCCGTCGCTGACGGCGATCAGCACGCGGTTATTGCTCGACGCGACGTTGATGATGACGACGATCCAGCGCTGGCTGATGGGGTCGTACTTGACCTGCGGGTCCGAGGTCCCCGAGCCGTTGCGCACGGAGTTGAAGAAGTTGTCGGTGCTGGTGTCCAGGCTCCCGAGGCCGCCGGCCTTGCTGTAGATGCGGATGCGCCCGTTGGCGCAGACGAGGATCTGCGTCGGGCCGGCGGCGCCCGTCGAGTCGGGCGGGATGTACCCCGAGACGCTGATGTTGGCGCCGTTCCACGAGGCGCCCACGGTCTGCGGCAGGGCCATGCCGCCGTGGTCCTTGGCGCCCGGGATTCGGTCCATGGGCTCGGAGACCGGAGAGACGCCCGGCGTGACCGGCCACATCGCGACCGGAGGGGAGTCGGGGTCCTGCGGCAGGCCCGAGCGGTCGACCTTGATCTCGTGCACGAGCCGCAGGCCGTCGGCCGGGTTCCACGCCTCGCCCGTGTCGCGGGCCATGATGTCGGCCACCGACTCGGTGATGCCGCGCTCACCGACCCACGGGACCTGTTCCTGCGCCGCCGCGGGCGCCGAGATCCATCCGAACGCGACCACCGCGAACGCGGCAACGTGACGACGGGGCTTGGTCTGCATGGGACCTCCTGCGGAGAGCTGCGCACGACGGCGCAGCGGCCGCGCGCCGAGACCGGGCGCGGGACGGCGGCATGAATTGATCCGACTCGTGATCACCGCGATCGAGCGTCGCGGCAGGGAACGGCACCCCCGAACCCATGCTATGACCCCGGTGGCGCTGCGCGCAATGAGTTCCGGTTCATGTTTTTGCGTGAAATCAGCGCAATAAAGCGGGCCGGGGAAGATCCCCGGCCCGCGGTCTGATCGTCGTGTGTCGAACCGGCCGGCTTCAGCACCCGGCCACGAACGCGTCCACGTACGCGTCAAAGTCGTCGCCCGTCACGAACGTGTCGTTGTTGAAGTCCGCCGAGGCGTTCCCCGCCTGGAACTCGTTCACGAACTCGTCGAAGTCGTCACCGGTCACGAACCCGTCCATGTTGAAGTCCGACGGGCAGAACACGCTGTAGGTCGCCGACGCGCTCGTGTCGCTCCCGCACCCGTTGCTCACCACGCAGTCGATCACGCTCCCGTTGTCACCAAGGTCCGCCGGGTTGAACGTCAGCGTCGCCGTCGTCGCCCCGCTCACCGACCCCCCGTCCACAAGGTTCACCGTGTTCTTCCGCCACTGGTAGCTCAAGGTCGGGCTCCCCGTCGCCGTCACGCTGAACGACGCCGAGAAGTACTGCGCCTTGACCCCCTGGTCCGACGGGTCCGACGTGATCGTCGGCGGCACGTTCACCGCGACCGCCGCCGCGTTGCTGGTCGTCGAGCCGCACGAGTTGGTCGCCACGCAGTCGTACGAGCCCGCGTCGCCCGGCTGGATGTTGTTGAGCGTCAGCGTCGTCCCGGTCTGACCGCCGAGGTTCACCGTGTCCTTACGCCACTGGTAGGTCGGGCCGGGCGTCCCCGAGGCCGCCACGCTCAGCACCACGTTGGCGCCCTGGCAGAACGTCCCGCCCGAGGGGTGCTGCGAGAACGTCGGGCACACCGCCGACGAGTCGATCGTCAGGATCCCCGAACCCTGCGCCGACTGCCCGTCCGGGTTCGTGATCGTCACGTTGCGGGCGCCCGTCGCCGCGCCGCCGGAAACCGAGATGTTCATTGTCACCTGGGTGGGCGTGGACGTGCTCCACGAGACCGAGTTGACGGTGACGCCGCTGCCGCTGACCGCCGCGGCAATTCGGTTGGGGTACGAGGCGTCGGTGTCGTAGAACTCGCTGCCGGGGGCCGGGGTCGCGGTCACGACGACGTTGACGTTGGAAGCGCCCTGGGCGACGCTCGGCGGGCTGCACGAGCTGGGCGTCGGGGGCGGAGGAGCCAGGAGCTTGATCGCGCGGACGCCCCAGGAGTTGTTGGCGTTGCAGTACTGCTGGAACTGCCAGATGGACTGGTCATCGCTGGGATCGACGAACGCGGTCGAGTAGTCGCCCCAGCGCTGCGTGCCGCTGCCCTGGGCGTTGTAGGCGGTGGTCGATGTCTGAGCGAGCGTCGGGGCCTGGGTAGTGCCGAGGGCGTCGGTGCGGAGGCGACCCGCGACGGCGATCTGGGCCCGCGAGCTTGCGTTGGCCTGGGTGCAGCCCAGGGCCATGTGCCCCTGGCCGCTCATGGCGACCGAGCCCATCCAGTAGTTCATCAGGGAGCCGGAGCTGTCGAAGAGCGTGCCGGACTGCACGAGCGTCGGGCTGCCCGAGGTGGGCGCGTTGATCTCGTACCAGCGCATGCCGTCGCGGTTGCCGCTGCTGCTGGCCACGCCGCTGGAGTTCACCTCGATCTGGTGGGCCGTCCAGAGCGTGCGCGCGCCGGTGAAGCGGTTCAGGTGGATCTGGGCGCAGGCGAGGCGGTCATCGAGGGCGTCGAGGGCGCCGGTCGTGCCCTGGCACGGGACCGACTGCGGGTTGTTGGTCGAGGGGACGGTGAGGTTGAGGTTGCCCGAGATCGAGGGCGACCCGCCGGGGTTGCTCACGCGCCGCAGGACCAGCGTGCCGAAGCTCGACTGGCTGGGGCCGATGAAGAAGCCGACGGTCGCG
>CAZCPB010000057.1:0-18504 GCA_964500365.1 uncultured Phycisphaeraceae bacterium
GTGTACTTCTTGAGAGTCGTTCGCGGAGGAGCGTGAGTGGAAAATGATTCGCGAGTGGTGATCAGTGAATAGCGAGAAAGGAATAGCCATTCACTACTCCCCGCTCACTCCGCCTCCTCCAGCCTCCTCGGGCACGCCGACGACACGAACCGGACGGTCGGGGCGTTGAGGTCGCTGAAGACTCGGGCGTCCTGCACGTCGTTGGGGGCCACGGTGATGTCCACGGTGGCGCGGGTGAGTCGCGGCCCAACGTCGTACTCCATCGTGAAGCGGACGTCGGTGACGTTGGAGAGCAGGGGCGCCTCGGACTGGGCGGTCTGGGTGCCGGCCGTGAAGTCGGTCTGGATGTACCAGAGCTCGAAGGGGCCGCGCGAGGCGTCGGTCGCGTCGCGCTTCTCGATGCGGGCGATGCGGCGGAACTCGGTCGCCTCGTCCTCCATCGCGACGAACTCGATCGCCTCGGAGACGACGGGGTTCTGCGTGGTGTCGAGGGGGTCGAGCGGGTAAGGGCCGAACTCGCTGCCGGTCCGGATCATGGACATCAGCCGGTACATGACGATGCGGGAAACCACGTGCGTCGACGCCGACTCGGTCGTGTTCTTGTAGCTCTTGAACGAGGCGTCGAGCGCGCCGAGCGTCGCGGCAAGGAGAGTCGCGGTGATCGTGAGAGCGATCAGGAGCTCGATGAGACTGAAGGCGCACCGAGAGCGTGGCGGGCGGCTACCGCACGAGCCGGGCGTTGTGCGGCCCCGCTCCCTCGGGGACGGGGGGGTGGTCAGTGATCCATAGTCGGAGCGGGTCGTTCGAGAACTCATGGGTTGCCTTCCCGGTAGGTGTGGGGCAGCGGGTCCATCTGCATCGGGAGCATCAGGCCGTTGGGGAGGCGCATGTTGGGGTTGAAGCGCAGGTCGATGCGCCCGTAGCCGTAGAAGGGCACGGCGGTCGAGCCCGAGGGCTGGGCCTGGTCGGCGCCCACGTCGGCCAGGCCGTCGCCGTCGGTGTCCCAGCCGACGATGCGCTGTCCGTTGACGACGGGGAGCTTGAGCGGGTCGAGCGACTCCTGGTCGCCGTCGTCGGGCCCGAAGTAGCCGATCGAGGTGTTGTAGTTGGCGGGGTTGCCGATGGGGTTGCCCAGGGCGTCCACCATCGGGCCCGAGCCGTAGACGGGGTTGAAGGTCAGGAGCAGCGCGCCGTCCAGCGTGGTGTTGCCGCGGATGTCCATGACGCCGGCGATGACCGCGCCCTGGAGCTGGACGTTCTGGGTCGGCGGGCTGTTGAAGGTGCCGATGTCCACCGAGTAGTTGGGGAGCATCATCGAGCTCTTGGCGATGTCGTCCAGGTCGGCGTCCTGGGGGTTGAGCTCGGGGTCGTCGGGCGCGTCGGGGTGGCTCTGGGTGAAGCGCGTGGCGCCGGTGAACTGGAGCTTGTTGCGGGTCTGGCTGTAGCCGGTCGGCGAGTCGCTCACAATCGAGCCGACGAAGAGGCAGTCGTGGAAGCGGATGTTGTTGGAGTACTTCTTCGTGTCGCTGACGCGCTTGCCGTTGATGATGAGCGGGGCGGGCATGAGGTTGTAGCCGGGGCGGTTGGTCTGGTCGGCGGGGACGTCGGCCTTGTCCAGCTCCGGCTGGGCCATCAGGATCATCTCGTTGGGCGGCGTGGCCGAGCCCGGGAGCATGTCGGGGTAGTTGGACTCTCCGACGTCGTCGCCGTAGACCTGGCGCGGCACCGCGGGGCGGGGCTTGCCCGTCGCGGGGTCGATGGTGAGCTTGCCGTACTCGCCCCACAGGACGTGGGTGTTGCCCGACGTGGTGTTGACGTAGGTCACGCCCACGAACGTGCAGTTGCGGAACAGCCCGTTGCAGCCCGTCGGGATCTGCACGTCGCGGAAGACCATGTTCTCGTACACGGGCCGGAAGTAAACGTCGGTGTAGCTGGGAGAGTTGAAGGGCATCTTCTCCCAGTACGCGGTGTCCTTGTTGTCCGGGAGGCCGTCGAGGTCGGCGTCGGGGTCGACGCGAAGGTAGCGGGGGCTCGCCGATCCGGCCGACTTGGTTTCGACGTAGGTCGAGAGGTCGGAAACCGAGACGCCGAGCTGGTCGGCGACCTGCTGGGTGAAGGTCGTGCCGTTGGCGTTGGCCTTCAGGGCCGCGTTGGCGTCGGCGTAGGTGTCGGGCGTGAGGTTGGGCAGCTCGCTGTCGGAGACTGCGAAGCTCGAGGGCGACTGGCCGGAGCCGGCGCGGATGGGCCCCTGGAGGACCTCGGCGGGGTCGCCCTGCGCGGCGGACCAGGCCGACTCGGAGGTCTTGAAGAGCAGCTTGCCGTGGACCTTGGCGTACTGGTCGCGCTTGTCCACGATGCCGTCGCGGAAGCCGAGCACCTGGTCGCGGTTGATGCCGAGGTTGGCGTCGTAGTCGTTCATCGATTCGCCGCTGTCCCAGCGACCGTTGTGGTTGGCGTCCACGTAGCCCCAGACGCCGTTCTTGTTGCGGTCGGGCCCGGCCGAGTCCATGAGCAGCGCGAGGTCGTCGTCGACGGGGTTGCCGCCGGAGTCCACGAACTCGGGCGTCGAGCCCTGGGCGGGGGTGCCGGCGGTGAGGGTGCTCGAGAGCACGACCTTGCCGTCCTGGTTGGCATCGTAGAAGTTCATGAAGACGTCGAACTCGTCCACGTAGCCGTCGCCGGTGGCGTCCTCGAAGGCCGCGTCGGCGACACCGTCGCCGTCGTAGTCCTTGTCGAGGGGGAGGCCGGCGCCCTCGGTGGGGTGTCCGACGCGGAGGCGGTTGTCGCCGTCGACGTCGCTGGCGAGGAGGGACGCGAACAGGTCCTTGAGGCGCTTGTCGAGCTCGGCGTCGAGGCCGAGGAAGTCGGACTTCATCAGCATCGGGTCGCCGTTCTCGCGGCCGACGTCGGTGAAGCGGGCGCCGAGGTCGCCCGCGATGTGGACGTCCTTGCCGATCATGATCTTGCTGGGGCTGATGATCGCCTGGCGGACCTTCTTGGCGAGGCGGAAGTCCTGCACGATGGTGCGGCTGATGGGCAGGTTGCCGTTCTTGTAGTTGAAGTCGTAGCCGGTGGCGATGACGCGGACGTCGGTGCCGTTGGCCAGGGGCGCGTAGGTGACCGAGTAGGCCAGGGGCTGGATCTTGTCGTTCTCGCCGACGGTTTCGAGCTTCACGGCGGGGGTGAAGAGCCAGTTGCTGGACTCGTACTCGGTGTCCGAGCCCCACGACGGGGCGTTGGCGATCGTGGGCGCATCGACGCTGACGCCCTCCATGATGCCGGTGTCCGCGGCGTGCCGGTTGGCGAGCGCCTGGGCGAGGCCCGCGGGGTCCGAGCCTTCGGCGAAGCCGCTGGGCGCGGGGAGCACGGTGTACTCGCCGGTGCCCGAGAGGTCGCCGCCCCAGAACTTGGCGCCGTAGGAGCCGTCGATGTGGCTGTTGGAGACGACGAAGCGCGACGCGGCCTCGCGGAGCCGCTCGGTCGCGATGACCAGGCCGGTCTCGGCGGCGCTCTGGGCGCGCATCACGTGGAGGTGCGTGGCGGCGGTGCGGATGTTGCCGCGGCTGGCGATCGCCATGGCGGTGGCGAGCGAGCCGAACAGGATCAGGAACATCATGGAGAGGACGGAGGCCACGCCGCGTTCGCGGGGCGCCGGGCGCGGTGCGCGGCCGGCGCGCCGGGCGAGGCGGCTCGGGCTGGTGGGTCGGGTGCGGTGGTTCATCGCTCGCCTCCTGACAGGAACACGGCTGCTTCAGGGAACGACCCAGACCATCCGCGTCATCTCGCGGGGAGTCTGGTCGCTGGGTCCCTGGTACTCGACGACGACGGTCACGCGCAGCGGGTAGCGGTCCACGGTGCGGCCGGGGAACTGGCCGGCCGGCGGCTCGAAGAACTCGTGGGCGCGGACGGTGGTGAAATCGAACGGGTCGACCTTGTCCACGAAGACGGTCTGGGACCAGCCCTCGAGGGGGAGCGGGATGCCGTCGGCGTCGGTGAGGGGGTTGCCGCTCAGGTCGGTGGCCTGGACGAGCTCGCCGAAGGAGTTGATGGGTCCGGCGAAGTCGCCGCCGGCGCCGAACTTGGTCGCTTCGAGGTCGTCGATGTCGTCGATGTCGGTAACGACGACCTCGCCGGTCTCGCGGCCCCAGCCGACGAGGATCGCGCTCTGGCCGCTGCCCTGGAGGAACAGGCCGGTGACCGGGTCGTGGCGGGGCAGGCGGCGCGTCATCTCGCGGATCTCGTTGGCCAGGAGCGTTGCGGTCGCGGCCTGGCTGGACCACGCGTTGTTCTTGATGAAGGAGTTCTGGGCCTCGATGAAGGCGAGGACGCCGACCCCGATGATGACCAGGGCCATGGAGGTCTCGAGGAGGGTGAAGCCGCGGCGGGCGCGCTTGGGGCGGGCTTGCCGCGGGGTGGCCGGGCCCGTGATGGAGCGGCACGACCTTGTGGAGGAACCACACGGTTGTGGCGCGCCGTTCGGTCGTGTCACGGAAGAACGAATCGTCGTCGGATTGAACAGCACGCCGACCTCCCGCCGCGCGGCATACGGTCTGCCCGGGGCCGGGGCGCTCCGCGCGGAGCGTCCCCCTGCACATGAAGTGTGGGAAACGATCGGCTACTTGACGATCTGGCTCATCTTGAAGATGGGCAGGATGACGGCCATGGCAATGAAGCCGACGACTGTACCCATCAGGAGGATCATGATGGGCTCGATCATGCTCGTCACGGCCTTGATGTTGTCCCGTAACTGCTTGGCGTAGTAGGTCGAGATCTCGTCGAGGACTTCGCCGAGCTTACCGGACTCCTCGCCGGCCGAGATCATCTGGGTGACGGCGCGGGGGAGAAGGTTGTCCTTGAGGAGCGGGGCGGTGATCTTCTTTCCCTGCTTGACGCTGGTGTAGACGCGGCGCCACATGCCCTTGAAGAGCTGGTTGCCGGAGATGTCGCCGGTGATGGCGAGGGTGTCGAGCATGGGGACGCCGGCGTTGATGAGCTGGCCCATGGTCTGGAGGGAGCGGCTGATGTAGAGGGAGCGGAACATGCTCTTCAGGACCGGGATCGTGAGCTTGAGGCGGTCGACCCAGAACGAGCCGAGCTCGGTCCGGGCGAAGGCGTAGACAGCGCCGAAGAGGACGACGACACTGCCGACGATGTAGGGCCAGTAGGCGACCATGCTCTTGGAGAGGTTCATGAGGAATTTGGTCGCCCAGGGGAGGATGTCCTCCTTGCCCTCGAAGACGGCGTAGAAGCGCGGCAGCACGAAGGTGAGCAGGAAGACGGTGACGCAGACGGCGAGGGTGCCGATGATGCCGGGGTAGATCGCGGCGCCGACGACCATCTTGCGGGTCTCGATCTGCTGGCCGATGTAGGCGGCGATGCGGTCGAGCATCTTGGCGAAGGAGCCGGACATTTCCGACGCCTTGACCATGTTGATGTAGAGGGGGTTGAAGAGCTTGGGGTGCTTGGCGATGGCCTCGGAGAACTGCTTGCCGCTCTCGACGTCGGTCTTGAGGCCGACGATGATCTTCTGGAAGGCCTTGTGGGTGGTCTGCTCGGCGATGCCCTCGAGGGCGGCGCGGAGGTTGATGCCGGCGCGGATCATGACGGCGAGCTGGGTGGTGAAGTCCAGGACGTGCTTCTGGCTGGGCTTGCCCGCGTTGAGCTCGGCCAGCTTGCCCATGAGGCCGCCGGTCGAGATCCCGCCGATGACCGGCGAGAGCGACAGGACGTGCATGCCCTGGCTCCGGAGCACGGTCGCGGCCGCGGCCGCGGTTTCCGCGGCGAGGACGCCGGCCTGCACCTGACCCTGGGCGTTACGGACCTGGTAGCGGTAATTGGCCATGGGTAAGGGGAAGTGACGGAGCGACGAAGTGACGGAGTGGCGGAATGAAGAACATCCGGCCTCAGGTCACCGCATCAGCGTCCTCCACTTCGTCGCTCCGTCACTAAGGCACTTCGTCGCATCTTCACACGGTTTACGCCGCCAGCTGGCGTTCCAGCTTGTCCGGGAACGCGGCCTGGGCGATGGCGTCCTCCTTGCTGATCATGCCGTTGAAGTAGAGTTCGGCGATGGACGCGTCGAGCGTGCTCATGCCGATGGCGCGGTTGGTCTCGATCACGTTGGGGATTTCGAAGGTGCGCGCCTCGCGGATCAGGTTGCGCACGGCGGGCGTGCACAGGAGAACCTCGACGGCGGGGACCATGCCGGGGCGGTCCACGCGGCTGAAGAGGGTCTGGCTGACCACGGCCTGGAGCGTGTTGGCGAGCATCGAGCGGATCTGGTTCTGCTGGCCCGCGGGGTACATGTCGATGATGCGGTCCACGGTCTGCGAGGCGTTGACGGTGTGCAGGGTCGAGAGCACGAGGTGGCCGGTCTCGGCGGCCGAGATGGCGAGGCTGGTGGTCTCGAGGTCGCGCATTTCGCCGACGAGCACGATGTCGGGGTCCTGACGCAGGGCGTGCTTCAGGCCCGAGGCGAAGGTCGGCATGTCCTGGCCGAGCTCGCGCTGCTCGATGAGGCACTGCTCGCTCTTGAAGGTGTACTCGACGGGGTCCTCGAGGGTGATGATGTGCTTGCGGTAGCGCTGGTTCATCGCCTGGATCATGGCGGCCAGCGTGGTCGACTTACCCGAGCCGGTGTCGCCGGTGACGAGCACCAGGCCGCGGGGGAGGTAGGTCATGCGGGCGATGACCTCGGGAAGGTTGAGCGCCGAGAGCGGCGGGACCTTCGTCTTGATCATGCGCATCGCCATGCCGACCGTGCCGCGCTGCACGTGGCCGTTGACGCGGTAACGGGCGAGGCCGGGGACCTCGTAGGAGAAGTCCACGTCCTTCTGCTTGGCGAAGGTGGTGAGGGATTCGGGGGGCGCCATCTGCTCGAGGAAGGCGCGGGCCTGCTCGGGCGTGATGACGAACGGGTCCATGGGCTGGATGACCTGGTGCACGCGGATGGTCGGGGGCTGCCCGGCCACGAGGTGCACGTCGGACGCGTTCAGCTCGTACGCCTTCTTGAGGATCTCGTGCAGGTCCACGAATGCACTCCCTCGGGGAACAGGGGCCGTACTCCCGCCGACGCGGCGCGGGGATCGACCTCCCTCATCGGCCCTTCGGCGCGGGCGCTTCACCGTCCTTCCCAGTCGCTACGCGAGGGAGAGCGCACCATTCGCGCGGCAGGGTCTGCCGGGGCGGTGCGAGTCGCGTAGGTCGGATAAACGGACCCGGTCGCGCCAGGGCGCGACGCGCCGGCGACGATCGGCACTACCGGGTAACTATGGCCTCGCGGGCGGCGACGGCGAGGCGGTCGCAGCGCTCGTTCTCGGGGTGCTCGTTGTGGCCGCGGACCCAGTGGAAGCGGATGTCGTGGCTGCTGGTGAGTTCGTCGAGGCGTTCCCAGAGCTCGCGGTTCTTGACGGGCTTTTTGTCGGCGGTCTTCCAGCCGCGCTGCTTCCAGGACTTCATCCACTCCTTGAGGCCGTTGAGGACGTACTGGGAGTCGGAGAAGAGCTCGATGCGCGAGGGGCGGGTGAGGGCGGAGAGGCCCTCGATGACGGCCATCAGTTCCATGCGGTTGTTGGTGGTGTCGGGCTCGGCGCCGGAGTTCTCGCGCTCGGTGCCGCTGGCGGGGTGCTTGAGGATGTAGGCCCAGCCGCCGGGGCCGGGGTTGCCGGAGCAGGCGCCGTCGGTGTAGAGCTCGACGAGGGGGCGGGGCTCCATGGGGGCGCGTGTGGGGGTGGGAGTGGTGGGTGCTGGGTGCTGAGTGCTGAGTGCTGAGTGCTGGGTGCTGGGTCGGGGGCGGGGCGCACCAGTCGTTATGCGGGTTGTGCGGGTCGAACGGGGGGGCGGCAGGACGATACTTGTGCGCCCGGTCACTCACTTCGTTCGTGGTTCGTCGTGAACGCGGGGTGATTATTCGGCGTTGAGTGGGGTTTGAGCGGTCTTGGGCGCTTGATCGCGCGATGCGACCGGTATTGTGGTGCGGCCCAGGTCGAGGGCGTGCTCGGCGATCGAGCGTTCGAGGGCGAGGTCGTGGGCGCGGTGGTAGGCGCTGACGAGCTTGGGCCAGTCGAACTCCCAGCCCTTGGCATCGACGGCGTTGCGGAGGGCGATGCGCTGGCGGCGGTCCATGCGGCAGAATTCGAGGAGGAGGCGGGCGAGGTCGGCGGCGGCGTCGAAGTAACTCCTGCCGCGGCGGCCCAAGACGACGAGGCCGTTGCGGTCGTGGTCGGGCATGTGCTCCTGGAGGTAGCGTCCGAAGCCGGCGAGGTCGCTGGTGATCGAGGGGATGCCCATGGCGGCGCATTCGAGGGGCGTGTAGCCCCATGGCTCGTAGGCGCTGGGGAAGAGGCCGAGGTGACAGCCGCGGACGAACTGCTCGTAGTCGATGCCCCAGAGGGGGCTCGTGGGGGTGATGAACTCGGGGTGGTAGACGATCTTGACGGGGTCTTCGGGGCGGTTGATGAGGCCGAGCTGGCGGATCTGGTTCAAGACAGGGTCGCCCTGGTCGTCCTCGAGAATGTGGGTGACGACCATGGGGAGGCAGTGCTGCTTCAGGGCCTGCTGGGCGCGCCGGTAGCGGAGGACGGAGGATTCGTCCACGAGGTCGTCGAGCTTGAGCCGGGCGCCCGAGGCGGCCCGCGCGGCGAGGCGGTCGCCGACCTCGCCGGTGATGCGGCGGCAGATCTCCTGGAGCTTCTCGAGGACGGCGCGTTTTTCGAGCGCGAGCGGGTTGAGGGATTTGCAGGGCCGGCTGCTGACGATGAAGAAGACGACGTTGCCGGCGCGGAGATTCTCATCGCCCTGTCGGGCCTTGAGCTCGGCGTTGAGGCGGGCCATGGCCTCGAGGCAGAGATCGAAGCCCTTGTTGCGGGGCTCGTAGCGGCCGCTGGTGAAGAAGTAGAGCGTGCGGTCGAGGTCCACGGGGTAGCTGGGGAAGAAGTGGCCCATCACGAAGCGGTTGATGGCCTCCTTGTTGACGCCGTGCTGGTTCTGCTGGTCGTGCCCGAGGTTGTATCGCGAGACGTTGAGGCCGTTGGGGGTGACGACGTCCACGGGGCGGCCGAGGAGCGCGGCGCACTCTTCGGCGGTGATGCTCGAGACGGTGGTGAAGACGTGGGCGCCGTGGGCGCAGGCGCGCTCGATCGAGTGGGGCGTGCGGACGTTGTAGCGGGCGGCGAGCTCGGCCTGGTCCATCCACGAGAGGCGGTCGTAGAAGTGTTCATCGCCGGAGGCGACGTAGCGGCCCAGGAGTGTTGCGTGCGTCGTGAAGATCGTGGCGACGGGGGCGCGCTCGCGCCGGAGCATCGGGATCGCCAGGCCGCCCATCCACTCGTGGAAGTGGGCGAGGATGGGCGCGGGGCCTGACAGGCCCTTGAGGCGCGCCGGCTGGGAGGGCGTCTGCTGGCGGTGCTCGCTCAGGGCGACGAGCAGGCGGCGCACCGCCTCGGCGAAAGTGACCACACCGTTGACGAGGCCGTCATCGCCCGGGGTCTCGATGCCGTGGTCGTGCCAGAGGCGGTACTTGACCTCGCCGAGGCGGTCCCAGGGGAGGCCGTGCTCGAGGAGCATGACGCGCGGCCGGCCGTTGACGAGCCAGCGGCCGTGGTGGACGGTGAGGCCCTGGTCCTTCAGCGCGGCGAGGGCGCGGGCGATCCAGGAACCGGGGCGGGTCTCCTCGAACTCGAGCTGGGCCTTGTGAGGGACGTAGGGGCCGACGAGGCAGTAGCGGTCGCCCCAGCGCTCGGTCATCGAGGGGGCCTTGGAGCGGATCACCTGGTAGATGCCGCCGACCTGGTTGCAGACTTCCCAGGCGACCTCGAAGAGCATGGTCCCGCCGGGAGTGCCGCCGGGCGCGGTGTCTTCGTGGTGATCGGCGCCGGGCGCGCCGTTGACGGTCGTGCCGTGCGGCGGGGCGCCCGAGCCCGTCGTCCTGAACTGTTCCAACCGATCGCCCACTGCCGACCGCCGATCTGGGCGGCGCGGCCCTCCGGCCGAGCCTTCCCGAGACTGTGGGGCAGGTGTCCCACCTGCCGGTGCGCTGGAAACGCGGACCCACCCGAACTCCTGCAGTGTACGCGGGATGGGCGCGGGGCGCCCCCGGGTATGATCGCCCATGGCGCGAGTTCACCGCATCGAAGTCGGCGTGCGACCAGGATTGCCCGACCCGCGTTCGGAGGCCGTGGTCCGCGGCGCGGCGGCGGTCGGCGTGACGCTGCGCGGGGCGCGGGCGCGCCGTGTGTACCTGATCGAGGGGGACCTGGACGAGGGACAGGTCTCGGCGGTGCGGGAGCGGCTGCTGGCCGACCCGGTGACGGAGGTGAGCGAGCCGGGCGCGGCGGCGGTCGGCGCGGGCGCGGCGATCGTCGAGGTGCACCCGTTGCCGGGCGTGATGGACCCGGCGGCGCAGTCGGTGCTCGAGGCGATCGGGGACCTGGTGCCCGCGGCGCGGGTGCAGGTTTCGACGGGGTGGCGGTACGACCTCGAGGGCGTGGACGCGGGGGCGGCGCGGTCGCTGGCGGAGCGGGTGCTCGCGAACACGGTGGTGCAGGCGGTGCACGGCGCGGCGTACACGCCGGAGTCCTTGCCGCGGGGGACGGAGTATGCGCTGAACGTGCGGCGGGTGGCGATCCGGGAGTTGAGCGATGAGCAGTTGATGAAGCTGTCCCGCGAGGCGCACCTGTTCCTGAGCCTCGCGGAGATGAGGGCGGTGCAGGGGGAGTATCGCACGCTCGGGCGCGAGCCGACGGACATCGAGATCGAGACGATCGCGCAGACGTGGTCCGAGCACTGCGTGCACAAGACGCTCAAGAGCCGGGTGGTGTACAGGGGAAGCGGCGGAGCGACGGAGCGGCGGATCGACGAAGGGAAGGAATCATCGGGGCCGAAGCGGGCGGCGGATCGCGGCATGTTCGAGATCCACATGGGCCCCGGGCGGGCTCGTCCGGGCGCGACGAGCGCCTCATCGGCTCAGCGTGCCGTCTCATCGGGCGGCGACGGGGAAGGCGGGGGTTGGGTCGATCCCATCATCTGGGAGGGTCGCCCCGGTCACACGTTGAACGCGGACGGCTCGGTGACGATCGACAACCTGCTCAGGAGCACGGTCGCGGCGGCGACGCACGAGCTGATCGCGGACGGGGTCGATTGGACGCTGAGCGTGTTCAAGGACAACTCGGGCGTGGTGGCGCTCGACGACGAGTGGGGCGTGTGCATCAAGGTGGAGACGCACAACCACCCGAGCGCGATCGAGCCCTACGGCGGGAGCGCGACGGGGATCGGGGGGTGCATCCGCGACGTCATGGGGACGGGGCTTGGGGCGCGGCCGATCGCGAGCACGGACGTGTTCTGCGTGGCGAGGCCGGATCGCTGGTGTGAGGCGGGGAACCAAGAGAACGGGGAGGGGCGACGGGACGCGGAGAAGCGCGGAGAACGCGCAGAATCATCTGAGATGGGCTCTCTGCTTTCCTCTCCGCGACACTCCGCGCTTGCCGCGACCTCCGCGATCTTCCCGCTCCCCCCGGGCACGCTTCACCCGCGTCGCGTGCTCGAAAACGTCGTCGCCGGTGTGCGCGATTACGGCAACCGCATGGGCATCCCGACCGTCTCGGGCGCCGTTTCCTTCGATGACCGCTACATCGGCAACCCGCTGGTTTTCTGCGGCTGCATCGGGCTGATCCCGCGCGATCGCGTCGCCGGCGCGGCAAGGCCGGGCGACCGGATCATCGCGCTGGGCGGGCGGACGGGGCGCGACGGGATCCACGGCGCGACGTTCTCGAGCGCGGAACTCGAACACACCGCGGCGGACGAGTTCGGGCACGCGGTGCAGATCGGCAACGCGATCGAGGAGAAGCGGGCGCTCGACGCGATCATGCGGGCGCGGGACGACGGCGGCGACGTGGGAAGGCCGCTGTTCAACGCGATCACCGACTGCGGCGCGGGCGGGTTCTCGTCGGCGGTGGGGGAGATGGGGGCGAAGCTGGGCGCCGAGGTGCACCTCGATCGCGCGCCCCTGAAGTACTCGGGGCTCTCGCACGCGGAGATCTGGATCAGCGAGGCGCAGGAGCGGATGGTGCTCGCGGTGCCGCCCGGGAATCTCGCGCGGCTGCGGGCGATCTGCGAGGAGGAGCGCGTCGAGATCGCGGACCTCGGGCACTTCGGGACCGAGGGGGCGGAACTGCGCCTGCTTTACAAGGGCGCGCAGGTCGGGTCGCTGCCGATGGAGTTCCTGCACGAGGGGATACCGACGCCGGTGAGGGAGGCTCGGTGGGAAAACAAAGGCGCAAAGCGCAACGCGCCAAGCGCCAAGCAGGAGGGGGAAACGCTGGCGGGGGCGCTGCTCCGGTTGCTTGCGGAGCCCGACATCGCCAGCAAGCACTGGATCATCCGTCAGTACGACCACGAGGTGCAGGGGCAGACGGTGGTCAAGCCGCTGGTCGGTCCGGCATCGCGCGGGCCGGGAGACGCGAGCGTGATCGAGCCGGTCGCGGGGACAGGGCGGGGCATCGCGATCACGCAGGGGTTGCAGACGGGGGTCGGCGACCCGGCGGCGGGGGGCGATCCGTACCTGATGGCGCTGGCGGCGATCGACGAGTGCGTGCGGAACCTCGTGTGCGTGGGGGCGGACCCGTCGCGGATCGCGATCCTCGACAACTTCTGCTGGCCGAGCTGCGAGAAGGCGGAGAACCTGGGCGCGCTGGTGCGTGCCGCGGAGGGGTGCTACGACGGGGCGAAGGCGTACCGCACGCCGTTCGTGTCGGGCAAGGACTCGCTGAACAACCAGCTCAAGTACACGGACCCGGCGACGGGCGGGGCGCGGGTGATTGAGATCCCGCCGACGCTGCTCATCACGGGGCTGGGGATCGTGCCGTCGCTCTCGCGGTGCGTGACGATGGACGCCAAGCAGCCGGGGAACGTGCTTCTGCTCATCGGCGAGACGAAGCCGGCGATGGGCGGCTCGGCGTATCAACGGGTGTTCGGGCATGAGGGCGAAGATCACGGAGAGCGGGCCGGGGGCGTGGCGTGGACGGACCTGGACGCGGGGCCGCGGGCGGCGCGGGCAGTGGCCGAACTCATCCGCCAGGGCTTGGTGTTCGCGGCCCACGATTGCTCGGACGGCGGGCTGCTGGTTGCCGCGGCGGAGATGCTGATCGCGTCGGGGACGGCCCAGCCGGTGCGGAAGGGGGCCCCCGGCTCCAGCGCCCTCGACCTCGCGGCGATCCTGCGGGCACCCGCGCCCCGGGGTGGTGCGGAGCGCGACGCGACGGGCACGCCGCCGCTGGGGCTCGACATGTCGCTCGATGTGGACACGCTGGAACGGCACGAGCTCGCGTTCGCGGAGACGCCGTCGCGGTACCTGGTCGAGATCCGGAAGAGCGAGCTTGGTCGGGTGCGGCAGGTGCTGACCGACTATGGCGGGATCCATTCGTCCGTGGTTGGAGCGCTCGCGGAGCACGGCCGGCTGGTGTGGGCCCGGGGAGACGTTGACGTGCGGGTGGACGACCTGGCGCGGGCGTGGCTGGCACCCCTGGACTGGTGAGCGGTGCTGCCGGGTTCGGCGCGGCGTTCGCCATGCGATCGGAGTTTTCCGTACGCGCGGCCGACACTCCTTTCAATTGGGACAGAGGCGCGAACCGGGCCTGCCCGGTTGCGTAGCGCTCTTTGAAGGCAGGGAGACTTCCCATGATGATCAGGATCGTTTCGGCGCCGATCCGGGCGACGGCCGCGTTCGCGGGGCACGTCCGGTCGAAGGTGTCGCTCGCGCTGGACCGTTTCACGGGGCGGGTGGACGAGGTGCTCGTGCGGGTGCGCGACGAGAACGGGGACCGCCGGCCGAATCACGGGCCGGACAAACGCTGCGTGATCCACGCTGTGGTGCGGGGCGCGGCGCCGGTGGTGGTCGAGCACCGCGCCGCGGACTACTACGCGGTGGCGGACGGGGCGGTGCACAAGCTCAAGCGGGCGGTGAGCCACACGATCGATCGGGCGCGGCGGCGTTGACGACCGAGCTCAGACGGTCAGCACGATCTTCCCGCGGGCGCCGCGTTGCATCACTTTCTCGTGCGCTTCGGCGGCGCGTTCGAGCGGCAGGACGGTGCCGACGACGGGGGTGAGCGCGCCGTTGTCGAGTCCCGCGCCGATGGCGGCGCCGGCTTCGTCGAGCTCGGCCTGCGTCGAGTTGTGCAGGCTCATGCCGATGATCGAGGAGTTGCGCGACATGAGCTGGCGCGGGGTAACCTCGATCGCGCCGCGGCTGCCGATCACGACGACGCGGCCGTTCCTGGCGAGAACGCCGAGGTCCTTCTCGAGATTGACGTTGGCGAGCATCTCGACGACGAGGTTCACGCCGCCTTCGGGGTGTCCGGTGATGCGGCGGGCCTCGTCGAGGTACCCGTCGCGCGAGTGGTCGAGGGCGAACTCGGCGCCGTGCGCCCGGACCAGATCGAGCCCTTCGGGCGTGCTGGCGGTGCCGATGAGGCGGGCGCCACGCGCGCGGGCGATCTGGAGCGCCGCGAGGCCGACGCCGCCGCTGGCGCCGTGCACGAGGACCCACTCGTTCGCGCGGAGCGCGGCACGTTGCAGCATGGCGCAGTACGCCGTTGCGTAGGCGACCCACACCGCCGCGCCCTGCTCGAACGTGATCCGTGCGGGCAGGGGCCTGACCTGCGTGCGGTCGCACAGTGCGTACTCGGCGTACGTTCCCGAAATCGAGCGGCAGAGGTAGACGCGGTCACCGGGCGCGATCCCGGCGACGCCCGAGCCGGTGCGCTCCACCACGCCCGCGCCGTCGAGGCCGGGGGTGTAGGGGAGGCTCGGCAGCATGCCGTAGGCGCCGGAGCGGATGTAGGTGTCCACGGGGTTCACGCCCGCGGCGTGGACGCGTATGAGCACTTGGCCCGGGCCGGGCTCGGGCACGGGGATGTCTTCGAGCTTCAGAGAGGCCGGGCCGCCGAACTCGCGCACGCGGATTGCTATCATCGGTCGGCCCTCATGCCGGCGAGTACGTCGGGGATGAGGTCGGCGAGTTCATCGGGCAGCATCCCAGCGTTGCGGCCGGTTGACTTCGCCCAGCGCTCGCCGGCAAGGGCGTGAGCTTCGACGGCGATCTGCGCTGCTTCGAAGAGGCCTATTTTGCCTGCCGCGGCGGCGCCGGAACGGGCCCGCGCCGCGGCGATCTCGGGCGGCTCGAGGCGGACGTGCTGAGCGATGAGGCCGGCGATGACGCCCGAGAGCACATCGCCGCTGCCGCCGGTCGCCAGGCACGCGTGGCCGGAGGAGGTGGTCCACGTGCGGTGTCCGTCGCTGACGACGGTGCCGGCGCCCTTGAGGACGACGATGCAGCCGAGGCGCTGAGCGAGTTCCTCGGCGGCGCGGGGGCGGTCGGCGGGGGAGACGGGGTCGCGGGTGATTCGGAAGGAGCGTGCGATCCGCAAGAACTCGCCGGGGTGGGGCGTGAGGACCGCCGCGGCACGGAAATCGCGGGAGAGTTCGGGGACTTCCGCCAGCGCGTTGATCGCGTCGGCGTCCACAACGACGGGCGTCTGCTCCTGCTGCACAGCGCGGAGGCTGAGGGCGCGCGAGCCGTCGCTGACGCCGAGGCCGGGCCCGACGACGAGGCAGCGGCATTCGTGGTGCTGACGGTCGAATTCCTCCGCGGCGAGGTGCGCGATGATCGCGCCGTCGTCATCGGTCGAAAGGGAAACGCCGGTGGCGAAGGGGCAGAGGGCGAGGCCCTCGTTGATGATGGGCGCGGGCATGACGAGGCGTGCGAGGCCGGCGCCGGCGCGGATGGCGGCGCGGGCGGCGAGCGCCGGCGCGCCGATCATTCGGGTCGCGCCCCGGCAGCAGCCGCCGAAGACGCAGACGGTCCCGAAGGTGCCCTTGTGCCCGCGCCGGTCGCGCGGCGGGAGCGGGGGCACCGGGATCTGCGCTTGGTCGGTCACGGCGGTGAGCTGAGAGCGGCCTCGCGGTCAGTGCGCGTCCTGGTTCACTCGACGCTCTCGACCTTGATCTCGAGCTGTCCGATGACGCTGATCAGCGCCGCCATGGACTCCAGGCCGCCGGTATCGGCGAGGTCGGAGGTGCTCAAGGTGATGTGCGTGGCGTCGAAGGGCGTCGAGTTGGGAAGGGTCGCGTCGAGGTCCACCCAGCGCTTGACTCCGTCCTTCTCCAGCAAAGCCTGCGTCCACATGTGGTAGCCGAAGACGCCGGTGGCGCCCGCGAACTCGTCGACGTACATGAGACCGGTGGCGACGCGGGAGGGGATGCCGTCGGCGCGGAGGAGGGCGGCCAGGAGGACGCCGTGCTCGGAGCAGTCGCCGGCGCGGTTGCGGGCGATCTCGGTGGCGGTGGCCATGCCGACGTCGAGGTTCTTCTTGTGGATGAAGCGGTGGACGTAGCGGCGGAGCATCTCGGCCCGCTCGGTCTTGTCGTCGGGCGCCTCCCGGAGGGCGCGGGTCGCGAGCCGCTTCACGCTCGGGTCCTCGAAGTTCGCGGCGGTCGTGCTGGCGAGGTAGTTGTCGGCGGCGCCGTCCTCATCGGGCGCGGGGGCGAGGTCTGCCGCGTCGATGGTGAGCCGCGCGCGGTTAGGGGCCAGGGCCTCGGCTTTCTGCGCGCCGGTTGTGGGGAGTTCGGGGATCGTCCCGTCGGGGATGCTGAGCACGTACACCGCGGCGCCGGTCCCGCGCGGGTTCTCGATCGGCCGGTCGGGCTTCACGAAGGTGCTGAGCATGAGTTCCGGGGCGCGCCCGGATTCGGACATGACTTCGGGGCCGGCCTCGATCATCGTCATCGTCAGGCCGCCCATGAACGTTTCGGTCTTCACGGCGTAGCCATCGGCGCCGTAGTACGCGGTGTTCTTGACGCCGGGGAGCTGGCTGGTTTCGACGGTGGCCTTGGTGACGGCGACCGGCTTGCCGCGGACCGTGACGGTGTCGGGCCCAACGACCTGGTGGGTGAATCTCGCCACTTCCACGCCGCCCATGGGGTCGATGGTGGTGAGGACGAAGTCCTTGTCGCCCGCGGCGAGGCGCTCGCGGAGCTCGCGGATCGCCTCGGCGGGGCAGAGCCACTCGCCCTCGGGCAGCGGGCGGAGGGCCTTGGTGGTCTGCCCGGTCTGCGTCGTTTCGACTTCGAGCCCCTGGGGCGTGAACGTGCACCTGGTCTCGATGGGCTGGGTGCCGAGCTCCTGGCGGAGGAAGAGCGAGACGGGCTCGCCGTCCTGGGTCTCGACGAACTCGGACTTCATCGCGATCGCAATCTCGATGGGCCCGCGCTTCATTTTCATGATCATCTCGGCGCGCGAGGTGATCCTGCCGTCTGCGGTCACCTCCGCCGAGCGCATCCAGCCGGCCGGGGCATCGGAGATCAGCACGCGGAAGAACCGCTCGACGTCGCCGGCGCGGCAGACGCCGGCCAGGACGAGGGCCGCGGTCACGGCGAGCACGTGAAGAATCCTGCGCTGTGTCATCAGGGGCCTCCCGGCGTGTTCTTCCAGAATCGGGGAGCGGTGTTTCACAGTACGATGGTAGAGGCGTTCCCGGGGCGCGGTTCGGTTGAGCGCCCGTATCGTTGTGCCGTTGATCGACACGCACTGCCATCTCACGTTCCCCGACTTTGCCGGGCGCGAAAGCGAAGTCCTCGCACGGGCGGCCGAGCACGGGGTGACGGGGGCGATCACGATCTCGACGACGACGACCGACTGCCTGCGGGCGATGGAGGTGGCGCGCCGGTTCCCGAACGTGTGGTGCAGCGCGGGCGTGCACCCGCTGTACTCCGACCGGGGGCCCCACGCGTGGGAGAACCTGCGGACGGTCGCGCGCGATCCGCGGTGCGTGGCGTGGGGCGAGCTCGGGCTGGACAATCACTATGCGGAGCCGGCGCGTGAGGTGCAGCACCGCGTGCTGGCCGAGGAACTGGCGTTCATCGAGTCGTGCCACGCCGAGGGGATCATCAAGCCCGTTGTACTGCACTGCCGCGAGGCGTTCGACGACCTGATCCCGATCCTGCGGGCGACGGGGCTCGACCCCGGTCGGTTCGTATTCCACTGCTTCACCGGCACGCCGGGCGATGTGCGCAAGGTGCTCGACTTCGGTGCCCACGTTTCGTTCACGGGGGTGGTGACGTACCGCAACGCGGCGGAGGTCCGCGAAGCGGCGCGGCTTGTTCCGAATGGACGGATCATGGTCGAGACCGATGCGCCGTTTCTTTCTCCGGATCCGCACCGCGGCACCAGGCCGTGCGAGCCGTGGATGGCGTCGGTCACCGCGAGAAAGCTCGCGGAACTCCGCGGTCAGCCGTGGGAGGAGTTTCACGCGATGATCAACCGCACGACGGCGGAGTTCTTCGGAGTGTGACGGAGGCTGAGATGAGTGCTGCGTGCTGGGTGCTGCGTAGGGGATGTCGCATCGTGCGTAGCTCGGGCGCATGCTCTTCGGGCAGTTTGTTGTAGGATTCCTTCCGCACCCAGCACCCAGCACCCAGCACCCAGCACCCAGCACCCAGCACCCAGCACCC
>CAZCPB010000058.1:0-8453 GCA_964500365.1 uncultured Phycisphaeraceae bacterium
CCGTCGCTGATCAGGATGCTCGTGACGCCCGGGATTGCGAACAGGGAGACGGCCAGCGCATCGCCCGCCGCGGACGCCGCATTGAAGTACGAGCGCGGCACGTGCCCGGGGGAGCGGTCCAGGATGCACTTGACCGCGTTGGGGTTGGGAGTGTCCTGAAACCTGACGACCCTGAACGACACGCCTGCTTCCCTCTACTCGCCCCGCGAGCCCGGGGCACCGCGACTCGAAACTCGCTCCGCGGCAAGGCCGGGAGGGCGCTGAACCGATGCTAGGCTACCGAGGTAAGAAGTCCGGGGTGCGCGCCGGTGAAGTTCCTCTCGCCCATCATCGACCTCTGGCATCGCGTCGGGTCCTACCCGCCGTTCGCGGTCGCGTTCGAGCTCATCCTCATCTGGGTCCTCGTCTACGCGGTCGTCCGCTTCGCCCAGGGAACCCGCGCGGCGGGCGCCCTCAAGGGTCTGCTCGTCCTGCTCATCATCATCACGGTCGTCTCGCGGGTGGTCGGCGGCGGGGCGTTCCAGCGGCTTGCGCTCCTCCACGACCGATTCCTGGCCCTCACCGCCATCGCCCTCATCATCATCTTCCAGCCCGAGCTCCGGCGCGCCCTGGTCCGCCTGGGCGAGACCCCCTTCTTCCGCGGCACCCCATCCGATCTCACCTATATCGTCGAGCAGATCGCCGATGCCTGCGCCTACCTGACCAAGGCCAAGTTCGGCGCGATCATGGCGATCGAGCGCCAGGTCGCGGTGGCCGGGCTCGTCGAGGGCGGCACCGCCATGAACGCCGAGCTCTCCTCCAGCCTCCTCCAGACCATCTTCTTCCCGGGCTCGGCCCTGCACGACCTAGCCGTGATCATCCGCGGCCGCACGATCCACTCCGCGGGCGTGCAGCTCCCCCTGGCCGAGCCGGAGGACATGCCCGACTCCCGCCTGGGCTCGCGCCACCGCGCCGCCGTCGGCCTCAGCAAGGAGTGCGATGCGCTCGTCATCGTCGTCAGCGAGGAGGTCGGCAAGGTCCGCATCGCGGAGCGCGGCAGGCTTTCCGACCCGATGAGCGCCGACGACCTCCGGGTCGAGCTCCGTTCCCGCCTGGAGCGGGCCAGCCGCTCCGCGCAGCGCGCCCTCGCCTCGCCCGGGACCGCCGACGACGCCGAAGAACACGCCGATCACCCCGAGTCCACGGAGAAGGCGGCATGAAGGCTGCCGCGAGCATAAAGACCGCCGCGCTGGTCACGCTGGTCACGCTGGTGATCTGGTTCTTCGCCGAGTCCGAGAGCCTGACCTCGCGCTCCGTGCGGGTCGAGGCCGCGTTCGAGGTGGAGCCCAAGGACGACCGTTCCCTCCGCGTCATCGACCCCGACTGGCAGCAGCGGATCGACACCGTCATCGAGGGCGCCACCGCCGCCGTCTCCGAGGCCGAGACCGTCCTCCGCCGGCCCGTCCGCTTCCAGCTCGGCGCCCCCGGCATCCCGACCGACCTGGGCGAGCAGACGGTGGACCTCGCCGCGGCGCTGCGCGGCTTGCCCGACCTGCAGGGAAAGCCCGTCACCATCCTCCGCGCCGACCCCTCGACCGTGCGCGTGCGCATCGAGCAGCTCGCGACGCGCGAACTGAAGGTCGTCGTCGATGCGCCCCCGGGCACGCGGTTCGAAAGCCTCCCGGAGGCCCGCCCCGCCACCGTCAAGATCTCCCTTCCGGAGGTCGATGCGCGCCTCCTCGACGAGTCCGCCGTCGCCTTCGCCAGGATCAGCGGCGAGACCCTCAGCCGCCTCGTCCCCGGCCGGCGCGAGACCATCTCGAACGTCGCGGTCGATGCGCCGCCGCTCGTCGCGGGGCCCCGCACCCGCCTCAACCCCTCCCGCATCGATGTGGACGTGACGCTCCAGAGCCGCACCGCCACGCTGACCCTCGCCAGCGTCCCGGTCTTCATCCTCGTCGCCGCCGTCGAGTACGAGCGTTGGGACATCACCGTCGCCCCCGAGGACAGGTTCCTCACCGACGTCAAGGTCTCCGGCCCCAGCGACCTCGTCGACCGTGTCCGACGCGGCGAGATCCGCGTGACCGCCAAGGTGGAACTGACCTTCGATGAACTGGAACGCGGCATCAGTTCCAAGGAAGTCGTCTTCAGCCAGATGCCCACGGACCTCACGTTCACCGCCGACAACCCCCGCGTGCGGCTCCAGATCCGCAAGCGCGAGAACGGGCCTCGCAATTGACAGCCCCGGACCCGGGCGGCGCGCCCGTCGCACCGGACTTCGGCCGGCGAGACAACCGCCCCCAGCCCCCCTAACCTTCTGCCCCTCGGATCGCCCCGCCCGAACCTGCCGTTCGGTCCGTGGACGGTCCGTCGCCGAATCGACCCGAAGCGCCGAGGCGCGCCTCAACCGGAGAGCCCCCGTGAAGATCAGGACCGACGAGATCGCCAGCGTCATCAAGAAGGAAATCGAGAGCTATTCGGCGGAGCTGGAAGTCTCCGAGGTCGGTCGCGTCGTCGAGGTCGGCGACGGCATCGCCCGCATCTACGGGCTCTCGAACGCGATGGCCGGCGAACTGCTGGAGTTCCAGACCAGCGAAGGCGCCGTCATGGGCCAGGTCTTCAACCTCGAGCTCGACACCGTCGGTGCGGTCATCTACGGCGACTACCTCGCCGTGAAGGAAGGCGACCTCGTCAAGGCCACCGGCCGCCTGCTGGAAGTCCCTGTCGGAGAGGCGCTCCTCGGTCGCGTCGTTGACCCCCTGGGCCGCCCCCTCGACGACGCCGGCCCCATTCAGACCTCGACCTTCCGCAAGATCGACATCATTGCCCCGGGAATCGCCGAGCGCCAGCCCGTCACCGAGCCCCTCCAGACCGGCATCAAGGCGATCGACGCCATGATCCCGATCGGCCGCGGCCAGCGCGAACTCATCATCGGCGACCGCAAGACCGGCAAGACCACCGTCGCCATCGACACCATCATCAACCAGAAGCAGTACTGGGGCACGCCCGAGGCCGTCGTCTGCATCTACGTCGCCGTCGGCCAGAAGGAATCGACCGTCGCGGCCGTCGTCGAGAACCTGCGGAAGCACGGCGCGATGGACTACACCATCGTCGTCACCGCCTCGGCCTCTGCCGCGGCACCCATGCAGTACATCGCCCCCTACTCCGGCTGCGCCATGGGCGAGTTCTTCATGTGGCAGGGCCTCGAGGGCAAGGCCCCCAAGCACGCCCTGTGCATCTACGACGACCTTTCCAAGCAGGCCGTCGCCTACCGCCAGCTCTCGCTCCTCCTCCGCCGCCCGCCCGGGCGCGAGGCCTACCCCGGCGACGTCTTCTACCTCCACTCCCGCCTCCTCGAGCGCGCCACCAAGCTCTCGAAGGAAAACGGCGCCGGCTCGCTCACCGCCCTCCCCGTCATCGAGACCCAGGAAGGCGACGTCTCGGCCTACATCCCGACCAACGTCATCTCGATCACCGACGGCCAGATCTACCTCGAGCCCGAGCTCTTCTTCAGCGGCGTGCGCCCCGCCATCAACGTCGGCATCTCCGTCAGCCGCGTAGGCGGCAACGCCCAGGTCAAGGCCATGAAGAAGATCGCCGGCTCGCTGCGGCTTGACCTCGCCGCCGCCCGCGAACTCGAAGCCTTCGCCCAGCTCGGCACCGAACTCGACAAGGCCACGCAGCGCCAGCTCGACCGCGGCCGGCGAATGATCGAACTCCTGAAGCAGGGCCAGTACACGCCCTTCACCATCACCGACCAGATCATCTCGATCTACGCCGGCACCAAGGGCTTCCTCGACGATGTCCCCACCACCGACGTCCGCGCCTTCGAGCAGGGCCTCCTCGAATACATGACCCTCGCCGGCAAGCCCGTCCGCGACCAGCTCGCGGCCAAGCTCGCCCTCGACGCCGAGACCGAAAAGGGCCTCGAAGGCGCGATCAAGGCGTTCAAGAGCACGTTCACGGCGAAGAAGTAACACGAGCCAGAATACGAGCCCGACGCGCAAGCGAGCGATGCCTCCGCCGCGGAGCGGCCTGCGCCAGTTGCCAGACCCCGCCGTCGCACACGGGTCTCGAGGCGGACTCCCTTGAATCTTCCTCCGCCCCGTCAGGGGCGGGCGGGTCTGTCACAATCTCAACCTCATCCGTCCCCTCAGGGCGGCTGAAGACTTGCGCCCCTCCCTCAGACGCACCCCGACGAAGCGTCTTCGAATCGTCGCGCGCGAACGGTCATATTCCACGGCCACTTTTTCCCCCAGACGGCAGTGACCCGGCGCTGTCAATTGCCGCGCCCAAGAACCGCTACCATGTATCCTGATTTCCGTACGGCTGCGCTCGTCCCATCGCAGGAACTCCTTCCATGATAAACGCGAGGCGGAACGCCATCCGACTCCGTCACTACTCAATGTTGGCATTGGCCCTTGTCGGTGCGGCTGCTTCGGTCGTCCTGCTGATGCCCCTTAACTCACTTCTCACTCAGCTTGTACAACATCTCGCCCGAATACCGCTCGTTTGGCTTGTTCCAATTTACTTGATCGTGCTCACAGCCGGCCTTGTCCCGTTTGCACGCAACCGCTGCTCTGCTTTCTTCGGCTTCGGGTTTTTCCGGGCCTATCCCCCTCTTTGGTCCGCAGCGATGCTTGGCGTCATGCTAACGTTTCTATGTCTGCGATATGGCCCGTGGTCTACACTCATCACTCGGCCGCGCCGGGATGATTTTCTCCTCTTGTCCCTGGCATCTTTGTTGGCCTTCGGCCTTGCTGGCATGGCTGCTCACATACTATCGCCGGCGCGGCGTACGCTGCGGGTGCCATCGACAGCACCGCCGATTGAAATAACTCCGCACACACTCAATCAATGGCTTGATTCAGACGACTCTCCGATCCATTCACCGAGTCAAGATTTATTTCAACACGCGGCCATCGCACGGCGCATTGCGCTTCGCCTTTGTTTTCCACGAGAACGTCCTGCGACCATTCCGACTTTCGTACTTCTTGGTCGTCGCGGCTCTGGTAAAACGTCCATCTACAATATGACTCGCTACTATTGCGACCATCCCAGTCAACTGACAGCGACGGGCCCAGCGCATGTAAAGCCTGTCGATACTGCGTTCGGCATATTGCGCTCTTCCACGTCACCGCGCATGGTCCGGTGCGTTTGGCTGAGCGCCTGGCGCTTTGCCGACACCGAGTCTCTGTTACGGGGTGTATTGCGGGCGCTCATTGACGCTGTGCATCGCGAGGTTGATGCATATGCCCTGGTCGGCCTTCCTAGCGCTTATGTTCACACAATCGCCTCGGCGACCAAGCTCATTGGGACAATCGGCGCTTTGCTTTCGTCGCGCATCGACGATTCTGATGAGTGTATGCAGGCCATCAATAGCATTCTTATCGCCATTGATATTCATTTAGTATTGTGGGTTGACGATCTTGAGCGATTCTCCGAAGCGGCGACTACTCCCAGCGCGCCCGTTCACTCGCTACTGGCTATCCTGCGCGAGTGCACACATATTTCATTTGTCATCGCGATGGCGGAGGACTCATAATGTCTCGAGTCGATTTTGCCAAGCTTGCTACCTATATTGAACCAGTGCCGCCACTAAGTCCGCCTCTCGTTCAACACCTGCTTGCCGCATTTCGCAGCCATGAGCGCCGCGTTTACGACGATCTTGATCCGACGCTGTATTCGCCAGGATATGACCTAGACAGTCTTGCCAATCCATTGCTAGTGCACTCTCAGTACACTACATTAGGTAGCTGTCTAGCACATGTACTTGCAGTCCCAAGGAATCTCAAAGGTGCCCTGCGGCGTACCCGTGACACGTGGCGCAAGCTTCATGGTGAAGTAAACTTTGATGAGCTACTCGTCGTCAATGCATTGCGCTTTAGCGATCGCTTGGTAGAGATTAGGCCAAATACGGCGGGCCAAGAAACATCTCCTTCTGGCCCATTCAGCATCAGTGACCGCGTAAAGCGAATCAGCATTTTCGATTTGCTTCTCCGCAATGCCGATTGGATACGTGCTGGCCATCGTGAGAATATCCGCGACCGGAAGAGTAATACTCTTGAACAACAGATATTGGCGGAAATAATGCGGTCAGACTCGGATCCAGAAGGGCGCCTAATTGGTTTTGTCTTTGGGAGAGTTAATCACCACTATCACGATGACAGTCGACCGCAGAGCGCCGGGAATCCGTGGAGTGACATATATTGGAATCGAATCCTATCCGAGGAGATTACAGATACTGTAACTGATCAGAGTGTGTTGAAGGCCATGCGTGATTGGCAGCAAGCCGTCGCGACCAGCACGAGGCTGTCAAGCGCAGATCGTGTTGTCGACTGGCTTATGAACGATGGTCCGGAAGCTGGTAAAATCATTCAGTTCAGGAATCAATGGAATGAACAGGCTGTTACCGCTGCAATGACCTCGGTCGTACACAGAACAATTCGGGAGTACAAGGCCTTAGCGAGAGGCGTTCACGATCACTGCAGCAGTCTAATCAATCTCGCACGACTCGCTCATCGGCAACGCTTGTCTCCCGAAGTTCGATGGAATCTGGTGCGAGATGGCGTGGTACGTTCGATGGCCTTGAGATTGTCTCTCGTGTTTCAAATCGAATACTGGCTCATGCAGCGACCGTCCGCGACTCTGAATGATGTCGGGGATGGAGATATGATAAGGATGGAGATTAGAGATTTTGTACGCCAACAGTTTATTAAAGAATTCTCCTCGGATAGTGGAGCATTCAAGCTTGTACAAGCACTCCACGGCGATCACGTTGTAGCGCTTTCATGGATAGTGCGAAGAAGGTGGGACGAAGGTTTACCTCCGGTTGCTGCGGAGGATTGGAGCCCAGTCGCACCGGTTCTTGTAGAGTCGGCCAGAATGGACCCGTTGTACTCCGGCAAGGCGTTAGCATTCCTTTTGGGCGAGAGTGAAAACGTGCTGTCCAGGTCGTCGGAGGAGGGTTTGTCGTCAGGTTGGAAAGCACAGATGGATTTGCCATACTCGAAGGCGTTGCTTGGTCCGTACTTTGCCGACGCGATGAGAGCCATGGTGAGTATTACACCTGATGGGCAGAGCGACGAAGTCGCAGCAGCAATCAAAGCCGTTATTCAATATGCTGCCGCATATGTGGCGGCGTACCCCAATCACGAAAGGGGTAGCCCGGGTCGGGACGGGTGATACCGTGTTAACTGGCGTGCCTCACCCGTCAACAAGTGTCAGGCATCAGTCTTCATTGAACACGGTTCCTCCGCAAACCGTGCTCCGGGTGAAGTCCGGGCGGGGTCGGGCGCTCTCGGCGGATGCCCGGAGTCGAGTGCCATAGACGGGCGCGGCCCGCAATCCGCGGGTGCCACGAGTCGCCGCGCCTACACGCTCTCCATCCGCTCTGGCCCCTCCCGCGGCGCACTCGTGCTACCCGTCCTACCGCCGCTCGACCAACCCGCGCGCTCTCCCCCATCACCCCGCTGCACCCACACCGCTCCTTCCTCCCAACGGTCCACGGCAAAGCGCGTGTGCCGAATTCTCGCCCGTATCTCATGATTCCACGGGGCCTTGCGATACGCGGCTCCGCTTCAAAGAGAACCGATCAAAATCCTATTGACACGTTCGGTAAATACCGTACACTGTCCGCGTGCCTCCATCCGCGCTCATCTTCACCCCCACCCCCGAAGTCGCGCGGCCATCCTCGCCGACTTGAACGACTGCTCCCTCTCCTTCGACGCCCTCGCCGCAAAGCACAACGCCACCCCCGAATCCCTCGCCCTCTGGCTGAGCACAAGTGACATCAAGGACCGAATCCAACTCACCCTCGACGCCATGTCTCTCCGCGTCCGCGTGATCGCCGCCTCGCGCCTCCCCGCCGCGCTCAGCGCCCTCACCAGCCTCATCGAATCCAACCCCGCCCTTTCGTTCAGCACCCTCGACCCGGCCAGCCCCGACTCCCGCCCCGAGCGCGAGTTCCGCCGCCGCCATAACGAATCCGTCCGCCGCGCGTGCGGTCTTCTCCTCCGACTTGCCAACTTCTTCTCCCCCACGCGCCCGCCCCAAGCTGCGAACCGGCCGCCCGGCCCGCTCTCAACACCGCCTCCAACGCTGCCTCCAACCCCGCCCCCAGGCCGCTCGCGCGCGCCCGACACCTCCGCGCCACGCCCCGCCACCACCAACGGCACCCACGCCCCCGCCGCACACACCGCCGAGCTCGATGCGCTGGCGAATCTTCTCGAGCCCGTATCCGTCAACCGCCCCGGCGCACCCCACACCCCTGAACTCTCGCGCGCCTCCCCACCTCTCCAGTCCCCTCCTGTTCCCGATCTCACCCCTCCCCACGCCGCCGCCGCTCACCACGCAGCACCCGGCACTCAGCACGCATCGACTTCCATCGCCCTCGCCGATCCCCCCCCCCCCCCCCACAACAACCCCCGCACAAACCAACCCCCCCGCCCCCCGGTGCAAAATACCCGCAAACA
>CAZCPB010000058.1:8463-18146 GCA_964500365.1 uncultured Phycisphaeraceae bacterium
CCACCACCATCCCCGGCTCATACCAGCGCCCGCGCCAGCGCTTCAAAGTCCGAGCATGACGACCCCTCCAGCGGCGATCACTGCCCTTTGGCACAACGCCGGGCGCTGCATCGCCAAAGACCGAATCATCGTCCCCACGCGACGAAGCCGCCTCACTCCGCGCCGGTCGCCACAGCCGCGGCACGCCCGGGTCCTTGCCGCGGGTCCGGTATTCTCCCCGGCGTACGTTCGCGCCGGGCAAGGGAGGCGTTTGTGACTGTTCTCGAGCGCAGTGACTTGAGCCGGCGCCGCGGAGCCTTGGCGCGGGAGTGGGCGCTGCTGCCGTGCGGCGGCGGCGTGGTGGTCATGCTCGCGGCGGCCCCCTTGGTCGCGCGTCTCCTCCAACATCCGGCGTGGACGCTGCTCATCCTGGTCGGCGTGAGCGGCGTGATGCTCCTGGGAGCGCTGGCCATCGTTCGGCACGCCGAGGTTCTGGCGCACAGGCTGGGCGAACCCCGTGGCACGCTCCTGCTCACCATGACCATCACAGGCCTCGAGGCCGCGATGGTCGGGCTGGTCATGTCCTCGGGCGAAGAAAAGCCCGCGCTGCCCCGCGACACGATGTACGCCGTCGTCATGCTGGTGCTCAACGGGTTCCTCGGGGTGGCCCTCCTGACGGGCGGGATCCGGCACAGCGAACAGCCCTACAACCCCCAGAGCGCCAACGCGTTCCTGGTGATGATCATCCCGTTCACCGTCCTCAGCCTGGTGCTCCCGAACTACACGAGGGTTACGCCCGGACCGACGCTGTCGGCCTTCCAGATGGGCTTCCTCTGCCTCGTCTCGGTCACGATCTACGCCGTCTTCCTGATCGCGCAGACCACCTGGCACAGGGGTTTCTTTGTCTTCGCGAGCGAACCGGCGGACGCGGGCGGCGCGCGCCGCCGCGCCGCCCGCCCGGACGATCTCCCGCAGAGCGGGGCGCCCCCCGCCCACGACGATCACCACGAGTCGGGCGCCTCGAACCGTTACCACGTCCTGCTGCTGATCGTGTACAGCGTGGGCGTCGTGCTGCTGGCCAAGGTGTTGTCCAAGCCCCTGGACGCGGTGGTGCTCAACCTCGGGGCCCCCGCGGCGCTGGCGGGGTTCCTGCTCGCGCTCCTGGTCCTGACCCCGGAGTCGATCGCCGCGATCAAGGCCGCGCGCCGAAACCAGTTGCAGCGGGCGGTCAACATCCTGCTGGGGTCCGCCCTGGCGTCGATCGGCCTGACCATCCCGATCGTCATCGCCGTGGCGCTACTCACCGGCCGCCGCCTGGTGCTCGGCCTGGAACCGGCGGAGATCGTGCTGCTCGTGCTCACCTTGGTCGTCTCCATCCTCACGTTCAACCGCCCCCGCACCAACATGCTGATGGGAGCCGTCCACCTGCTCCTCTTCGCCGCGGCACTCTTGCTCGTGTTTGACGAGTGAACAGGAGAGACCGCCCCCGTCGTACGCCCGGCAGCGCCGCGAAAGGCGCTTCCCGCTTCAACTCTCCGTCATTCCCCCGCCGGCGCCCTCGGCCCCGCCGCGTTACCGCCCGCGGGGGCGCCGGGGACCTCGCGCGTGTTCTCCTCGACCGCCACGGCGTGCTCGTTGGGCTGGACCCGGATGCCGCGCTGCGCGAGCCACTCGCGCGACAGCTCGGCGCCGAAGAAGACGATCTGCGATGAATAATAAATCCACACGAGCAGCACCAGCAGCGAGCCGGCGGCCCCGTACGCCGAGCCGAGGCTCGAACGCCCCAGGTACAGGCCGATCAGCACCTTGCCCAGCGCGAAGAGCGCGGCGGTGGCCAGGGCGCCGGGCAGCACGCGCCGCCACGAGAGTTCCACGTCGGGCAGGAACCTGAACAGCGCGGCAAAGAGCGCCACGATCACGAGCAGCGACACGAGGAAGTTCGCGCCCTTCCAGAGCAGCCCCTCACCGTCCTGTTTCCCGAAGACCATCGCCAGCGCCGCGCTCACCGCCAAAGAGACAAGCAGCAGGAAGCCGATCGTGACGACCATGCCCAGGGAGAGCAGCCGCTTGCGCAGCCACCCCCACACGCCCGAACGCGGCTTGGCGGTCACGCCCCAGATGCGGTTGAGCGAGCTCTGGAGCTGCGCGAACGCCGCGGTCGCCGAGAAAAGCAGCGCGAAGAGGCTCACGATCCCGGCGATGTTGCCCAGGTCCGGGCGGGCGGCGCCCTCGCGCGCGATGCCGCGCACCGCGCTGCCTCCCTGCTCGCCGACCAGGCCGACAAGCTGGTCGACCAGTCCGTCGCGCGCTTCGCTCCCGAGCCAGGAGCCGACCCAGAGCAGCAGCGTGAGCATCGGCGCCAGCGAGAGCGCGCTGTAGAACGCCAGCGCGCCCCCCATGCTCGGGGCGTCGTGCTCGAGGAACCCGCGGACCGCCCCGACCACGGGGCGGACCACGGGCTTTTCGGCGATGGCGCGGAGGGCCTTCTTCATCGCGCGCCGTTCTTGGCGGGCCGGGGGCGCGAGGGGCGCGCCGCTTCGCGACGCCTACTCCTCGCCGTCCTGCACCGCCGCCGCCGCGGCGTTGATGCTCGACTCGGCGAGCTGGTTGAGCTTCTCGTTCGCCTCGCTCTCCTCGTCGAGCGTCTCCTGGAGGAGCCCGGCGATGCGCGACAGGCCGAGGGTCTCGGCGTGCGAGCGTGCCGCGCCGTAGCCGCTGATCTCGTAGTGCTCGACCTTCTGCGCGGCGGCGACCATGGCCGCGTCGATCGCCTCGGGGCTGCTCTCCGACCGTGCTTCGAGGAGTTCCTTGCCCTCCTCGATGATCCCCTGCATGCCGTGGCACGGCTTGCCGCGTGCGGCCATGCCGAGTTCCTTGAAGATCTGCTCGAGCCGCCGCGCCTGCCGCTCGGTGACGTCGAGGTGCTCCTCGAGCGCGCTCTGGAGCTCGGGCGAGTTGGCGGCCTTGGCCATGCGCGGCAGGGCCTTGATGAGTTGCTTCTCGGCGTGGTAAAGGTCGCGCAGCTCGTCCACGAACACATCCTGCAGGCTGTTCAACTTCACGGTCCGCTCCTTTCTACGGCTGACTGGTCGTCGGGACCGACCCTTTCCCCCTCTCCGGGGTCGGGTGCGGCCCGCTCGTGCGTTACGTTCGGAACCCGGCACGGGGACGAGAACGCCCAGGCGCCTCAGAAACCGCGCCCCCTCGGCGAAGTCGTTCGCCGACAGTCTCCGCGCGAGATCGAGATCCAGCGTGTCCCCGGCGGGCTCCCCGATGCCCTCGTGAGCCCGCAAGACACGGAGAATCAGGTCGGCGGCCTCGGTGAGCGCCGCGCCGCTCGTCGGACGGGTGGGCTTGGTCGGTCGGTGCGCCATAGCGACGTCCTCGCGACCTGCGATGCGTCGCCGCACCACGGGCTCGCTTGAACGCCGCGTGAATCGAGCTTTAGAGCGGATCCAATTCGAGCGGGACGGCACCGCCCCATATCAACAAGAAGGCCTGCCGCCGCAGACCGAACCCGCTCGGAGAGCGGCTCGGATGGCCCGAGAGCGGCGCTCGCACGAGTCCGCATGGAGTGCACTTCATTCGGCATTGCAGGGCGCGAGGGTCGCGTGTTATTCTCTTCATGAATGTCCAGCCGGCTTGCTTCCGTCGTGTTGCTCGTGTTCGCAGCGCCGGGCGCGGCCCAGTGTCCCCCGGCGTGGCTTGGCGCGCACGACGGGCCCGCCCTGAACGGCCCCGTGCGCGCAATTGTGGAATGGGATCCCGACGGCCCCGGCCCTCGCCCCGTGCTCCCCGTGGTCGGCGGCGCGTTTTCGCTGGCGGGTCAAACGCAGGTCCGTAACCTTGCCGCGTGGACGGAGTCCGGCTGGCAGCCGGTCGGCGGCGGGACTTCTGGCGGGCAACTGCTCGGGCAGGTCTCCGCGCTGGCGGTGCTGCCGAGCGGCGACCTCGTCGCGGCGGGGCTTTTCACCACCGCGGGCTCGACGGGCGCGGCGAACATTGCCCGCTTCGACGGCACGGCGTGGCACGCCCTCGGCGACGGGCTCACCGGCCAGTCCGGCGCCACGCTCGGCGGCGTCCGCGCGCTGCTGGTTCTTCCTGACGGCGACCTCATCGCGGGCGGCGACTTCACGGCCTCGGGCGCGACCCCGCTCGTGCGCATCGCGCGCTGGGACGGCGCCGCGTGGACCGCGCTGGGCGGCGGGATGACGCGCCAGAGCGGGCAGGTCTACGCGCCGGCGGTCTTCGCCCTCGCGCTCGATTCCGGCGGCGACATCATCGCGGGCGGGCAGTGGTCGCACGCGGGCGGAGTTCCCTCGCAGCACATCGCGCGCTGGAGCGGCGGGCAGTGGCTCCCGATGGGCGTGGGCTTCAACGCGTACGTGACGGCGCTGGTCGCGCTCCCCGGCGGCGAGGCCATCGCGGGCGGCGAGTTCAACCTCGCGGGCGCGACGCCGGTCCTCCGAGTCGCGCGCTGGACGGGCGGGGCGTGGACGGCGATGGGAACGGGCTTTGATGCGACCGTGCGCGGGCTGACCCTCGACCCGGGCGGCGCGCCGATCGCCGCGGGGTTCTTCATCAAATCCGGCTCCCCCACCGTCAACCGCGTCGCCCGCTGGAACGGCGCCGCGTGGGCCCCGCTCTCGACGGGCACCAACGGCACCGCGCTCGCCGCGGCAACGCTTTCCAGCGGTGAAGTCGCCGTGGGTGGCGCGTTCTCGACGGCGGGGAGCGTCACCACCAACGGCCTGGCGCGCTGGACCACGGAACAGGACCCGTGGATCGCGCTGCACCCCGAGCCCGCGGCGGCGCCCTGCGGCGGGCAGGCATCGCTTGTGGTCGCGCCCGCGCCGGGCTTTACGGGCCTCGGCTATCAGTGGCGGCGCGACGGGGTACCGATCGACCCCTCCGAGGTTCCCAGCGCGACTACGCCGACGCTGGTCATCGCCCCCGTGACGCCGGCCGGGGCGGGCGAGTACGACTGCATCGTCTCGGGCCCGTGCGAGGAGGCGGTGAGCCACGCGGCAACGCTGACGGTCAGCGGTCCGTGCTGCCCCGCCGATTTCGACGAGAACGGGTTCGTCAACGGCGACGACTTCGACGCCTTTTCCGCGGCGTTCGAGGCGGGTGAACTGAGCGCCGACTTCAACGGGGACACGTTCGTGACCGGCGAGGACTTCGACGGGTACGCGGCGGCGTTCGGCGGGGGCTGCTGATTTTCGACCATCCCGCACGCACCGATTCTCACCGCCGATTCATTTGAATCTGGTTCCAATTCCCGCCGCGCGGCGTTAGCCTACGGAGCCCGGGCCTCGACGGCGCGGGGTAGTGGTCCGCACAGCGGCCAGGAGAAACCCACATGCGTTCGCCCGCCGTTCGCGTCTGCACCCTCGCCCCTCGCACGCTCGCGTTCGCCCTCGGCCTCGCGGCGGGGGCTCAGACCGTCCTCGCTCAGCCGGTCTTCACCGTCACGCGCCTGGTGACCGAGGAGGATTTCGTCGCCGAGACCGGCGGGTTCGTGACCGCGATCAACGCCGTCGCCGTCAACGACGCGGGGACGTGGCTCGCCGAGGTCGACACCGACGGCGACCCCGACTTCGACGTGGTGGTCATGCGCTCGGGCTCGGTGATCCTGCAGGAGGGCCAGTTTCTGACGGGCCTCGCGGCCGGGGCGCTGTCGTCCGTCGACGGGTTCTCGATCACTGCCGCGGGCGACCTCGGCTCGAACTACTTCCTGCGCGAGACCGGCGGGCTGGGCAACGACTCGGGGCTCTTCTTCAACGGGACGATGATCCTGCAGGAGGGCACGGTGTCGAGTGCCGCGGCGTTCACGGCGGGCACGCCCTACATCGGGTTCTTCGATGCGCGGATGAACGACAACAATCGCCTGCTCGTCATCGCCTCGATCGACGACCCGCAGATCGCCTCGTCGGTGGATCGCGCGGTGGTGACCATCCAGTACGACCCGGGCACGGGCAACTACACCGAGAACGTCATCGCTAAGGAGGGCGACACGCTGATCTTCCAGGACGAGGCCGTCGCCGACTTCGGCACCGGCCCGCACACCTACGCCCAGAACAACACCGGCGACGTGGTGTACTTCGCCGACCTCACGGGCAACTCGTCGTTCGACGGCGCGTTCTACCTCAACACCGGCACGCTGCTCGCGCAGGAGGGCAATCCTTCGCTCATCTCGGGGCGCAACTACTCGAGCCTCGCGTCGCGGCCCATCCACATCAACGAGAGCGGGGACGTCGTCTTCCGCGCCGGCCTCGACGGCGACGCGGCGACGAGCGAGGTGCTCGTCCGAAGGTTCGCCGGCCAGGCGCCCGCGGTCTTCGCGCAGGAGGGCGACACCCTCCCGGCTCTGGCCCCGCACGCGATCTCGGGCTTCGGCTCCGGGCCCGTGTACATCACCGGCTCCGGCGACGTCGTGTGGATCGCCGACACCGACAACCCCGACACCGCGGACGTCGCCCTGATGCTCAACGGCACCCCGGTCCTCGTCGAGGGTCAGGTGATCGACGGCGAGACCGTGACCTCGATCAACACCGGCGAGCACGGCTTCTCGGTCAGCCCGGCCGGGAACCAGATCATTGTCCGGGCGGTGATCAGCAACGCCTTCGGCGACTACAACACGGTGCTGCTGATCGACGTCGTGTGCCCCGCGGACTTCAACGGCGACGGCTTCATCAACGGCGACGACTTCGACGAGTTCGTCGTGCTCTTCGAGGCCGGCGACCCCGCTGCCGACGTCAACGGCGACACCTTCGTGACCGGCGAGGACTTCGACTACTTCGCGGACCACTTTGTCGCGGGCTGCTGAGCCGGGCCCGCTCCATCTCGGTGACGACCACCGGCCGCTACGCTTGGCCATGCGCATCATCGCCGGCGAGTTCCGCTCGCGCAAGCTCCTGCCTCCCCCCGAGGAGGCCTCAACGCGACCGATCCCCGACCGCGTGAAGGAATCGCTGTTCTCGATCCTGCGCGGGCACGTCGAGGGCGCGCAGGTGTTCGACGCGTTCGCGGGGACGGGGGCGGTCGGGCTCGAGGCGATCAGCCGCGGGGCGTCGCGCTGCGTCATGGTCGAGAAGGACCGCGCGATGGCGGCGGTGCTCGAGAAGAACATCCGCACGCTGGGGGTCGCGGACCGCTGCGAGGTGGTGATCGGCGATGCGCTGGGCGCGGGGGCGCTGGCGCGCTGCCCCGGACCCGCGACCATCGTCATGCTCGACCCGCCGTACGACCTGATGCGGAGCGCGCTCGGCGCCCGTCGCATCAAGGCCCAGCTCGCCGAGCTGGTCAAGTGCCTCACGCCCGACGGCTTCGCCGTGCTCCGCACGCCGTGGCCGCTCTTCTACGCCGACGAGGAGGACCCCGCGGGGGCCGCCCACCGCGCCGCGACCCCGGAGCCGCGCCGGCGCGGCCGGGACGACCGGCCCGGCCCCCAGAATCGGCGCGGCCCAGCGCGCCGGCCCGCGGCCAAGGGGCGGTGGGACGAGGTGTGGACGATCGAGAAGAACTCGCGCGAGGACCTCGACGAGATCCTCGAGGACGTTGGCGAGGGCGACCTCGACGCGGTGACCGCCGAGACCCCGGCCGGCGAGCCGCGCCCAGAGCGCCGGCCCATCGACCTTGCCGTCGATGGTGCCGCGGGACCCGAAACCCACGAGTACGGGACGATGGCGCTGCACTTCTACATGCGAGCGAAGTGAGCGGGCCGTTCCCCGTTCTCCGTTCTCCCTTCCCCGAGGGCGCCCCGCTCTGGGAGCGGCGCACCTGATCCGCTCAGCACCCGCCGACGAACGACAGCGCGAAGCCGTCGAAGTCGTTGCCGTTCACGAACCCGTTGCCGTCGAAGTCCGCCGCGAAGGTGCCCGCGACGAAGGCGTCCGTGAATCCGTCGAAGTCCTCGCCGGTTACGAAGCCGTCGTTGTTGAAGTCGGCGCGGCAGCCGCCCAGGTGCTCGAGGAAAAACTCGTACACGAGGGCGTTCTCCGAGGTCGGCAGGCCGTGACCCGCGCCGGGGACGAGCCGCAGCGTGCTCTCGGCCCCGGCGTCCTGGAGCGCCGCGTGGAGCAGTTCGCTGTGCTCGGGCCAGACGGAGTTGTCCGCCGTGCCGTGGGCGATGTGGAAGGGCGGGTCGTCGGCCGAGGCGTGCGAGACGGGCCCGGCGAGCACGGCGTTGGCGACCAGCGCGGGCCACGGCGGGCTCGGGTTGTTCACGTTGGCCTGGATGTCGCCGAGGCACGCGCCCAGGAGCGCCTGCTCCGGCGTGCCTGTGCACTGCGTGTGCCACCCTTGGATGCTGAAGAAGTCCGCGGGGCCGAAATAGTCGGCGACGGCCTGCACGCGGCTGGAGTGCTCGAGGTTGCCGCCCACAGTGCCCTCCGCGGCGGCGACGCTGCCGGACGTGCCGAGCAGCGCGACCAGGTGCCCGCCCGCGGAGGAGCCCCAGACGCCGATCCGAGCCGGGTCGATCTGGTACTGCGCGGCACGGGAACGCACGAACCGGATCGCGCCCTTGCAGTCGTGGATCTGCGCGGGGAAAACGGCCTCGCCGGTCAGGCGGTAGTTGATGGACACAACGACGAAGCCCCGGGCCATGAGCTCGGTGGCCTTGCTCGCGTTGCGGACGCTCGACTTGTCCCCCGACTGCCAGCCGCCGCCGTGGATCCAGACGACGCACGGCTTGGGCCCTGCCGGGGATGCCGGGATGTACACGTCGAGCACGTTCCGCTGGCTGATGCCGGCGTACACGACGTCTGGGAAGGTGGGCGTCTGGGCGAACGCCGGCGCGGCAAGGACGGCAGTGAGCGCTGCGGCGAGCACGGTGGACACGGCGCGTGGGCACGGCATGGCGACCTCCTCCCCGGCGGGCTGAACGCGCCAGCGGGCGATTGATTGCAGGGGACGAATTGCCGGCGTCTGACGATTAGCGCGGAGCGCACGGATAGCACGAATGTCATGGCAGGATGCAGTGTGAGCCTGAGTTCCCTGCCGCGGCGGTGCTTTCGGGGCTCCGGCCGCTGAGTTCCCTGTCCGTTCCGTGGCGGATCGGTCCCTTCAGCACCCGGCCTCGAAGGCCAGCACGAACGAGTCGAAGTCGTCGCCGTTGATGAAGCCGTTGCCGTCCACGTCCGCGGCGAGCGAGCCGGCCTCGAAGTCGGCGATGAAGGCGTCGAAGTCTTCGCCGTTGACGAAGTCGTTGTGGTCGTAGTCGGAGTAGCAGCCGGGCGTGACGTCGCCCGAGTACACGCCGCGCCCGTGCGTGACGGCCAGGAGCGTGGTGTCGTTTCGCCAGACGAGTTCGTCGATGGGGACGGCGGCGATGCCGTCGATGACGGGGGACCATGAGACGCCGGTGTTGTGCGAGACGAATAGGCCGATGTCGGTTCCGGCGAAGAGGGTCGCCGGGCGCAGGCGGTGCATCGCGAGGGCGCCGACGGGGACATCGGGCAGCGCGCCCGCGCCCGAGCCGGTGACGTCGGCCCACGCCGCGCCGCCGTCGGTGGTCATCCACACGTTGTCGCCGGCCCAGCCCATGAAGGAGATGAAGACGCGGTCGTGGTTGGCGGGGTCGATGACGATGCGAGTCGGCCAGCGGTCGGGGAGCGCGCCGCCCGAGGAAGGCTCGATCAGCGTCCACGCGGGGGTCGCCGCCGTGCCGTTGGTCGTGCGATAGACCGCGCCGCCGTTGT
>CAZCPB010000059.1:0-18074 GCA_964500365.1 uncultured Phycisphaeraceae bacterium
GCGCCACCAGCGCCGCACCGGCCTTCCACGAGCGGCAGAACGCCAGCGCCGCACGCCGATCCCCGAACCACCTCGACATGACCCAGTCGAACGCCCGCATCGAGCCCGACTATAACCGCACCCTCGCGCCCCCGGTCCGCTGGCTCCACCACGCCGCCGCCTTCCTCCGTCTTCTCTTCTCCCCCGTCACCGACTGGGCCACCGCCCCCCCCCGCCGCCTCTGGGCGCCGCCACTCATCGGCGCGCTCGTCCTCGCCGCCCTCCTCATCCCATTCGACGCCACTATCCTCGCCTGGGCCGAATCGCTCAAGCCGCGCATCCGCGGCGACCTCCGCCGCGAACTCGAGATGCTCCAGCAGTACGGCGACCTCGCCACACTGCTCCTCACCGCGGCGATCATCGCCCTCCTCGACCGCTCGAAGCGCCACCGCCTCTGGGACCTCGCCGCCGCGGCACTCTTCACCAGCCTCGTTGTCACCGCCCTGAAGATGCTCATCGGCCGCCCGCGCCCGGAGTTCGGCGACCCGCTCCACTTTCTCGGCCCCCTCGGCGTCTACCCGATCCAGGGCGTCGGCCTGCGCCACGCATGGGAGTTCTGGGCCGGCATCTCGTCGAAGCTCTGGTCGATGCCCAGCAGCCACACCTCCGCCGCCGTGGTGCTCAGCGTCTTCCTCGCCGCGCTCTACCCGCGCCTGAAACCCTTCGCGATCGCGATGCCGATCCTCGTCGCGCTCTGCCGCGTGCTCTTCACCGCCCACTACGCCGCCGACGTCGCCGTCGGCGCCATGGTCGGCCTCGCTGCCTCGCGCCCCGCGATCCACCACGCCTGGGGCACGCGCCTCGTCGCGGCCATGGCTCCCCGCAGCACCCAGCACCCAGCACGCCGCACCGGCGCCGCCTCACCACGCGCCACTCGACACGAAGGCTCGGGCCCCGCCTAAACTCCCCGCGCTCCACACCCGGAGAGGTGTCCGAGAGGCTGAAGGAGCAGCACTGGAAATGCTGTATACGGGTAACCGTATCGGGGGTTCGAATCCCCCCCTCTCCGCTTTTGGCCTCGTGTCCCGGTCGTCGTCCTTGTTCGTGCGCCCTCCGTACCAACGCTGGGACAGCCGCGTCATGTACTCGTGCGCTCTGGCCGATAAAGGATCCGTGCCCGCGAGCCCGGGGCGCTGTATGCTTCGGCGCACGCCCATGGGGATGCTGATGACCGGATTCCTCCGAATCGTCGCCTTCCTTCTGCTGGCGATCTCCCAGATCGCGCTCGGCCCGAGCGCCGGGCGTGTCGTCTGCTTCGGCAGCATTGCCCACGCGACCGCGAGCGATCGGACATCGTGCTCCCACGGCGGGGATCACGAGGGCGTGCACCTTCCAGCCCCGGTGGAGCCGCACGACGAGGAACAGGATGACTGCCCGTGCGTCGATTCCCCGGTCCCTGTCGGAACGACCGACCACGCCCGCAAGGGGGCAACGATGGTTCGGGACGCCGCGGTGCTGGCCGTGCTCCCGGTCCCCCTGATCTTCCTCCCGCGGCGTGCGCCCGTTCAGCGGGCGAGCCGCGACCCGCGTCCGCCGGACCGCGCCACCGGGCTTCGGACCATCAGGCTCCTCATCTAGAACGCGCCGGTTCCCCGCCATTCCGGGGCAGGCCGAGGTCGCTCCGCGCGCCCACCGGCCGCTGACGCAACCGCGTCAGATCGACGAATCACGTTCATGCTCGCAACGCCATCGCGGGGCCGCCCCGCGTACGCGACCAAGCCGCACGCGCGGTCCGCGCGATGCCCCAGTCCGAAGGGTCGGCCCATGAAACTGTTCTCGATGTCCGCGCTGATGGCGTTGACGTTGCTCCTGGGATGCGACGAACGCTCGCCGCCGTCGGAGCCGGCGCCGCCGGAGCACGGCCAGGAGCTCACGAACCGGATCGCCGTGTCGCCCGCCGTCCGCCAGAATCTCGGGGTCACGTTCGCGAGAGTCGAGCGTCGCCCGGTGGCTCGGACGATCCGGATGCCGGGGCGGTTCGAGCTGTTGCCCAACGCCCGGCGGGAGTATCACTCCCCGCTCCGCGGGCGGGTTGAACTGCTGGTCGAGCAGTACCAGCACGTCGAAGAAGACACGCCGCTGTACCGGCTCGACTCGCCCGGCTGGCGGGACCTGCAACGCGAGATCGCGGACGCCGACGGCGCCGTCCGCCGCGCCCGCGCGGAGCAGGAGAGCACGGCGCCGCTCCACGAGGCGCACGCGCGCCACCGGGAGAGCCTCGACGCCAGCGTCGAGCTCTGGACAAGGCGCGTCGAGCAGCTGGAGCAGATTCGGGCCGCCGGGGGCGGCAAGGCGAGCGACTGGGCGCAGGCGCAGGTCTCGCTCGCCCAGGCGCGCGCCGAACTGGCGGCCGTGGCGGAGAAGTCGGCGGAGCTCGACGCGCGTCGTACGGGCGCCCTCGCCGACCTCGAGGCCGCGCGCTCGAGTCTCGATCTCCTGCTGGCCAGCGCCGCGACCCTGCTGGGAGTGCCGGCGGCGCGCCTCACCGAGGGCGACGGCTCGGCCGCGCCCGCGTGGCGAGCCACCCAGGTCGTGGAAGTCCGTGCCGCGGCGCCGGGCGTGGTCGAGGCCCTTGCCGTCACGAGCGGCGCGTGGGTTGAGGCGAACTCGGAGGTGCTCTCGACCGTGCGGCCCGCGATGGTGCGGTTCCGCGCCCGCGGCCTCCAGAGCGATCTCCCCAGGCTCGGCGACGGGATGCCCGCGCGCGTTGTACCGCCGTCCGGCGGCGCCCTCGGACCGGCGGAGGTCCTGGAGGGAACGCTCGCCGTGGGCCTTGTGGCAGACCCGGACGAGCGCACCGTGGACCTGCTGATGACGCCGCGGACGGCCGCGTCGTGGGCGCGCCCCGGCGTGTCGGGCTTCCTTGAGGTGGACGCCGGCGGCTCCGGAGGTGAGACGCTGGCGATCCCGCTCGCCGCCGTCATCCGGGACGGTCTGACCGCGGTCATTTTCCGGCGCGACCCCAGGGACGCGGACACCGTGATCCGGCTCGAGGCCGACCTCGGCGTTAACGACGGGCGATGGGTCGCGGTCAAGAGCGGCCTGCGCGAGGGCGACGAGGTCGTGCTTGACGGCGTCTACCAGCTCATGCTCGCCAGCTCCGGCTCCGCCCAGCGCGCCGGTCACTTCCACGCCGACGGCACGTTCCACGAGGGCGAGGACAAGTAAGGACGCCGCCGCATGCTCAGGCACCTGATCGGCTTCTCCCTCAAGAACTCGGCGGTCGTGCTCCTGCTCGGCGTGCTCATGCTCGTCTACGCCGGAGTGCGCCTCCCGGCGATGCCGGTCGACGTGTTCCCCGAGCTCAACGCCCCGACGGTGGTCGTCCTGACCGAGGCCGGCGGACTCGCCGCCGACGAGGTCGAGCAGTACGCGACCTTCCCTGTCGAGACGGCCGTCAACGGCCTGCCGGGGGTTCGGCGCGTCCGCAGCGCCAGCGCCACCGGGCTGTCGCTCGTGTGGGTCGAGTTCGACTGGGGCAGCGACCTCTACCGTGCGCGCCAGCTGGTCTCCGAGCGGCTGAGCGCCGTGCGCGACCAGCTCCCCGACAACGCGCACGCCGAGATCACGCCCATCACGTCGATCACCGGTGAGATCATGCTGCTGGCGCTCTCATCGCCCGACGCGACCGTCGGTCCCCTCGACCTGAGGGCGCTCGCCGAGTTCGACCTTCGCAACCGCCTCCTGGCCGTTCCCGGCGTGGCCCAGGTCGTCGCCATCGGCGGGCAGCTCCCCGAGTACCAGGTCAACGTCCTCCAGGACCGCCTCCTTCTCTACGGCCTCACCGTCCAGGACGTGGTCGAGGCGGCACGCGGAGCCCACAGCACCGCCAGCGCCGGCTACCTCCCGAACGTCGACCGGCGGGAGGTCCCGGTCCGGCAGGCCGCTCGCGTCCGCGGCACGGAGGACATCGCCTCCACGATCGTGAAGTTCCACAACGGCGCCCCGGTCACGATCGGAGAAGTCGCCGACGTGGTGCTCGGCTCTGCGCCGGCCCGCGGCACCGCGGCCGACCGGGGGCGGCCCGCCGTCGTTCTCTCCATCCAGAAGTCACCGGGCACCAACACGCTCGCCCTGACGGGGCGGATCGACGCGCTCCTCGACCAGGTCCAGACCGGGCTCCCCGCCGGGGTGACGCTGAACCGGAAGGTGTTCCGGCAGGCCGATTTCATCCGGCGCTCGGTCCACAACGTGACCGGCGTGCTCCGGGACGCCACGATCATCGTGACGATCATCCTCGCGATGTTCCTGCTGAACGTCCGCACGACGATCATCACGCTTGCGGCGCTCCCCCTGTCGCTCGCCGCCGCGCTGCTCCTGCTCGACTGGCTCGGTCTGACCATCAACGTGATGACGCTTGGCGGGCTGGCGGTCGCCGTCGGCGTGCTCGTTGACGACGCGATCATCGACGTTGAGAACGTCTTCCGCCGCCTGAAGGAGAATACCGCTCTCCCGGCGAGCCAGCGCCGGCCGACGGTCCAGGTGGTCTTCGACGCCAGCAACGAGATCCGTCCGTCCATGGTCTTCGCGACCGTGATCATCGTGGTCGTCTTCGTGCCCCTTCTGTTCCTGACCGGTCTCGAGGGCCGCTTCTTCCGCCCACTCGGGCTGACGTACATCGTCTCGATCCTCGCCTCGCTGGCCGTCGCGCTCACCGTCACGCCCGCGCTCTGCCGACACCTGCTGGGCGGGCGACTGCGCGGCGATCAAGTCCACGCCGAGCGCGATGGTTTCCTCGTCCGGTGGCTCAAGCGGTGGTACGAGCCCGCGCTCCGCGCCTCGCTCCGCCACCGCGGGGCCGTCCTCTCCGGCGCGGGGCTGGTCACGGCCGCGACGCTCTGGCTGGCCGGCACCTTCGGCACGAGTTTTCTCCCGGAGTTCAACGAGGGCACCTTCACCGTCTTTCTCATGGCCCCGGCGGGAACCTCGCTCGAGGAGAGCAACCGCCTGGCGCGGGGAGTCGAAGCGCGGCTCGGCGAGATCGACGGGGTCGAGAGCGTAACGCGCCGGACCGGCCGCGCCGAGCGCGACGAGCACGCCGAGCCGGTCAGCAGTTCCGAGATCGAGGTTACGGTCCGGGCCGGCTCTGACAAGCACCAGGTGCGCGCCGAGATCGACGCCGTCCTGGCAAACGTCCCCGGCGTCACCACCATGGTCGGGCAGCCGATCGAGCACCGCCTGAGCCACATCCTCTCCGGGACGCCCGCGGCCATCGCCATCAACGTCTTCGGCGACGACCTCGACCGGCTCCGCGCGATCGCCGCTGACATCGAACGAGAGCTCAAGGCGCTCCCCGGCACGCGCGACGTCGCCGCCAACCGCGAGGTCACGGTCGTCTCCCTCCCGATCCGCTATCGCGCCCCCGACCTCGCCGCCGCGGGGCTTACGCCCGCCTCCGCCGCCGGGCAGGTGCAGGCGGCCCTGTACGGAGAGACCGTCGCCGTCGTGAACCAGGGCGTCCGTCGGGACGACCTCGTGGTCCGCCTCGCCGCCGCGGCGCGCCAGAGCTTCGAGCACGTCGGAGACCTGCTCCTCCGGGGGCAGGGCGGCGCGACCGTCCGACTGCGCGAAGTCGCCGACATCGGCCCCGAGCGTACGAGCAACCTGATCGCCCGTGAGAACGCCCAGCGCAAGGCCGTGATCTCGACCAACGTCGCGCCCGGTCACAATCTCGGCGACCTCGTCGCCGCCGTGCGTGAGCGGGTGGATCCGATCGTGCACCGGGCCGGCTGCACCGTAACCTACGGCGGCCAGTTCGAGGCCCAGCAGTCGGCGAGCCGCACACTCCTGATCGGCGGCGGCGGCGTGCTGCTCGTCATGCTCGTCCTGCTCCAACTCTCGACCGGCTCGCTCAGGACCGCGGCCGTCGTCATGGTCAATCTGCCGCTGTCGATCATCGGCGGCATCCTGGCGATCTACCTGACCGAGGACGCCGGCCCGCTCGCCAACACCCTCTCGCTGGTCGGCCTGTCGTCGCGCCCCTACGTCGCGCCGGTCGTTTCCATCGCGGGCATGGTCGGCTTTATCACGCTCTTCGGGATCGCGGTGCGCAACGGCATCCTGCTGGTGAACCACTACGCCCACCTCGTCGAGCACGAGGGAAGGACGCCCGAACAGGCGGTGGTGCAGGGGTCGATCGAACGCCTGGTCCCGATCCTGATGACCGCGCTGTGCGCCGCCCTGGGCCTGGTGCCGCTCGCGCTGGCGATCGGCGAGCCCGGTGGGGAATTGCTCGCTCCCCTGGCCGTGGTCGTGCTGGGCGGCCTTCTGAGCTCGACGTTCCTGAACCTCATCGTCGTCCCGGCGGGGTACGCCGTGGCGCACGGGATCAACGCCTCGATCACCCCGTCCCCGGTCGGGGACGAACCCACCGGCCCGTGGGGCCGGCTCCGCCGCGCCCTCGTTCGCTCGTTCACCGGACACCCCAACCAGGGAGCTTGACCATGACGATCACTCGCGCCACATCCTTCGGACTCGCGGTCACGGCCGCGCTCGCGCTCGGCGGCTGCGAGAAGCAGCCCGGCCCTGCCCCCTCCGCCCATAAGGGCAAGCCCGCGCCCGCCCACGACCACGGGCACGATCACGACGACGGCGATCACGACCACGCGCACAGCGCGGACCAGAAGCACGAACTGGGCACCGCGACCATCGGTGCCTACAACGTCAGCGCAACCCGGTACGGCCAGCCGGCGCCCGGCAAGGAGATCGAGGTTGACCTTCGCGCCGCCGGCTCCACGGCCCCGACCGCGCTCCGCCTCTGGATCGGCACCCAGGATGCCCGGGGTTCGCTCAAGGCCAAGGCCGAACCCGAAGCCGACCATCATCACGCTCACGTCGAAGTGCCCGACCCTCTCCCGCCGGACGCCAGACTCTGGGTCGAGATCGAAACCGGAAGCGGCCCGCCCGCGGTCGGCTCGTTCGCGCTTCACGACTAGGAGCTTGCCGGCACGAGCCTCCGAGAACCGAGAGATCCGTCGGCCCGGCGCAAGACGGCCGAGCAAGGTCCTCGCCACCTTCTAGGGGACGAGCTCGATCCCGTGCGTAAATCGGCGTCCAGGACTCACGACGATTTCATGAACGCGCCGTCCGCGCCGTCGTAGCGCTTGGTAGCGGCCGACGGATCGGCCGGACGATTGCCCACAGTTACAGGAGGCAACCCATGCCCCTCACCACCATGAAAGACCTGCTCCTCAACCAGTTGAACGAGCTGTACGCCGCGGAAGTCCACAGCACGCAGTTGCTCCCCAAACTCGCCCGCGCGGCGGGCGATCCCAAGCTTGCCGCGTCCCTCCGCTCCCACGCCAAAGAAAGCGAGCAGCACCTCACCCGCCTCGAGGAAGTCTTCGAGGAGCTCGGCCTCACCCCGCGCTCGCCCACCGGCTCCGAGAGCAACGGCATGCGCGGCCTGAGCGCCGACTGCCTGCGCCTGGCCCAGATGGACGAGGCCGAGCCCCACGTCCGCGACGCGGCCCTTATCGCCGCGGCGCAGCATGTCGAGCACGACGAGATCGCCGGCTACGGCTGCGCCCGCACCTGGGCCGGACTGCTCGGCTACGACAGCGCCGCCGCACGCCTCCAGAGGACCCTCGATGAGGAGCGTCGCTCCGACTTCGAACTGACGCGCCTCTCCGAAAGCCTGAACCGCACCGCTCTCGCCGCAGCAACCGCTTGACCCCTCCCAGAAGGAGGAGGGTCGGGGGGTGGGATCGCCGGCGCCATAGCACCGCACCATGGTTGGCCGCGTGCGCACTACCCACGCGGCCTCCGCGCGATCACCGCGACCAAAACTCCGAACCGAACTGGCTCCGGCGCATCCGCGCGGACCCATGCCTGCGGTCGTTTTTCCCCGCCACGCCTTGGCAGCCTGTGCCAGTCGGAGCGTCAGCTGCGCTCACCCATCCCCCGCCAGCTTCGCCGCCCCCACCGCGGCATGAAACTGCGAGTCCCCCGTCAGCAGCGTCCACCCCGGGCGCGCCAGCCCCGTCAGCGATTCCGAAACCAGCCCGAGCAGCGCCGGCAGCGCCGGCCGCAGCCGGATGCCCACCCCGCCCAGCAGCGCGACGGTGTCAGGGCGATAGATCGCATGGATCACTCGCAGCCCGCGCGCCAGCGCCCGCAGCGGCACGTCGCTTGCCTTAAAACTCTCGATCGCGCTCTCGACCCCCGCCCCGTACCGCTGCTCGAGCGCCGGCAGCCCCATGTACGCCTCCAGGCTCCCGCGCCCGCCGTCCGGTCCGACCGGCACCGGCTCGTCCGCGCCCTCGATCGACACGTCGATCTGCCCCACGTGCCCGCTCGAATTCCCCGTCACCCGCAGCGGCGCCCCGCTGTCCAGCACGCACGCGCCGACGCCCGTCCCGATCGAAACGCCCACGAACCGCCCCAGCCGCCGTTCGCGCGACCAGAGATCAAACGCCGCGGCGTGCGCATCGCTGAACACGCGCGTCCCCGCCGTCCCGCCGTTCAGAGCGCTCCGGATCAGCGCGTCCAGGCGCACGCCCACGAGCGACGGAACGTTCACGCTCGCCCTGACCGTCACGCCGTCACCATCGAGCACGCCCGGCGCGCACACCCCGACCACGTCGTACGGGCGGGCCAGCGCCCCCGTCGCCGATGCCGCGCCGCGGATCGCCGCGCCCAGTTCCTCGGGCGACGGCCGCCGGTAGCGCGCGCTCTGCGACTCGGCCAGCGTCGTCCGCCCGTCCACGAGCGCGGCCTTCACGAACGACCCGCCGATGTCGATCCCCAGTGAGATCATCGCCGCGCCCCTACCCGCCCGACGCCGCCGCCCCGAAGACATGCTCGATGATCGACTGCCGCCGGTTCGCGCGCTCGAGCACGGACTTGTCGTCCTTCCGCTGCGAGGGATCGGCCGTCTCGCAGAGCGCCGTGGACGAGCACAGGCAGTACCCGTTCCCCGGCAGCATTGATCGCGCCGCCTCCAGTTGCCGCGCCGACTGCCCCAGGGGGTGCATGTACACCCCCAGGCCCGGCGTGATCGCCTTCCCCGGCGCCGCCTCCATCCACGCCTTCAGGTCGCCGGTAAACTGCTCGTCCTTGTCCGTATAGATCATCGGGATCGCCCGGTCGATCGATCCCTCGCTCAGCCACATCGCCGAGTCCTGCAGGTACTGGTCGCGGGCGGTGTCCGGCCGCCGCCACGCCGCCACCGTGAGCGCGATCCCGCGGCGCACGGACGTCGCCTCCTCGCGGATCCGGTGCACGATCCGCGTGATGTGCGAACGCTTCCACGCCTCGAACGCCGCCTTGTCCTCGCTGGTGCCCAGTCCCGCCCGCCCCGTCGCCGCCCGGAACATCGCCAGGCTCCGAGGATCGCCCGGCAGGAGCGCCCCGCCCCCCTCCATCTTCTCCGACACGAACCGCACGTAGTCGAGATGGATCCCGTCCACGTCGTACCGCGTCGCGATGTCGCGGCAGACCTCGACGATGTGATCCTGCACCTCGTCCAGCACCGGGTTCACGATCACGTAGTGGTCGTTGAGCGCCTGCGCCCGGCCCTTCTCGTCGTACAGCCGCCACTCGGGGTGCGCGTTGTACGGGTGCTTCGGGTCCGACGGCGGCGTCGTCCCCCGCCAAAGCGGCATGACGTTCACCCACGCGTGCAGCCGCATCCCGGCCTCGTGCGCCGCCCCGACCGCCGTCTTCAAGGGATCGAACCGTGGCGACGCCGCACCCGGCGGCAGGTCGCGGAACAGCTCGCGCCCCCACGGCTCCAGTTCGCTCGCGTAGTACGCGTCCGCCTGGCCGCGCACCTGCCACACGATGTCCGTCGTGCCGAGCGTCGCCGCGTCGGCGATCGCCTTCTTCACGTCCTCGGGCGTTCGGTAATCGAAGCGCGTGACCCAGAGGCCGCGGAACACGGCCGGGCCCGGAGGCACCGGCCGGGCCGCCACGGGTGTTCCCGTGTCGTCTTCCGCGGCCGCGCCCGCCGCTTCGACCGCCGGAACAGGCGCCGGCGATGGACCGCCCTCGACCGGCGCATCCACGGGCTTGCTCTCGCAGCCCGCCAGCACCGCCACGCACACCAGAAGAACCGCGCTGTGCTTCATGCGTCCATCGTTGGCCCGTGGCCGTTGCGGGAATCTCCGAGCCGCCCTAGTCTGCGCCGTCCGCGTCTGCTTGATCGGCCGGGAACCGGCGTTCGCGTCATTCTTCCCTGATCCCGGCCCGCGCGCCGAGCGGGGAGCGGAGGATTCGCCCATGGCCCCACGAATCGGCGTCTGCTCCTGGTCCCTCAGGCCCGAGACCCCGCAGGAGCTCGCCCGCGATGCCGGCGCGGCCGGCGTCTCCGGCGTTCAACTCGCGCTCGAGCCCGTGCGCTCCGGTCGATGGACGCTCGAGGAAACGACCACCACGCTCCGGCGCGCCAACCTCGCGATCCTTTCCGGCATGCTCGCCTTCAAGGGTGAGGACTACTCGACGCTCGAATCGATACGCGAGACCGGCGGCCTGCGTTCCGATGCGCACTGGCTCCACAACCTCCAGGCCGCCGAGCAATCCGCCGAGACCGCCCATTCGCTCGGGCTCAAGCTTGTCACGTTCCACGCCGGCTTCCTCCCTGAGCGCCGCGGCGACCCGCTCCGAACCAAGATCCTCGGCCGCGTCCGCCAGGTCGCCGACCGTTTCGCCGCCCGCCAGGTCGCTGTCGGCCTCGAAACCGGGCAGGAGACCGCGGACAACCTCCTCGGCGTCCTCGCCGAGCTCAAGCACCCGTCCGTAGGAGTCAACTTCGACCCCGGCAACATGATCCTCTACGACATGGGCGACCCCGTCGCCGCGCTCGACACGCTCGCCGAGCACGTGAAGCAGATCCACATCAAGGATGCGCTCCTGACCGAGACCCCCGGCACGTGGGGCAGGGAGGTCGTCCCCGGCACCGGCGATGTGGACTGGCCGGCGTTCTTCGAGGTCGTGAAGGAGCGAAAACTGGCCTGCGACTTCGTCATCGAGCGCGAGCACGGCGAGAACCGCATCGCCGAGATCGCCGCCGCGCGCACGCTCGTTGAAGGTCATCTTTCGAATTGAGGATCTCACCTGAAACCGAGATTGCAACCCGATCTGCTCAAAACCCCCGTGCCCGCGTCTCCGTCCCTCCCACCGCCGCGTCCCAGTCGAACGCCGGCCCGGGATCGATCTTGTTCTCCTGCACATGAAAGTGTCCGAGCACGCCGCGGAACGCGGCGAACTGCTCACCGCTGAGCACGTTCGTCACGAGCCGTCCCGAGGCGTCGCGGGGGTAGTCGGGCTCGATCCGGGGCAGGACCGCGCGCAGCGCCGCCGTCAACTTCGCGAGCGCCCCGTACTGCTGCGGCGTGAAGTCCTCCATCACGAACGACTTGCCCTGGATCGTCCCCGCGATCGGTCCGTCGCGTGCCGGCCTGAACGGGCCCGCGCCGCGAACGCCCCCGCCCCCGACATCCGGCGGCATGACGACCACGCTGCCCCTCCCGTCGCGGGCGTACCAGCGAGCCAGCGGAGCGGTCGAGCCTTCCGGGAACGCTCCGATGTTCGCCAGTTCAATCCCGACCGACCGGTCGTTGGCGATCGTCGCGTGCCACGCACGCTCGCGAACGTCCAGCGTCTGGTAGATCGTGCCGTCGAGGTCGATCAGGAAGTGCGCGCTCAGCCCGCGCACATCGTGGAGGATTCGGAAGCACGCGCGGCTCGTCCCCGCCGCGTCGTAGTGGATCACGATCTGGTCCACCTGACGCCGCAGCGCCTCGAGCGTCCACCCGCGCTCCGAGACGGCCCGCGCGACACCTTCATCGAGTGCGCGCCTCTCCCCGAACCGCGCCCTTCCCGCCGCCGGCGCGTCCGTGGCACCCGCCGCCGCGATCGCCCCGGCCGCCCCGTCGCCGAACCCGCTCCCGAACCACCGACCCCGGTGGTAAGCGCTGTACCCGCCGGCGTCGTGCCAGAGCACGACCGGCGTGCCGATGGGGAAGAACTCCCCGCAGACCACGATCTCTTCGCCCCGCCGTTCCACCGGCCGCGAGGACGAGGCGCACGCGACCATCGCCGCGCCCAGCAGCGCCATCATCAGCCAGGCCCATGCCTGCGATCGTCGCCGACCCGTCACGGCCGCAGCGTATACTCGCGCCGACGACCGTGCACGAACCGCGGAACCGGGCGCCCCGATGATGCGAACAGACGCCCGGCCGAGCCGCGCCCCCGGGATCGGGCGCGGGAAAGGCATAGCTTCTCATGGCCTCACGTAAGAGATTTTTCCGGCGAGATGCGCTGCGCGCGGTCATCACGCTCGCGCTGGTCGTCCCGGCGCTGGCGGCCGGCGCGCTGTCCCCCGGCCGGCAGGGCCCTCCGGGCGCTCCGGCCGCCTTGTACCAGTGCATCTCCAAGCCGTCGGACACGCGCGAGCTGGGCTTCTCGATCCGCGGAACGATCTCCGAAGTGCTCGTCAAGCCCGGCGACCCTGTGAAGGCCGGAGCGCCCGTGGTCCGTCTCGACGACCTTGTGCAGGCCCGTTACGTCGAGCTCGCCTCAATCGCCGCCGACGATGACTCGGCGCTCCGCCTGGCCGAGCGCACCGTCGAGTTCCGGAAGGAAGAACTGACCGCCATCGAGACAGCCCGGGCGCAGGTTGCCGGGAATGCCGCCGAGGTCCGGCAGGCTCGCTACCAGTTCGAGACCGCCGAGATCGAACTCGCCGCCGCCAAAGCACGTCAGCATTCCAATCGCGTTACTCTCGAGCGCGAGCGCGCGCGCCTCGCCGAGATGCACATTTCCAGCCCGATCGACGCGACGGTGATCGAGGTCCACAAGCGCGCCGGCGAGACGGTCGATCAGGGCACCACCGTGGTCACCCTCGTCAGCACGGACCCGCTGTGGATCGAGGTCAACGTCCCCACCGCCGCCGCCATGGACATCCCCGTCGGGCGCGACGCCGTCGTGACCTGGGACGACGTCAAGGATATCGAACCGATGCGGGGCGAGGTCATCTATCGCTCCCCCGTGGCCCACGCCGGTGCCCGCCAAGTCCAGCTCCGCGTGGAGCTCCCCAACCCCGCGCGGATCCCGAGCGGCATGCACGGCACCGTTCGATTCGAGGAGGGTCCTCAGGCCAAGAAGTAACCGCGCTGTTGTCACACGCCCACGCCGCGGTGGATCGCCGCGGGCGCCGGAATAGACTTTCCCCCAAGGTCCCGATGCGCGGGGCTGCCTGGCACGCAGGGTGGCGTGCCGGACGCGACGAACGCACGAGTGCCGACCGCGGAGTGTGGTTCCGCGCGGCAATGAACCACGGACCCTCTTTCGGAGATTGGAACCGCCATGGCCGACAACACGCCCGATGCCAAGCAGGAAACCCGGCAGATCGCCCTGCGGATCGATGAATCAAAGATGTCGACGACGTACTCCAACACCATCCGCACGTCGACCACCGCCGACGAGGTGGTTCTCGACTTCGGCATGAACCTCCCCATGCAGGGCGAGAACAACCAGCCGACGCTCCACTTCACCGTCGGCAGCCGCGTCATCATGAACTGGCAGGGCGCCAAGCGCCTGGCCATGAGCATGGCGCAGGTGGTCCGCGCGTACGAAGAGCGCAACGGCGAGATCCCCCTGAACGCGCAGGCCCGCCAGGGCGCCCAGGGTGGAACGCCCCGTCTGGCGAACTGATCATCGGGCGCACGCGCCGACCGGCGCGGACGCCCCTTCGACATGAGCACCGGTCAATCCTCACCACCGGCCGATCCGACCGCCCTGGCGACCACGGCGGGCGTACCGGCCGGTGTTTCGCGCGCTGCCGCCGGCGACCTCGCCTCGTTCCTCGCCGAATTGATCGAACACCAGTGCCGGCTCGTCGGCGGGGTCGCGGGCGCGGTGTACCTCGGCGCATCACCCGCGCGCCGCGCCGGGATCGCCGCGACCTTCACGGGCCCCGCGCCGTGGGCGCAGTCCGGTGCCGTGCGGGCCGAGGAGTTCTTCGCCGACGCCGTGCGACGGCGCGTCGAGCGCCTCGGCGCCGAGGTCGTGTCGGGCGCGTCGGGCGCAGCGCCGCAGCGCCAGCCCGTGGAGGAGCTTTCGCTGGGCGCGAACGCGCTCTACGAAGCCCGCGCCACCCACCGCCTGATCGCCGCGCCGCTGGCCGCCGAGGGCGCGGTTGAGGGGGCCTCGGTCATCCTCACCCCGGTCGCCGGGCCGGCCAGTCCGGCCGCCGCGCTCGCCCTCCTGGCCGCCAGCGCCGCGAGGTTCGAGGCATTCCTGTGGAAGAATCAGTGCCTCGCCGAGGCCTCACAGCGCGCCAGGCTCCGTGAAACGCTGGAGATGCTCGACGCGGCGCAGCAGGGCGCCGACGCCCGGGCCGTTGCCGCGATCATGTGCAGCGAGCTGCAGCGGCGGTTCGGGTGCACGCGTGTCTCGATCGGCCTCGTCCACGCCGACGCCGTCCGCCTCATCGCCGTCAGCGGCTCCGACGAGCTCGACCGTCGCGGCCCGGCGGTCAAGTCCATCGAGGCAGCGATGGAGGAGTGTGCCGCGCAGGACGTCGAGATCATTTTCCCGCCCCCGCCCGAAGCCGACTCCGACCCGGCGCAGCGCCGGGTCACCCGCGCCCACGGGGAGCTGTCGCGCGCCTTCGGCCCGGCCGCGATGCTCAGCCTCCCCCTGCGCGTCGAGGGCGACCTCGCCGGGGTGATGCTCCTGGAGCGTGAGGCCGCCGACCCGTTTCCGCTCGGCGCCGCGGCACTCATGCGGCTGGTCGCCGAATTCGTCGGCCCGGCCGTCTACACGCGGCGGCTCGCCGACCGCGGAATCCTCGCCGTCACGCGCGACCGCGTGCTCGAGTTCGGCCAGGGGATCGTCGGCCCGCGCCACACCGGCGCCAAGCTCCTGGCCCTGCTGATCCTCACCGTCCTCGTGCTGCTCGCGGTCGTGCCGATCCCCGACCGGGTCACCGCCCCGGGTGAGGTGAAGGCGACCGTCTCGCGCGCCGTCGTCGCGCCGTTCACGGGGTACCTCGCGTCGGTGCGGGCCCGGCCGGGCGACCTCGTGAAGGCCGGGGATGAACTGGCCGCGATGGACGCGACCGATCTCGAGCTCCAGCTCGCCCGGTTCCGGGCAGAGCAGTCCACGCTCTCGACCCAGCGCGACGAGGCCCAGGCCCGCGGCGAGCCGGCCAAGGCGCGCGCCGTCGAGGAGCAGATCAACCAGGTCCGCGCCGACGTCGCCATGACCGAGGACAAGATCGCCCGCGCCGTGATCCGCGCGCCCATCGACGGCGTGGTGAGCCGCGGCGACCTCGACCCGCTCATCGGAGCCCGCATCGATCCCTCGCAGCCGCTCATGGAGGTCGCCGCCGCCGAGCGGACCGTGATCGTCCGCATCCCCGAGCGGGATATTCACCGCGTTCTCGCGCGCCTGCACGGCAAGGGCGAGGTCCGCGGCTGGCTCGCCCCGAAGGCTCTCCCCGACGAGCGCGTGCCGCTGGTGATCACGCGCGTGAACCCTTCCGCGTCGGTGGTGGAGGGCGCCAACGCCTTTCTCGCTGAGGCTGCCGTCGACGGGCGCCCCGAGTGGCTCCGGCCGGGCATGACCGGCACCGTGAAACTCAGCAACGGCGTGACGACCGGCCTGATCGCGATCGCCCGCCCGCTGGCCGACGAGGTCCGCCTCCGCTGGTGGTGGTAGCACGTGCTCCGCGAAGAATTCACCCACACGTTCAGCGACATCTGGTACCGCGTCGGGCCCACGCGCCCGCGCCTGAGCCCGCACGCGCAGGTCACCCGCCAGAGCTTCGGCGACCACACGGTCTACATCGTCGAGGACCCCGCCGCGGGCCAGTACTACCGGCTGACCGAGGCGGCGTACTTCTTCCTCGGCCTGCTCGACGGCCGGCGCGACGTGCAGAGCGCGTGGGACGCGTGCAACGAGCAGCTCGGCGACGATGCGCCGACGCAGCGCGAGTGCGTGGAGCTGCTCAGCCGCCTCCAGCGATTCGGCCTCATCCTCGGCGACCGCCCGCTCGCCCCGGACATGGTGCGCGAACGGCTGCGCGAGACGGCCCGGGCGCGGCTGCGGCGCCGGACCGGCCGGCTCTTTGCGATTACGCTGCCCCTGATCAACCCCGAGCCCTGGCTCGAGCGGCTCGCGCCCCTGCTCCGGGCGGTCTTCTCCTGGTGGGGGGCCGCGGTCTGGCTGCTGGTCGTCGGCTCGGGCCTCATCGCCGTCTTCGCGCACGCCGGCGAGCTCTCCAGCGGCTTCAACGCGCTGCTCGACCCGGCCAACCTCGTCTGGATGACGCTGCTCTTTGTCCTGCTGCGCGCGTGGCACGAACTGGGGCACGCCGCCGCCTGCAAGGCGATGGGAGGACGCTGCACGCAGATGGGCCTCCTGCTCATTCTTCTCGTTCTGCCGCTTCCGTACTGCGACGCGAGCAGCGCGTGGCGGTTCCCCGAGATCTGGCGGCGCGTGCTGGTCTCCGCGGCGGGCATGATCGTCGAGCTCTTCGTCGCCGGGATCGCGGCGCTCCTCTGGGCGTTCGGCGAGCCGGGGCTGGTCAAATCCCTGGCGTTCAACACGATGCTCCTGTGCGGTGTGACCACGCTGGTCTTCAACGCCAACCCGCTCCTCCGCTACGACGGGTACTACATCCTCTCCGATCTCACCGGCACACCGAACCTCGCGCAGAGATCCACCGAACTGGCCCGCTACCTGATCGAACGCAGGGCGTTCGGCATCCGCGCCGTGCGTCCACCGCCGGTCCGCGGACGCGCCGAGTTCTGGCTCATGGCCGTGTACGCCGCGCTGGCCTTCCCCTACCGAATCTTCATCACGGTTTCGATCATCCTGCTTGTCTCGTCACGCTACCTGACGCTCGGAACCGTCCTCGCGGTCGCCGCCGCCGCGGCGTGGCTCGTATGGCCGGTCCTCAAAGGGTTGGCGTACCTCGCCGCCGAGCCCCGCCTGATCGGCCGGCGCGGGCGCGCGGTCGGCGTGGTCGCCGCGACGCTCGCGGGGCTCGGGATCCTGCTCGGCGTGGTCCCGTTCCCTGCCGCGGGGTACGGGAGCGGCACCGTCGAGCCGTCCGTCAAGGTTCCCGTGCGGGCCGAGGAGGACGGCTTCGTCTCCGCGATCCACGCAAGGATCGGCGAACACGTCAACCGGGGCGCGTTGATCGCGGAACTCACCAACGTCGAGGTCATCGCCGAACGCGACTCCGCCGCGGCGCGCCGGCGACAAGCCGCCGCGGAACTGGACGAGGCCTCGCTGCGCGGCCCGGCGCACACCGAGATCGCGCGCCGCGCCCTCGAGAAGGCCGTGGCCGACCTCGCCCGTGCCGAACGCAGGGTCGAGTCGCTCGCCGTCCGCGCGCCCGAGTCGGGGCTGCTGATGCCGGTCGAGGGGACGGCGATCGATCTCGAAAACGCGGTGGGCCGGTTCGTTTCGCGCGGCGCGCTGGTCGCGCAGGTCGGGAGCGCCGACGTGCTCGAGATCCGCTCGATCATCTCGGACCTCGACCATGCGTACGTCTTCCGCGAAGGGGTCGGCGCGGGTGATGTCGGCGCTTCGTTCAAACTGCGCGGACTGGCGGGCGAGCAGGCGGAGGGCGAGGTGCTCCGCGTTGCCCCCGCCGCGACCCGCACGGTGGCCTCGGAGGCGCTGTCGACCATGGCTGGGGGCGACATCGCGATCGACCCGACCGATCCGCAGCGCGCCCGCACGCTGCACCCGCAGTTCGTGGTCGTGGTGCGTCCGACCGCGGTTCTGCCGACCATGCGGCCCGGGCAGTGGGCGCGCGTCAGGCTCACCGCGCCGGCCGAGCCGCTCCTGGTCCAGGCGTGGCGGCGTGCGCTCCAGTATTTCTCGATCCGGAGGGCGACGTGAGCGGTGTGACGGCGCGGCCCCTGGGCGCGCACAACGCCGCCCCGCCGTCGGTGAGCGGGCGGCTGTGGCCGGCGCTCGCCCGCCCCTTCAATCGCCCGCTGCCCGCCCGCGGGCTCGACAACCTGGGCGAGCGCGCGGTCGGGGCTGCGCGGCGATGGTCGCTCCGCCGGCTG